>JBCCLD010000175.1:0-9589 GCA_039027055.1 Bacteroidota bacterium
CGCTGCGACCGGCGGGGTCGCTGTGACCGGCGGGGTCGCTGCGACCGGCGGGGTCGCTGCGGGCGCAGCGTCCGGTGCCACGGCGGGGGGCTGAGTCGCTTCGTGCTCGGCGGTTTCGTGCGCCTCGATTTCGCTCGTCGCGCCGTCGGCGTGCAGCGCGGCGGGCTCCGCAGCCAGGTTCACCTCATCGCTTGGGACGAGCGGAGGCGTCGTCGCCTCACTCGCGGGCGTAGCTGCCGCGGTCGGCGCGGCGGTCGGCGCGGCGAGCACAGGCTCGCGAACCGTCCGCGGCACGACGGACAGCTCCGTCGGACGCGACGGTGGGGAGGCAGGCTCCGAGTGCGGTGTGGCGTCAGCGGCGGGGGTGCCTGTCGTTGGAGGAGCCGTGACGGGTTCGGCGGTGACGGGTGCGGCGGTGATGCGCTCGGCTGGTGCGGGCGTAAGGGTCGGAGCGGGGGACGCGCTACCGTCCCCCGGGGCGTTTCCCGCCGCACCGGTCGGCGCGGAGGCCGGTGGGTCCGCCGCCTCGCCTGGCACCACCACCGCACCGCCGTCGAGCGTGCCGCTCGCCAGGGCCGCTTCGAGGCGGTCCAGCTTCGCCAGCACCGCCGTGAGGTCCGTCGCCTTGGCGAGCGAGGCTAGCTTGAGCAGCGCCAGTTCGAGCTTGAGGCGCGGCTGTGGGGCCAACCTGAGCGCCTGCTCCGTCTCGTCGGCGATCATGAGCATCCGCAGCAGGTCCGGCTCGCCGAACGGCCCGGCGGCCTGGACGTAGCGCGCCTGCACAGCGTCCGTCGCCTCGATGAGCGTGCCGTCGCCCGTCGTCTTCACGGCGAGGAGGTCGCGGAGGTGCTCGGCAAGCCCGACGAGGTATTCGGTGAGGTCGTAGCCGCGCGCCATCAGGCGGTCCACGAGGCGCAGCATCCCGGCGCGGTCCTGCGTGAGGGCGAGCGCGGTCGTCTCGAAAAAGAGGTCGGTGTCGACCACCCCGAGGGCGTCGGCGAGCGCGTCGTAGCCGATGTCGGTGCCGCAGAGCGAGACGGCCTGGTCGAAGATCGAGAGCGCGTCGCGGAGCGCGCCGTCGCCCTTGCGCGCGAGCAGCATCAGCGCCTCGTCGTCGGCCGTGATGCCTTCTTCGTGCGCGATGTGGCGCAGGCGGCTCACGATCTCCGGCACGGCGATGCGCCGGAAGTCGAAGCGCTGCGTGCGGCTCAGGATCGTCGGGAGGACCTTGTGCGGCTCCGTCGTGGCGAAGATGAACAGGACGTGCGGCGGCGGCTCTTCGAGCGTCTTCAGGAGCGCGTTGAACGCGCCCTGCGAGAGCATGTGCACTTCGTCGAGGATGTAGATCTTCTTGCGCGCGCCCTGCGGAGGGATGCGGACCTTCTCCCGGAGGTCGCGGATGTCGTCCACGCGGTTGTTCGACGCCGCGTCCACCTCGATAATGTTGAGCGAGCGGCCCTCCTCGAACGCCCGGCACGAGTCGCACGTCCGGCATGGCTCGGCGCCCGTGCGCTGCCCGAGCGGAGTCGTACAGTTGATGGCCTTCGCCACGAGGCGGGCCGCCGTCGTCTTGCCCACACCACGCGGGCCGCTGAAGAGGTAGGCCTGCGCGAGGCGGTCGTGCAGGATCGCGTTCTGCAGCGTCTGCGCGACGTGCTCCTGCGCGACGAGGTCGGCGAAGGTCTGCGGGCGGTACTTGCGGGCCGTGACGAGGTAGCGGCCCGAGGAGCCGGAGGCGGCGTCGGCCATATCCAGGGCGGTCGGGAGGTGCAGGAGAGCGGGCGTGCGGATCGCGAGATCACGGGCCGAACGCGTCGTGCAACTTACTCGCCGGGCCCCACCGGAGCAACTGGTGCGATGGCTCCGTCGCCGTTAGAATCCATCGGTTCGGCCGTGTGCGCCGGTGTGCTGAGGCGCGCCTCTACCTCATCGGCATGCACGTCGAGCCGAGACGCACCTAGGCCGCTTGGGTGCCGCACGCCATCGCCGCTCATCGATGGCAGTGAGAGGGGAAGGCGTACCTCGAAGGCCGTGCCCGCGCCGGCCTCGCTGCGCACGGCGATCTCGCCGCCGAGGAGGTCGACGAGTTGTTTGGTGATAGCGAGGCCGAGGCCGTTACCGTCGTGGCTACGGGCGAGGCCGTCGGACTCCTGCCGGAAGGCCTCAAAGAGATGAGGGAGGAAGCCCTCGCCGATGCCGCGTCCTGTGTCAGCGACCAGTAGAATGGCGATGGGGCCTTCGCGTTCGAGACGCACGTCCACAGCGCCCTGGTCGGTGAAGGTGAGGGCGTTCGTGACGAGGTTGGTGACGATCCCGGTGAGCGCGTTGCGGTCGGTCTGCCCGCGCAGGACTGGAGGCTCGGCCGCAAACGTGAGGGCGACCTCGTCGGGCCGGAGTCGGTCGTCAAGCGCTTCTACGGTGGCGCGCACCTCGTCGGCGAGGTCGAACGACTCCGGGCGCAGCGCCGAGGTGCCCGCGCGGAGCCGCGCGAGGTCCAGCATGGCGTTGAGCGTGTCGAGAAGACGCCGCCCGTTCTCGCGCACCGGCTGGACAAACTCCTGGAGGTCGGGCCGGACTTCCTCCGAGAGCACGTCGGCGAAGCCAAGGATCGCGTTGAGCGGCGTGCGTACCTCGTGGCTCACGTTGGCGAGGATCGTGCCTTTGAGACGGCTGGCCTCCTCAGCGCGTGCCTGACCGTGCTCGGCGAGCTCGCGCGCTTCCATCAAGGCCTGCTCGCGCCCGCGCTGCGCCGTCACGTCCATCACGATGCCGTTGAGAGCCACGCGTCGGCCGCTGGCATTCCGCTCGATATGGGTGTGGAAGCGGAGCCAACGCTCCCCGCGCGGGGTACGTCCCCGCAGCACCACGTCGTCCGGGACTTCCAGGCGCTGTAGGGTGTCGGTGTAGTCGAGGTAGCTCGCTAGGTCGTCCGGATGAATGAGCGCCAGCACCAGCTCCATGCTGGGCCTGGTGTCGGTGAGGTCAAAACCCAGGAGGTCGAAGAGGCCATGGGAGAAATGGAGGCGCTGGGTCGCCAAGTTGTACGTCCAGCTCCCCATGCTGGCGAGCCGCTGGGCGCGTTCCAACTCCCGCTCCCGGATGATCAGTACCTCACGAATGCGCCCTACGGCCTGCCAGATCAGCACCGACGTGGCCGCCATCAGCGTGATGAGGGCGAGGAAGTAGACCGAGAGGGCGGAGGGAATGCCCGTAGCCACCGCCGACACCGCCGCGATTCCCAGGACGACCGCGTGGTAGGCAACCAGGGCGCGGGCGCGCAGCCCAGCAACCTCCAGCGCACTCGCCGCGACGATATGGAGGCATAGAAACGAGAGCATCAACGCCGGGTTTTCCGGGTTGAGGGTCATCAGGGCGCCTAGCCACCCCCCAAGGGTTCCGACGACCACGCTGAGCAGGCCCATGATCCAGCGGATGTCCTGGCCGCGACGGAACGACAAGCCCAGGCATCCAATCAGCACCAAGACGACGCCCAGCCGCGAACTCAAGGGGTCGGTCGGGATTAGACCGAGCGCGTCCGTGAACACTTTGAACGCGAGCACCACCACCGCACCGACGAGGCACAGCAGCTGGAATGCCTGGCGGAGCATCTTCAGCCGCTGCCGGTCACTCGGGAGGCTGCCGAGCGAAGCATCAGGTGCGGGTGCGATATGGCGGCGATCGGTGGACAGAGCGGAGAGAAATCGTAAGGCGTGCGAGCGATAATCTTCCGGCACGCCGTACGCGCAGCCTGGCTAGCCGCTAGGGGAAAGCCCGGTCTGGCGCTCGTAGGTCACGAACCGGAACCCATCATGGTGGTCCGAGGCGGTTTCCGCAAAGACCGGTCCGATCAGGTGCGCGTAGGCCGGGAAGTAGGTGTCGCCCGAGTAGGAGCCGTCGACGAGGGTGAGTTCGAGGCGGTCAGCTAGGGGCAGCGCCGCTTCGTAGACCGCGGCTCCCCCCCCGATGAACACGCGGGTCTCGTCAGCCAGAAGCGCGAGCGCGGCCTCCAGCCCGCCGAACACGAGGATCTCCGGGTGCGCGGCCTTCAGGGCGGCAGCCTTCACCGCGTCGCGAGTCAGGACCACGTTGGCGCGCTTCGGGAGGGGCCCACCAAACTGGTGCACGAGTGACTCGAACGTCCGCCGCCCCATCACGAGCGGGTGGCCGACGGTGAGCCGCTTGAAGCGCTTGAGGTCAGCGGGAAGGTGCCACGGTAGATCGAGCCCGTCGCCGATGAGCCGGTCGCGCTCGGCGAGCGCCGCGATAATGACGAGTTCAGGAGTGGACATGAGGGGGCGACTAGGGGAGGCTAGAGTCGTCCGAGGGCGACGACCGGGGGGGCAGAAGCGACCTACAAGACCGCGAGGAACCAAAAAAGAAGGGCTAGCGATCCGCATCGCGCCGCTACGACCCTCTACCGCTGCTGCCTTCCGGCCCTGACGGAGTTCAAGGGGAGCTGGCCGTACGGGACTAGCCCTTCTTTGCGCCGGAGGACCGCAATGTCGGCGTCCGGCAAAGGACCCCTAATATACGATGCGCCTTTCCTGGTTCGGCCCTCCGTCGCAAATTCAAGTGTGACCATCCGGTGCGGCCCATCGTCTCGGCGCGGAAACCCATTGGCGCGGAAACCCAAGATCTATGCTGCGCCTTGTTTCCTGCCTGCTCGTTGTGGTCCTCGTGCTCAGCACCGGATGCCACGGGCAGGCCGGCGGTCAGGAACGGGTTGCGCAACCACGCTCGGTCCCGGTCGACTCGATCCCGCAAGCGTTCTTCGACGCGCATGCGCTGCCGAGCCTGGTGGTGGGCGTCCTGGACGGGGGCGAGCAGGACGCGTGGGGGTATGGAACCCTCGATGGCGTGCCGGACGTGCACACGCGCTACGAGATTGGCTCGATAACGAAGGTGGTCACGGCGCTCGCCCTCGCCGAGATGGATGCGCGGGGAGAGATCACCTTGGACGACGCCGTCGCCTTGCATCGCCCCGACTCCCTCGCCCGCAACGCAGCAAGCGGAGTTGGTAGCACCGCAACACAGCCGCGCTCAATACAGCCCCACCGGGTCCACATCGACGTTCACGCGGCAGCCCTTGGGCGGCGACCCGGCGGCAGCGTCCGCCTCGGCAACGGCGGTGGTGAGCGCGTAGGGCGAGACGGCGAGCGGGGCCTTCAGGATCGTGTGGAAGCGGTACTGCTTCTTGACGCGCCCGATGAACGCCGCCGTCGGGCCGAGCACCTGGAGCTGCTGCGCGTCGCTCTCGGAGAGCCCTCTGAGCAATCGGGGCAGCCGCTTCGTGAGTTGCGTCGTCCACCGATCGGAGATCAAAATTAATCCTTAGCACTTGACACGGGGGGGGCAAACCCCTAAGATGTGGGCCTAACAAAAGGCGTTACTCTTTTCTATCACATCCACAAGCGCGCTGAGGGAGAAGCGCAAAAAAAAGCCCCTGTAAAAGTGCGGGTCGATGCGGCAACATCAGCCCACACACAGGGGGCACCAGTCACAATCACCAATCGCAAAGCACGACCTTTACCATGACCAGCAAACCCACGTACGCCAGTCTGAGCGAGATGATTCGTAGCGTTGGCATCGCGCTCAGCCTGTGTGCAATCCTAGCTGCGTGTGACACGACTACCCCCGTTGAGGATCAACCTGCTGTGACCAGCACTGCTCCAGCGGCTTCTGGAACTCTCGTGCAGATGCAGGGGCAGGCCCTCAATTTGGGCTATGCGGAGGAGGCACAGGTGCTCCCTTCGTTCTCGAACAGTGCCTCGTTCAACATCCCGTCTGCTGCCTACGCTTCCGTCAGTGCGATCAGCGTAAGCGGAACGTCCAGTCATAACCCCTCGGTGCCTACGTCGATCGCGCTCTCGCCAACTGGCGTCACGGCAACGATAAATGGTCAGACGAAGACGTCCACATTCGAGTCCAACGTACGTACCGCGATGGCGGACTTTACGGCTCGCGTTGACGCTGAGCTCGGCACCCCCGTAGTCGCCCGCCTGCCCGATGGCAGGAACTTCGGCGCTCTTTCGTTCCGCGAGCGGGTCGAGGTGATGCAGCAGCGTGGCTTCGAGGTGGAGGACCTCGGGGATGGTCGCTTCCGACTCACGCGGGGCGCGGAGGCCCAAGCTCGCAGTGGTGCTTTGGATGACGGTGTCGAGGTGTCTCTGATCGTCCAGCCCGGCGCTCAGGCACTCTACCCAGAGGCGGAGGTCCGGATGGGCGGCCAACTCATCTACGAGCAGGGCTCTGCGTCCAGCCGAGACCGTCCCAGCCTCCTGGTCGGTCCGGCAGGACCTGGCGGCTCACAGCGGACCGTGCAGTTTGGCACCGCTGGGAGCAGCCAGTAGACACTACCCATGCTGTCATTCCGAACCACTACGCCCCACGAAACCATGAACGTTTCCATCTTACTTCGCGCTGCTGCGCGTTTTACCAGCGGCCTCTACATCTGGCTCGCTCTCCTCATCCTAGCCTCTGCGCAGATCGAAGCACAGCCGCGCAACGTCACCTTTGTCCACGGCCTCGGCGAAGTCCCGAGTGTGTGGAACGAGTTCATCGCCGATATCGAAGACAGATACGACGTGAACACATTCGCGCCGTCCTGGCAAGACGGTAGGCTAAGCAGCCGTGCGAGTACGCTTTTCGTGCCTACCAACTCCGTTGTGATTGGGCACAGCGCAGGCGGCATACTCGCGCGCGAGAAATACCGTGCCTCCGCCGATGGACGTAGCCGCGTCGCTGACCTCATCACCATTGGCACGCCCCACGCTGGGGCTCCCATTGGCAAACTCGCTGAACTGAACGGCGTGGCGATGGCTGGATACTGGACGGCAGACCTGACGGTCCCCTGGGCTTTGCTCATTGGATGCTCGTCGTGGCTCTGCGATCTCGCTCAGGCAGCGGTCGGCAGCGGGCTGCCAATGCTTGCCGAACACCTCTTCGAGAAGGTGCTCAACGAAAACGACGCCTTGCAGGGCGAAACGGCTGAGGACCTGGCCCCCGGGAGCGCGTTTCTCGGTACCCTCAACGCTTCACCCTCGGCCACCTATCCGGCGAGTGGGTCCTACTTCATCTACGGCGACGAGGATTTCCAGACTCCGCTTCGCATCGCCGACTCGGGGAGACTGGACTTTCTAGGCCAAAGCCCCGTAGAGCAGGGCGAACTCGTGGAGTGGTTCGACTATGCTAGCTTCGTCTACTTCATCAACAGCGTCATCGCTTGGTGGGCCGAGCAGAATGCGCTCGACAACTATGCGGCGACCTGGGACTGGGCCTACCTCGAAGCCGCCGCCTATTGGGGAGCCGTCTCGGACTCGTTCTACTCGGGCTACGGTATGATGGCGGCGGGCTGGCAGTATGAGTACAGCGAGTTCATCGTGGGCAACACGCTCTACTATGACCTCAACGGCGGCGATTTCGCTGGCGACGACGACGGCTTCATCCCGAACGGCTCGCAGGCCCCGAGCTTCCTCGCCCAGGGCCGCCGCCTCCGCGCCGACGGCGTCAACCACCTGGAGGAGACGGCCGCTCCGGCTGCGTTTGCCCAGATTGAATTTGCGATGGAGCAAGATGACATCGACGTACCGGAAGCAGGTTCATCGGCTCCGCTGGCGTCCTCAATCACGGGTCCCTCGTCGGTGAGCAATGGGCAGACGTCTACCTGGCGAGCCTCGGCTTCTGGAGGCCAAGCCCCCTACAGCTACGGATGGCGCTATCGGGAAAACTGCCGCGGCACTGATCTAGAATCAGATCTCCGTGAGTCCTGTTCCAGCACCTGGAGGAATGGCGGATCGGCCTCCACGTTCAGCCGTCAGTTCTACGGTCCTCACACTCACACCATCCAACTACGAACGACCGATGCCAGCGGCACGGCTAAAGTCTCGACGCGGACTGTAACCGTGAACTAGGCGCGGACGGCTAGACCTCGCATAGCCCGCCGGGCACACCGGAACGTGTCTGGCGGGCTGTCTCTTCAGCACGTAACGTCCGAACAGGGCTATGACTAGAAGACCTATACTGCGCTCCGTCGCAGGGGCCGCGCTCTCTGTGCTATCTCTGGCGAGCCTACTCGCCTTGCCGGGCTGCGACCTGCTCTTCGGCAGCGACGAAACCCGCGGCTCCGGCGTGGCCGAGATCCTCTGGACCGCGCCCAAGCAGGATCGCTACGAAAGCCTTGTGCGACCCGTCATTGAAGAGGGCCGCACTTACGTCACCTACGACGACCACCTCGTCGCGTTCGAGGTAGAAACCGGCGAGGAGATTTGGCGGCGTGCGCTCACCGACGACCCGAACCGCAGTGGCGTGGACGGGCGCAAGATCCTCCACGACGGCGGCCCGGACGGCACGCTCTATCTCAACGACGTAAACTGGATCGGGGCCTTCCGCAAACGCGACGGCGCACCCCGTTGGACGCGCAACTACACTGAGATGACGCCCAGTGGCCTCAACACGATGGCGCAGGACGAAGCGCACCTCTACCTTGGCGGGCGTGGCTCGGCCATCCAGGTCGCTAAGGCCAATGGAAGGCTCGTCCGCCAATTCCCGCTCGACGCTTATGCACCTTCGGGAGTTGTGGAGAACACCGATGATATCGACATAGCCGGTGGTCTCCTTGTGGTGCCGACAGGGTTCATTGATGCGGCCGACACGCACACGCTCGGCGCGGTGTATGCGTTCGACACGGCCACGGGCGCATTGCTCTGGAGCGAGCCCACGCCCGAGCGCCGCTACTTCTTCGAGGGGCTCCAGGACACCGTCTGGGCCGACACCGATGCCAGCGGGGCCGTCGTGGCCGGTGACCTCGTCGCCGTGACCACCAACAGCCAGGTGCTCGGCCTTGACCGCGCCACCGGGGCACTCGTGTGGGAATGGTTCCGCCCGGAGGAGAGCGGCTTCTGGGTAGGGCCTACCGTAGCCAACGGAGCTGTCTATGCCGGGGGTACGACCGAGCGCGTCCACAAGCTCGACCTTGCTACGGGCGAGACCGTCTGGACCCACCGGATGAAAGGAAGCCTGCAGCCGATCATCACGGTCGATGAAGGACGAGTCTACTTCACGAACAACGGGTGGGGCGAGTTGTGGGTGCTCGATGACGCGACGGGGCGGCCGGTGTGGCACGGTCAGCCACCGGCACATGAGAGGACGGGCGAGATCTACTTCTCGCCGGTGGCCGTCGGGGAGGACCACCTGGTCGTGGTCGGCGACCAGTTCGTCTATGGGCTCTCGAAGCCCTAGCGCGCACGGTACGAGCGCCCTCCTACCAGATCAGTAGCTCCTACCAGATCAATACAGCCCAACCGGGTCGACGTCTACGTTCACCCGGCAGCCCCTCGGCGGCGATCCGGCGGAGGCGTCCGCTTCCGAGACAGCGGCGGTGAGCGCGTAGGGCGAGACGGCGAGCGGGGCCTTCAGGATCGTGTGGAAGCGGTACTGCTTCTTGACGCGCCCGATGAACGCCGCCGTCGGGCAGAGCACCTGGAGCTGCTGCGCGTCGGCCTCCGAGAGCCCTTTGAGCAACCGGGGAAGCCGCTTCGTGAGCTGCCCGGTCCAGCGTGCGGCGAGCTTCTCGACGGTGGCCTCATTCGGC
>JBCCLD010000176.1:0-9575 GCA_039027055.1 Bacteroidota bacterium
GAGCAGGTTCGCCGCGAGGCGCACGAACATGATCACGTCGCTCGACGGCGGCTTGCGCGTCACGTCGAAGAGCTTCTTCTTGACGTAGACGACCTCCATGCCCATGCGGGTGAGCGCGCGCTCGACCTCGGCGGCCTGGAACGCCTTCTGTTCGCCCTGCACCACCTTGCCCGAGGGGTGCGTGACCTTGAAGAGGAAAGTGACCCGCTTCTCGACCTGCTTGGCCGCGAACTTGTGCTTGGTGGCGAGCTCGTCCACCTTCTTCTTGGCCGTGCGCTCGTTGGGCGCGAACACGGTGCCCTGCACGGGCTGGCCGTTGGAGGCGATGCCGGTGAAACGATACTCGGCCATGGCGGAGGGAAGGCGCTAGCAGGGAGGCGGGGAATCGTAGCCGGGTGCTACGATTCGACCCGAGGGGGCTTCCTCGGGGGGATCGCCTCTCCCCGACGCAAGGACGGGGCCAAATCGTCCGCCTCCCCGCTTCCAGGCTCCACGCCGCCTCCAGGTGGGCTTTACGTCGCCCCCGCGTTACGCCTGTGCGACTTCACCGGGGGTACATACGAACCCGCTTCGGCTAGCCGTTTTCCCCACGAAGCGAACGCTCGGCACATCCTGCTACCTCCGTGCTGGTGGTCCCCGCTTCCCGACGGCGTCCGTATCAGGGGTGGTGCGGACGCCGTCCCCTTTTGGGGCGGCGGTTGGCGTTGGGCTGTCAGCCCCCTGCGTTCGGCGTTCTCAGCGCACCACCGAGAAGCGCCGCGTTTCTGCCGCGGCGGCGTCCACGGTGGCGCGCACCACGTAGAGCCCCGGCGCGAGCGAGGCGGTGTCGAGCGCGAGCGCGTGCCGCCCGGCTTGCTGCGGGCCTTCGGTGAGCACGGCGACCTCGCGCCCGAGCAGGTCCACCACCGTCACGCGCACCTCGGCGGGCCGAGTGAGCGTGAGCGGCACCGTCACGGCGTCCTGCGTGGGATTCGGGTACGGCACGCCGAGCAGCGTGGTCTCACCGGGCTTTCCCGGCGGCGCGTCCTCCGAGGCCACCACCACGGAGGCACGCGTGCGCCATACCCCGCCGAACGTCGCGGCCACCAAGCGGCCACGCCCGTCGATGAGCACGTCGTTGACCTGGTAGCGCCCGGTGTAGCCCGTCGCAGCCTCCGTCCACGTCGCACCCTCGTCCGTGCTGTAGGCGAACGTCCCCCAGCGTTGACGATTGCCATTGCTGTCGGTCTCGTTGCTGCGGCCATAGATGCCCAGCCACACCGTCCCGTCGGGAGCCACCGCCAAGTGTCCCCCGAACAAGAGCGCCACGTCCCAGTCCTCGGGGCGCAGTGTGTGCACGCGCTGCCACGACGCCCCACCGTCCCGGCTGCGCAAGACGGCGTTTTCGGCCGTGAGGTAGAGCGTACCGTCAGGGGCTTCAGCAATCGACTGAGCTTGCAGGAAGGGAAAGCCGGTGGCGTCGGTCCACGTCTGGCCGCCGTCGTCGGAGTAGCGCACGAACCCGATGAACCCCGCGAGGAGCCGCCCCGCCCACGGCGCGCTCATCTCGTCACCGCCGAGCAGGTCGTAGACGATCTCGACCGAGCGGAAGCCCGTCGAGCCGAAGTCGAAGAGGCGGGTCCAGGCGGTGCCGTCGTCGGAGACCCAGACGCTGCCCCGGCTGCCGCCAGCGAGCACGACGCCGCTGCTCGCCGGGTGGCGCGTCTGGTGAATCGACTGAGCGAATCCCATGTCTTCGAGGCCGGTAGCGTCGGCCCAGCGCACGCCGCCGTCGGTGGAGTAGCTCACCCTTCCGTCTTCGGTGAGCAAGTAGCCTTCTTCGGTGATTTCGATCCCGGTACCCGGTCCAGGGTTGTTGGTCTCGGAGATCTCAGGGCCGAAGGAGGCTTCGTCGGGGAGCAAGCGGAAGAGATCGCCTCGGGAGGTGGCGAAGAGGGTGTCGCCGTAGAACTCAGGGCGAACAGCGATCCCAGTTGCCAGGGGTTGGACGGGATCGCCGCCGAGGGAGTCCCACTGGACGGTGAGCGGCTGGGCGTGCGCTGCGGTGCTGATTGCTGGCAGGACGCCGAACACCAGCGTGGCGCTGAGCAGGACGAGCCCGCTCAGCACCCCCTGGATTACGTCGTGTGCTCGTCTCGTCATCGGACTACGGAGAAGCGCTGGGTCACGTGCTGCGTCGAACGCGGCGGGCGTAGGGCCCGCAGGGCTACGTGGCAGCATGGCGAACCCAGGCTGGTGCTTCGACCTGTGCCAAGTGGCAGGTTTCAAGTAGCAAAAATATCTCTTTCAAGAGTGCGGCTATGCTTTCCTTGACGCTTGTCACTTGGCACGGCACTAGTTGCCAAAAAGTAAGCAACCTAGGTAGGCACCGGGCCGTCTCGGTCGGTGCGCTCGCGTTTAGGCGCACCGTGTGGTGCCCGCCGTGGACAAACCCGCCCGGTAGTTCGGCTCAGCTTGGTGCGACGTCTCACCCTTGGGATACTTCGTGAGACTCAGCCTGACACAGACGCCGCACCCATCGCCTGGTCGCTAGGTCCATCGCCGGTCGCCGTACTTCCCGACCCCGCTATGACCTTTATCCACGACCACCTCATCTCGCTCCTCATCGGCTCGACGGTGTTCTTCATCGTCACCGCCATGACGGCCCGCCTCGCCGAGGCGAAGGTCGAGCAGGCCGCGCTCTACCAGGCCAAGGCCCAGTCGCTCGACTTCGCGGAGTGGCTCGAAGACGACCTCGCCCAGCTCGGCGAGCACACCGTCGGCCCGCTCGCCACGCGCTTCACGATGCCCACGCACGTGGGCGGCCAGACGACGGCGTTCGAGTTCCACCGCGACCTCGTCAGCACGACGCTCGACACGACGCGCGTGTCCATCCGCTACCAGCTCGTCGAGACGAGCCAGGCCGTCTACCCGGACACGACGGTCCAGCAGTACCAGCTCGTCCGCACGACGCGCGAGGCGGCGCTGCTCAATGGCACGCCGGCGTGGACGACGCCGTGGCAGGCCGGCGGCCTCAGCCCCGCCACGCTGACCTACTTCGACGTTGCGCCGATGACGCGCCTCGGTCAGGCCGCCGCTGGCGCCGCCGACGTCGCCTTCCTCCGTCTCGCCTTCTCGCTCACGCAGCCTCCACGCGGCCGCCTGCCCCGCTTCCGCGAACTCCACTGGGCCACCACCCTCACCCTCCGCGAAGACTAGCCGCTTCGCCGTGTGGACGTGTGCAAGGTGTAGACGTTTGAACGTGCCTACGTCCACGCATGCATACCGCAACACCTCACCCGCCTCGCCGCTTCACGCCACTAACGCCCAACCGGACCCATGGGAAAGGCTCTACTGCTCATCGTCACCGCGACGGCGCTCTTCGGGGGCGCGTCGCTCTTCCAGACTCAAGAATCGGCCTCGGAGACGCGCCGCGCGCAGGCGTCCTACCAGGAAGAGGTGCTCGCTCGTGAGATTGCGCGCTCGGCCTACAACGTCACGGTGGCGCTCGCCCGTGACGCCGGGGCCGACCTCGACGAGGCGCTCGCCCGCATCAACGGCCGCACCAGCGCAGGCCAGCCCGACGCGTTCGGGCGCATGACCGGCGGCCATCAGGGCGGCACCTACGAGGCCCGCGCCACCCTCAAGGACGGCCATGCCCTCGACCTCCACGTCACGGGCGTCTACGGCGAAGCCCAGCACACGATCAACGAGGAGCACCGCATCCAGGTGCTCACCGTCAAGCAGCCGAGCACGCTCACGGTCGAGTTCATCGAGTCGATGGCGGGCTACTGCTCGGCGGTCTGGCTGGAGCGCCTGATCCCCACCAGCACGCGCAAGCCCGGCGACCCCCAGGACACCGACGGCGACGGCTATGTGGCGCTCGACCCGGTCATGCTCTTCGCGCCCGGCAACCGCCGCGACGGCGCTCAGGAGCGCTACAACAACACGCTGGAGGTGGGCACGCGGCTCAACTTCTTCATCGCGGTGGACAAGAACTGCTCCGAGGAGGGCGTGTGGACGGCCACCTTCGACCCCAGCACGTTTGACCACACACATCGCGCGCTCAACGAGTACGAGCCCTACGTCACCGTCACCGAGGAGTCGATCTGGGCGATGGTGGAGCAGCACCCCGAGGACGACCAGCGCTGGCGCATCGGCTGGGAGGACCAACACCGCACCGCGTGGGACGACCCCGACCTGACCAAGCCGCGCTCGTCGAGCCTGCAGAAGACCAAGATCGAGGGCTACGACGGCAACGGCTGGCCGACCAACAACGCCCAGGGCTACCGGGCGCTGCGCGACTACGGCTCGCGCCCCGACTTCAGCGACCAGGTCATCGAGGTCACGCTCACGCCGCTGCCGGGCTCGCCCGACGAGGAGCTCGCCTAACCACACTCACGCTACCCCCGCTCATCCAGGAGGCCCTGCGCCGCAGGGAGCCCGACTTCGCCGCTGACCCTACAGCCGCCGCACACAGCGGTGGGGTCGGGCCCCGCCTCCTCCATTTGCTTCACCCGCACAGCCATGCCACAGACGCTCCTCGCTCTGCTCGCGCTCGCGCTCACGGGCATGCTGTCCATCAACCAGCAACAGGCCCTCATCGCCACCGACGACGACATGCTCGACACCGAGATCGAGATGATGGCCGCGGGCGTGGCGCTCCACACGATGGAGGTGCTCGCTGCCAAGTCGTTCGACGAGCGCTCGACGCCCGAGGAGGTACACCTGAATGGGTTGCCCAGCGGCGTGAGCGGCTTCTCCAGCGCGAGCGAATTCGGCCGGTCGGCGGGCTGCCCGCTCGCCCAGCCCTGGACCGACCCCGGCTGCGACGACCTCGACGACGCGCATAGCCTCATCAACGACATCGCCGTGTGGCAGCCGGTGCCGTTCACGCTGCGCAACGGCCAGAGCGTCCCCTTCGAAGTCGCCGTGACGGTGCAGTACGTCCACCCCAACGACTTCGACCTCCCCGTGGCCGGGCCGACCCACCACAAGCTCGTCACGGTGCGCGTCCGCTCGACGCACCAGGTCGACCGCGGGCGCTTCACCGACGGCGTCGTCCGCCTGGAGCGCGTGATGTCCTACGAGGAGGCGAGCGCTGTACGAGCCTACGCGGCGCACTACGGGGCACCGCCGTCGTGAAGGCACGGCCCTCGTGATTGGGTCTACCTTGGGCGCTCCCGTTCACCACACCCGCGCTCATGACGCTCTCGCTCCCCGACGGCACGTCTAGCCGCCCCACTGAAGTTTGCCCAGGCAAGGTGCTCTGCATCGGCCGCAACTACGCCGCGCACGTGCGCGAGATGGGCGGCTCGGCGCTCCCCGAGGCCCCGGTCGTCTTCCTCAAACCGACCACGGCGCTCGTGCCCTCGGGCGGCTGCGTCGTGATCCCCGCGATGTCGGACAACGTCCACCACGAAGTCGAGATTGTGGTGGTGATCGGGACGGGCGGCAAGCACATCGCCGAGGCGGACGCGCTGGGGCACGTGGCGGCCTACGCGCTCGGGCTCGACATGACGGCGCGCGACATCCAGGCGGCGGCCAAAGCCAAGAAGGCCCCGTGGAGCGTCGCCAAGGGCTTCGACACGTTCGCGCCGCTCGGCCCGCTCACGCCCGCCGCTGAGGTCGCCGACCCGCAGGCGCTCGACCTCGCGCTCACCATCAACGGCGAGACGCGGCAAGCGGGCACGACGGCGCACATGATCTTCTCCGTTGCCGAGATCGTGGCCTACTGCTCGCGTGTCTTCACGCTCGAACCGGGCGACCTGATCTACACCGGCACGCCAGAAGGCGTCGGCCAAGTACACCCCGGCGATGTCCTCGAAGCGACCGGGACGGGCCTGCAGCCGCTGCGTGTGACCGTCGAAGCTGAGATCGCTTAGCTCGCCAGCAGAAAGCCGAGGCCGAGGAGCACGCCACTCAGGGAGGCGAGGGCGAGCGTCCGCACGAGCGGGGCGTCGGGGAAGCGGCGCTGCAGGCGGTGCACGATGTGGAGCATGGGTCGAGGGGCATGGGGCGAGGCTCGTCGGCCGCGCTACGACGCCATGCCCGGCGGGTTACGCGGCCACAGACGCGGTGGTGGACACGGACGTAGTCGCCGCGACGAGGGCGGCGAGGTCGCGGTCGACGAGGGTCCACGCTTCGTTGTCCGTCGTCCAGTCGGCGAACTGCTGCTTGGCGAGCGCCGGGGCCACGCCGCTGTCGAGGATGGACCGCACCTGCGCTTGCGCTTCCACCGGGCGCGGGCCCCACGTGAACAGCTCGGCCCCCTCGGCGTCGAACGCAATGAGTTTGGGGATGCTGTGGCTGCCGTTGGTGTGGTAGCGCTCGATGAGGTCCACGTTCTCGTCGCGCAGCAGGATGCGGAGCGAGACCTGGTCCGCGAGCGCGGCCGCCTCGGCGATCACAGGGAGGTTGAACGACGAGTCGCCGCACCACGCTTCGGTGAGCACGAGCCACGTCTGCGGCGCGTCGATCTGCGCGAGCGTGCGGCGGAGGGCCTCCGAGGGGACGTAGGCCTCGTGGACGTGCACGGTCCGCTCGGCGTTGTACTTGCGGTAGAAGTGGTACTTCCGCGCCTCTTTGCTGAGGCCCTTGAGGGGCTGCGTGAGGGCAGCGGCCCAGCCGTCGCGGAACGCGTCGTAGGAGAGGCCGTCGCGGTGGATGCGGTTTAGGAGGGCGAGGTCGGTGTGGGCCATCGTAGGAGATAGATGGTGCAACAAGGATTTGAGATGCAGAGGATACCGTGCGAGGAGGTCTTACCTCGTAGCCTGCACGTGGATCAGCGCGACCTCGCTACGCATCGCGTCTTCACCCGGCTTCGTCGGTGCTCTCGCCCTCCCTTCGTGTGCACCGCGCTGGACACGGTCTCGCTAGCTGCGCGGCGCTCGTGGGCACCACGTCTGCGCGGAGTCTGGGGGCCCTTTGGATGAGCCCCTGGGAGTCCGGTAGCCTTGGCGCGGCTTGCAGATGCAGGAACGCCCCTCAGAACTATAGCGATGTTCAGTAGCGTTGAGAGGCTACCCAAGAAGTTCTCCCCCTGGTCAGGCTGACAGGGGTAGGTATTCACAGAAGGTGGTCGTCTTGTCATCCCGAGCAGAATGCGCGCAGCGCATGGCGCCGAGGAGCCTGCCCTCGCGGACGTGGGGGATCTACGTCGTATCTCCAGGTCAAGAAGAGGCTTGGATGCTGGCCCGGAGATGCTTCGACTCGCTACGCTCGCTCAGAATGACATCGTTTTGGTGAAAGCCTACCCTTACCAGCCTGGTCAGGGGGAGACCGAGGGGGTTGCTGACCGAAGCTCGATGATCGACCACCCCCAGCCCCTCCCCCGCGTTCGCGAGGGCAGGCTCTGTCCAGGAGGGGAGCTATCAATGCCTATGCATTCTGCTATAGTCTCAGGCGTATGCCGTGCTGTCTCCCCCTTCCTACTCGGGGGAAGAGGGCGCGTCGTCATCCCCGTCCCCACGCTCTGGGCCCTCAGGGGCAGCCCCTGGGATGCTGAAGGCCAGGAGCGTGGCCAGACCGCTCAACGTCACCGCGATGCTGAGACCGAGCACCTTACGCCAGGCTTCGGGCAGGCTGCCGCCCACCGCATCGAAAGCCGTCACGGGTTCGAGGAGGCACCAGCCGAAGAACGCGAGGGGAGGGATGAGCATGCGCGCGTAGTCCCAGCGGTTGTCCCAGTCCTTGGTCTGAATCTGACCAATCACGTAGAGGAAGACGCTAGCAAAGAGAAGGAAGACGAAGGCGAAGGTGAGAGCACCTGGATTGCTGATCACGATGGTACTCTCGCCCGCTATATCTGGCACGTCGGGCTCCGTCGCGTAGGCCATGAATGCCGAGTGGAGCACGATGACTTCGGAAGGCAGGAGACCTAGCAAGACCGTGACGTAGGTGTTTGTCGTAGTCTGGGTTTGATCCGGTGTGGCTGGCGTCGCGTGGTCGGTGGGCGTGGCCTCTTCGGTGGTGCGCTCAGGCCCGTCTTCAGGAGAGGCCGAGGATAGCGCTCCGTCCTTGTCTGCGCGCGCTCTCAGCAGTTGCTGAGCCAACGCGGCGCTGTCCGTCGGAGTGGTGGCTTGGTGCCGATGTAGGATGGACGGAGGCTGGTTGGGGTGTTTTTGCGCACTGATCGAGCGCGAGTAGAGATAGGTACTCATGGAACCTGAAGGCGAAGGTGAGAGCGACCCAGTGTGGGTGCTGGGCTGGGATCAATCCCAGCTTAGCCTCCCTCCAGAGATCGCTCCATCAGGTAATCACGTGATACTGCACCTACGCAGATGAGGACTTTCGCCTTTTCTGAGCGCTCCCAGAGAGCCGACGCCGCCCTATCCGGGCATCGCATGTGTGTGTCCTGACGGTGCTAGGCGCCCATCTCCGCGCGGAGTCGGTCGAGGTAAGCCTGCAGGTAGGTGGTGCGGCGAGCGGCCTCGGCGCGGCCCGCCTCGGTCTGCATCGTGTCAGCGAGGCGAAGCAGCTTCACGAAGTAGTGGTCGAGCGCGACCGTGCGGTCGTCGAGCGGCCGGTGGTCGGCGAAAGGGTCGTCTTCGTGGGCAAGTGGGAGGCCAAGCGCGCCGCCCACGAGCCATGCGCGGGCGATGCCGATGGCTCCGATGGCGTCGATCCGGTCGGCGTCTTGGACCACCTTCGCCTCGAGCGTCTCCGGCGGAAGGCCTGCCGAAAAGCTGTGGGCCGCGATGGCATGGGCGATGGCGGGCAGCGGCGTGGTCGGGTAGCCTACGTCGCGCAGAAACGCCACCGCCGCGTCGGCAGCCAGGCGTGAGGCCTGCTTCCGGCGTGGGTCGTCTTTCGCCACGGCCACGCAGTCGTGGAGCCACGCTGCCGGGAGGACCACGTCGAGGCGTGCGCCCTCAGCCTCGGCGAGGTGCGTCGCCGTCGCCACGACGCGCCGGATGTGACCGAGGCCATGCCCGCCGTCTGGCGCGGGCGGCTGCGCCCGGAGGAACGCCTCGAAGCGCGGCGGCCAACGCGATAGGTCGACGGCAGAATCAGACATCGGGGTAAGCGGGGTGGTAATAGCGGCGGTACCAGGCTGCCTGAGACGCCTCCGTGATGGGGCCGCCTGGGGGGAACGCCGCGTAATTGTGCGTCGGGTCGAAGCGCACGTGGAGCCACGGTACGCCAAACCCGTGCGTGTTGCACCAAACGGTGTGCCCGCCCTCGACGGCACGCTGGGCGTGATGGCCTACCTCCTGCCAGAAGGCGTTGACCTCGGCGGCAGAGGCGGTCCGACAGAACGCAGCAAGATCACCGTAGTCGCCGCGCTCAACGGGGACCACGAGGTGCGACCTGCCGCCTAGGTTTGCGAAGGACGCGACCAGGTCGTCCTTCGCGAGCGCGCTGAGGTGCGCTCGGAACGCCGAGGCATCGGCGGCGGGCAAGCGCGACGGGACGAGCACAGCGAAGAACGGGGAGTCGCTGGTGCTTGGATGGATGGGCACCGGCTTCCATAGGTGCGCGAAGTCGGTCCCCCAGCACGCATTCCACATCGCCCGAAACGCCGCCTCATCGCAGAGCGCGGCGGCGACCGCGGTCCAGGTGAGGACCGCGTCGTCCGCCCTGCGAAACCGAAC
>JBCCLD010000177.1:0-9486 GCA_039027055.1 Bacteroidota bacterium
CCACGATCACGTAGAAGCCGTCGCCGCCGAAGATCGTGTCGAAGTCGTCGAGCGCGCCGGTGCGGGTGCGGACGGTGCCGTTGTCCTGCGTGCCGCCGTAGAGCCGCTCCGGGTTGCTCGCGTCGAGGCCGATCTCATAGAACTGCGTGATGGCGAGGCCATTGACCGCCTCCCAGGAGAGGCCGCGGTCGGTGCTGATGTCGAAGCCGCCGTCGTTGCCGGAGAGCACGTACGTCGGGTCGTCGGGCTTGAACGCGAGCGCATGGTGGTCCACGTGGAGGACCTCGTAGCCGTATTGGTCCACCCAGCCGTTGCCCTCCCATACTGCGAGCGGCACGTCGAGGACGAAGACGCGCTCGGCATCGGTAGGGTCGCAGCGGACGTTGCCGAAATACCACGAGAAGCCGCCGCTGAAGCCGGGCAGCGCGCTCGACCGGGCGTCCCGCGCCCACGAGACGCCGCCGTCCTCGGAGCGGTAGAGGTCCGTCAGGACGCGACCGTCGTTGTAGAGCGCGTACATCCGGTCGGGGTCGCCGGCGCACGTCGCAAGCCCGATGCGGCCGATGTCGTCGGCGGGGTCGGGCAGGCCGTCCGTCGCCCCGAGGCGCGTCC
The DNA here is from genome assembly GCA_039027055.1 of Bacteroidota bacterium. Lineage (GTDB taxonomy): Bacteria > Bacteroidota > Rhodothermia > Rhodothermales > Rubricoccaceae > JBCBEX01. The sequence goes on from JBCCLD010000177.1 coordinate 613, forward strand.
ACGTGTCGCCGCCGTCGGCGGAGCGGTAGACGCCGCTCGACGAGCCGGAGAGGAAGGCCGTCGTCGGCGTGCGCTCGCGCTCCCACATCGTCGCGTAGAGCGTGTCGGGCGAGGTCGGATGCATCACCAAGTCGATGGCCGCCGTGCGATCGGAGACGAAGAGCACCTGCGCCCAGGAGTCGCCACCGTCGTCGGAGCGGTAGATGCCGCGTGCGGGCGACGTGCCGAAGTAGGCGCCGGTGCCAGTCACGAAGACGCGGTCCGGGTCGCGCGGGTCGATGCGGATGCGCCCGATGGTGATGGTCTCCTCCAGCCCGAGCGGGGTCCACGTCGCGCCGCCGTCTTCGGTGCGGTAGACGCCGCCGCCCGAGAGGTTGTAGGAGCCGCCGTTCGACTCGCCTGTGCCCACAAAAGCGCGGTCGGGGTCGGTTGGGTCCACGGCGACGGCCCCCACGGGCAGCACGGCCTGGTCGTCGAAGGTGGGCGTCCACGTGCGCCCGGCGTCGAGCGACTTGAAGGCCCCCCGGTCGCGGCCCCGGCGTAGACCACGTCGGGCGCGCTCGGCGCAAAGGCGATGCTCGTGATCCGCCCGCCGATGTTGGTGGGGCCCGCCTGCTCCCACACGCCGAAGGCCGACCCGCGCCGCACCGCCTCGCGCATCTGGAGCGCCTGCGCGTGCGCCGCGCGGAACGCCTCGGCGTCGTGTTTGAAATGGGGGAAGAGTCGCTGCTCGGCGAGCCACGTCGCCGGGCGCTGGTCAGGGCCTGGCGCTTGCTTCTGGGCACGCTCGGACAGCGGCCTCAGGTCGGCCTCAGCAACGGGTTGCGACGCAACCGACTCCGTTGGAGGTAGGCTTGGAAGCTGAAGCGCCAGAACGACGAGTGCCAGGACGCCGGCGAAGGCAAGGAGAGACCGCATGGGACTGGGGGGTGAAGATGGGGCAGGGGCCGTCACGATGCGGCATGGGGCCCCTGGACGTCATCCCGCTTCGTACCCGCGGAGCCGTTCCAGTGCCCACAGGGGTCAGGTCTAGACAAGCACGTGCTGCCTACACGGTTGCCTCCGGCCGCCAGTCCTCCAACTCGTCGAGCAGGTCGTAGACGTCCTCGCGGTACTGCTTCTTGATCTTGAGCTTCACCCGCTCCTTGTGCTTGCCCGGGAGTTCCGCGAGCAGGTCGAGGTGGGTGGGACGGAGGAAGAGCGAGTCTTTGAACGTGCCACGTTTGAAGCGCACCTCAGTCAGGTCGGCCAGCGGCACAGCGATCACCTTGGGTGCTTGCTTCACGAGGCCGAGCCACGCGAGCTGCACCTCCATCACCAGCACAGCGCCCCCGGCGTCGCGCTCGACGCGCATCAGGCCGTGGCCCTCAGCGAGGCCGTCGTAGACATTGGGCAGCGTGAAAGGGATGCTCATGACGAGTGAGGCGGTGTAGCGGTGGGGCCGTGTTGCGGTGAGCCTCGATACTCGAAACGACCGCCGGAGTTACATCCAACGCACCCCCACTGACCACAGCGAGCAGCGCGAGCGTCCCACAAGTGAGCGCAGCGAACGAGCCACAGTGAGCCGAAGGCGAACGTCCCACAGGCCGCAGGCCGTCCTACGGCCGATACCCCTCCGCGTCGAAGTCGGGCTTGCGTCGCTCGTTGTAGGCGTTCTTGCCCTCCTGGCCCTCCTCGGTCATGTAGAAGAGCATCGTGGCGTGGCCGGCGAGCTGCTGGAGGCCCGCGCCGCCGTCCTCGTCGGCGTTGGCCGCGGCCTTGAGCATGCGAATCGCGATGTTCGAGTTCTGGAGGATCTCGCGGCTCCACTGTACAACTTCCTGCTCCAGGTCGGCGAGCGGCACGACGGTGTTGACGAGGCCCATGTCGAGGGCCTCCTGGGCGGAGTAGTCGCGGCAGAGGAACCAGATCTCGCGGGCCTTCTTCTGCCCGACGATGCGCGCGAGGTGGGTGGTGCCATAGCCCGCGTCGAACGAGCCCACCTTCGGGCCGGTCTGCATGAAGCGCGCGTTGTCTGAGGCGATGGTGAGGTCGCACACCACGTGGAGCACGTGCCCGCCGCCGACGGCCCAGCCGTTCACCGCCGCGATGACGGGTTTCGGGAGGGTGCGGATGCGCGTCTGGAAGTCGAGCACGTTGAGGCGCTGCATGCCCGTCTCGGCACCGCCCGCCATCTCCCTGTAGCCGTGGTCGCCGCGGATGCGCTGGTCGCCACCGGAGCAGAAGGCCTTGTCGCCCGCGCCGGTGAGCACCACCACGCCGACGGACGGGTCGTCGCGCGCGTCGTCGATGGCGCGGATCATCTCGGTGACGGTGGTGGGACGAAAGGCGTTGCGCACCTCCGGGCGGTTGATCGTGATCCGGGCGATGCCGGCGGTGTCGGTATCGGGCGTGCCCTTCTCGTAGACGATGTCCTCGAAGCCGTCGAGGGCCTGCCACGAGAACGGGCCTGCGACGGTGGGGCGGTGGGTGAAGTGGTGGCGCTTCGAGGTGCCGTTGGGAGCGGACATAGTGGTCGGGAGAGGGGGCGCAAGGGAAAGGGTAGATGGCCCCCAGAACGAAGGGCAGCGCGTCTGGTGTTCCGCCGAGAAGCGGCGAAGGCCGACGCCAAGCGAACGGGGTCCGCCGTGGCCGTTTTGCGACGCGGGCGGGTTGGGCGGCACAGCGGCCCAGGCTGGTGCAACGTCCCCATTGCAAAGTCGCGCCCCAAAGCCGCTGGCGGCCGAGCGGAACGGGATTGCCAAGAATCACCGCGTTCTCGTCGGGCGGAGAACGCTCGCCGCGTCCACCATGCGCTGCCTCCGCCGCTGCCGCTCTCGTAGAGTCTGACCTCGTACGTCTCATGCACGTCATCCTCGACCACCTTAGCGCCATCGTCGTGGCCACCATCCTGCTGGTGGTCCTGCTCACGCTCCAGATCCGCGAGAAGCTCAACGCCACCGACCAGGCACTCGAATACCAGCTGCGCACGCGCGCCGAGATGCTCCTCGACACCTTCGGGCGCGACGTGGACAACATGATGACGCAGGAGGAGGCCATCGCGGCGGGCGTCTCGCCGAGTACCTGCCACCTCTACTATGACGCCGAGGGGCGCCTCCAGTCCTTCTCGTTCCCGAGCTACGTCGAGCGCGCCCAGGTCGTCGGGTTCGATGCCGACAGCACCGCGCAGTACGCGTCGTTCTACGAGCCGATGTCGGTGCGCTACGACCTCACGCCCACGGCGAGGCGCCTCTCGGTGGGCGACAGCGCGCGGGTCGTGCACCGGTTGGAGCGTCGCGAATTCCGGGCGGGCTCCACGCCAAGCCCCCCGTCTTCGGGCTCCGTCGAGATCGGCTCCGTGATTGACTCGGACCGCCTGCTGCTTTCGGAGTCGGTGACCGCCGTCTCGGTCGAGCTCTTCGGCGTGGCCGGCCGGCTGGGCAGCCGAGGCGTCGAGGTTGGCGTCGCCCCGAGCGACCTCGCCTACGTCCGGCTCTCGGCCGAGCTCGCGCACGAGGCGCTCTCCAACCTGGCCACGGACCAGGCGTCGACGCGGCTGCTCAACACGGCGCGTGTCTCCCAGACGTTCCGGCCGCCGGACCTCGTCTACGCCGACTGACGCACCGCACCATCGACGTCCGGCCGCACACCGCTCAACTCACCGCACCTGGCTCACCGCGCCTAGCTCACCGCACCTAGCTCACCGCACCTAGCTCACCGCACCCATGGGACGTTTTCTGCTCCTCATCGTCATCGGCGCGAGCGTGGTCACGGCCACGACGATGTTCCGCAACCAGGACATGCGCCTCGCCTCGACGCAGCAGCAGGTGGGGTCGTACGACAAGGCGCTCGCGCGCGAGGCGGCCGACGCGGCCCACACAGCGGTGCTGACCGCGATGCTCAGCGGCGGGCGCGTCAACCCCGCCGTGCCCCTCGACTCCACGCAGGCGTTCCAGATCGACGGGCGCACCGTGCGCCTCGAACACTACGAACTGGACAGCGGCGTCGTCTCCTTCTCGGTCGTGGGCATCCACGGGGGCGTGGAGCACCGCATCACAAGCTCCTACCGCCTCGACGCGGCCGACATGCCCGGGCCGCTGTGGGTCGACGCGCCGGTCGTGAGCACGACGGCGGACAGCCGCACCGAGATCAGCGGCGTGGACCGCGAGGGCACCCGCCGCCCCATCTATCTCGACGTCGACAAGGTCGGCGAGTATGGCCTCGGCAGCTTCGTGTCGCCGAGCCAGATGCGGCAGGCAGTGGCGGCCACCCTGGGGCGGGTGAGCCACGGCAATCCAGCGCACGGCGGCGTCCGGGCGCTAGTGGGGGCCGACGTGGGGCGCGTCCTTGACCAGCACAACACGCCGCCGCTCGACCAACTCTACGGGCGCGCGCTCTCCAGCATCGCCGCGCAAGACATCACCTACGCAGGCGGCCTGACCGTCAGCGGGGCGCTCACGTTCGGCAACTGGAACAACCTGCTCAACCCGTCTGCGCGCATCGTGCGGGTGCGCGGCGACCTGGTGATTCCCTCGGGGCAGAGCCTCACCGGCAGCGGCGTGCTGCTCGTGGAGGGCAATCTCACCGTCCAGGGCACGCTCAAGTGGGACGGCCTCGTCTACCTGCAGTCCTTCGCGCAGGAACTCACGGCCGACTTCAGCACGGGCATCGTCCAGATCCGCGGCACGCTCATCGCCGAGCAGGAGGCCCCGCCGCCAGGCGGGCACATGGACATGACCGTCTACCGCGACCTGTCCGGCGACTGGGACCGCCCCTCGGGCGAGTCGAGCCCGAACAACTGGCTCAAGCACACGCACCGCGTCGATGGGAGCGTCCCCGACCAGCGCTTCGTGTTCTTCGGCGAGGGCAACCCGCACGAGGGCTTCACCCGCTTCAGCGAGACGCTCGACCAGCTCAGCGACACCGACGAGGTCTACCTCCGCTTCCGCAACACCGAGAACCACGGGTTCGCGCTCTTCGAAGTGCAGCTCGACGACTACGAATACGCCAACGGGGCCACGTCCGACGATGTCATCTTCGAGGGCACGGTGCGAGGCGGCTTCGGAGCCCTCGCCGAAAGCGCCGAGAACGCGTACCGCACCAAAGCCTTTCAGGTGCGCGACCTCGACCGGTTCGTGGTGGACATCCAGAGCCGCCGCCTACTCCGGCACCTCTTCGACGACGTCCCGAACACGCACCCGGAGGTGAACTGCGGCTGGAGCGCGTGGCCCTGGAGCCAGGGGTGCGTCCCGCTCGACTCGCCGCGCACCACCTCGTGGCTCCACGCCCGAGGCGGAGCCCTTCAGGTACAACTACACGACGCGGACGACGACGAACTGCTCTACGACGCCGTGATGTATTGGCACCGGCGCGGCGCGTGGGACACCCACGAGCGCGACGCTGAGATCCGGGCCGATAGCGTCTGGCGCGCCTCGATCCGCAACGGCACGGCCGACTACGGGACGCAGCTCGACTTCGGCCCGAACGTGCAGCTGTCGTTCAGCCAGGCGCACCTCTATCCCGCGCTGGACCGCCTCGGCCTCTCGTCTGACGCCATCACCCACCTCGCCTCGTCCGCCGACCACTACGTCGAAGGGCGCGACGTGGACCGGGATCGTAACCCGGCGCAGGAGGCCAAGCAGAAGGTGTGTTTCGGTGGCAACACGATTCTCGTGAGCATCCGTTCGGTGCCAGACTACCTCGCGCAAGGTGCCTTCGTCGGCGCGTGTGGCGTCGATATTCGCGGGGGGTAGGGCGGAGAGGCGCCAGGCACGACTGGGGCACACAGACGCAACCCATGCGCGGGGCGGGCACCGGGGACGGCGTCCGCCCCGTTGCCGTGGGGCCGTGACGCAACGAACTCGAACGCAACGAACTCGAACGCAGCGAACGGGAGCAAAACGACACGTGGCTGGGGTGTTGCTTCCGGTCGCGCTCGGGGCGATCTGTTCAGGCGAAGCACGAGGTACGCTGGGGTGCCAAAGGACGAGAGCAAGGGCCACGGGCACGGTCGCGCCTGACTCTTGCAGAGGAGCCGCCTGTTCTCTCCTCACCGGCTCTCTCCTCTCATGGCGCAGACGTTCTACGCCCTCGTTGCGGTCTTCTCGTTCTCTCTCCTGGGGCTCACCATGCACCGCCAGACGGCGGACACCGAGCGCAACGCCATCGAGGCGGAGGTGGAGGCGGCGGCGCTCGACCTCGCGCTGCTCTGGAGCAACCGCGTCAAGGCGCTCGCCTTCGACGAGGCCGACGCCGGCGCGCGCGCCATGCGGTCCGTGAGGAACGTGACTGGCCTGACGCCGACCGACTCGTTCGGCCCCGATGCCTCCGAGGCCACGCTCGCCGACTACGACGACGTGGACGACCTGCACGGCACCGCTGTGTTGGTGGAGGTGCCGCTCGGCAACGGCGTCTACGCGTTCGAGGTGAACGTGTCGGTGCGCTACGCCGACCCGCTCGACTTCGAGCGCACGGGCGTCGCTGGCCCGACGACGGCCAAGATGGTCACGCTCACCATCGCCGACCCCGGCACCGACCTCCGCCCGCCCGATCCTGCTGGGCGGCACGTCGAACTCACGCTGCCTGTCACCTCGGTCAAGCGGCACATCCACTGGTAGACGGGACCGCCTCACTGCGCAGCCAGCCACGTGCGTACCGTCTCGATGAACGCAGCGGGGCGCTCGCGGTGGATGCTGTGGCCCGCGTCTGGGACAACGCGCGCGGTGACGGTTGGCGCAGCGGCCATGGCTTCCACGATACCGACATACTTCGCGTCCAGGGCGCCCGCAAGCGCAAGCGTCGGAGGGAGATCGGCGAGGCGGTCCCAGTAGGATGGTTGGTGCGCTACGCTGAGGCCGCGCAGCGCCCGCGCTAGCTCCGCCGGGTCGCCCAGGAGTCGCTCGGCGACGGTCGCGGCTACGCGGCCGGGCACTGCGTCCAGCGAGGCGAAGAGCGGCAGCCGATACCAGTCGTGGAGGAACCCAGCGAAGTCGCGCTCGACCTGGGCAGCGCGCGCTTCGTCCACGGCATGCCGCGCCGTGCGTTCGGCCTCGGTGCGCAGGCCTGGGGAAGTCGACTCCAGTATGAGCGCGCGGAACCGGCCGGGGTGGCGTAGGGCTGCCGTCATCGCCACGCGCCCGCCCATCGAGTAGCCGACGAGTACAGGCCGCTCGACCCTGGCAGCCTCCACCGCAGCCACGACGGCGTCGGCGGCCCCCGGGAGCGAGGCGGCGGCCTCGGTCTGGTGCCGCGCCGCGCCGTGGCCGGGCAGGTCGAGCGCGAGACCCGGCAGCAGGGGCTGGACCGCGTTCCAGTCGCGGGCGCTGCCGAGCCAACCGTGGAGGTAGACCAAGGCCGAATGGGCGGGGGGAGTGGGCATAAGCCGAAAAAGGATGGTGCAAAAGGAGGCACCGTGGCGATCTCATCGTGAGAGCGAGCCGGGCGGTTCTCACTTCAGGCCCCGCAATGGTACACCGGATGAGAGGAATAGACAGGGTGATACTCAGAATGAGACACCGGGAATACGCTTGGCTGAGAAGAGAGGCACCTCAACCCGCCTTGCTACCCTACTTCGATGCCACAGACCCTTTCCGCCCTCTTCGCCCTCGGGGCTGCGATCCTGCTCGCGCTCAACATGCAGCAGTCGTCCGTGAAGACCAAGATGGACCTCGTCAACGAGGAGGTCACCTCCTTCGCGTCCAGCGTCGCCCTCGACGTGCTCGGCCACATCGGCGCGCAGTCCTTCGACGCCGCCACCGAGAGCGCCACCGTCACCGACGCCAGCAACCTCTCCAGCCTGCCCTTCTCAACGGGCAAGGGCTATGCCTCCGCCGACGACATCGACGACTTCCACCAGATGCAGACCTACACCTACGTCTCTGACTACGACGGGATGACCTTCGAGGTGGACGCCACCGTCGAGTATGTCAGCGAGACGGACGGGACGACGGTCTTGTCTGCCCAATCGTTTGCCAAGCTCGTCACCGTGACCGTGACCAACGACGTGCTCCGCGACCGCGAGGCCGCCGTCGTGCTGAGCCAGGTCTTCACCTACCCCTGATCAGCCCTGATCGGCTTCCGCCGCTGACACTCCCGCCCCGCCTCGACGCCCTACCACCCCAGCTATGCAGTCTGTCCTCGACCATCTCAACGCCAGCATCGTCGGCACCGGTGTGTTGCTCGTCCTCGTCGGGATCACGCTCGTCGGCAACGAGACGACCGTAGACCAGAGCTTCTTCACGGCCGCGCGCACCCAGGCGCAGGCCTTCGCCGACGTGCTCGAAGAGGACTTCATCAACATCGGCTCCGGCGTGCCTACGGCGCTGGACGACCTCGTCGCCTTCAACGCGGCGAACACGTTCACCTTCCGGCGCAAGCTCGACCCCGCCGACACGACGTTCGCGGAGATCAGCTACCAGTGGGCCGCCGTCAACACCATCCAGATGGAGATGGACAGCGGGACGACCCAGACCGTGCCGCTCTACCAGGTCACGCGCACTGTGGACGGCGTGCAAAGCGGCGCGAGCCCGGCCACCCTCTCCGAGTTCACCATCGACCTCCGCGACGATGCGGGCGCGTCCACCACGACGCTCGGCGACGCGAGCCGCCTCCACGTCCGCTTCGAGGCGCTCTACGCCGGTGCCAACACCGTGTCGGAGCACACGGACCGGCGCTCCCGCTGGGCGCGCACCTACCACCCGCCCAACCTGAATCGCTAACCTAGGCTCCCCGGCCTACCCGCGGACCGCCCCGCCACAAGCGGCCTCGCTTCATCCCCCCAAACCACGCCCAACCATGAATAAGGTGGCCTTCCTAGCTGTTGCCGCAGCTACAATCTTCGTCTCCACGATCGTGACAAACAGCAACCTCACGGGGGCTGAGATCACCGAGGACTCC
>JBCCLD010000178.1:0-9466 GCA_039027055.1 Bacteroidota bacterium
CCGTCTCAAATAGCTGGAGCCGCCGCTCGGCTCAGGAGCCCACTTCGGATCCGGCCCCAGATGGGCAGCATCGCTGCTGAGTCGGGAGTATGCGATAGCCCTGGGGTGCAGAGTGCGTGCTCTTCACTCTTTACTCGTCACCCCCCTCAGCGTCCGACGTTGAAGAGTGGGAGGACGCGCGCGAGGCCGTTGTCGCGGACGATGTTAATCAGGCCGACCTGCACGCCCTGTAGCGTGTGGGTGTAGTTCACGAGCCCGATCATCAGGCCGTTCTGCGTGCCCGTGGACCAGTTGACTGGCGCGAGGCCAACCCCTTGGTGCTCGCCGTTGTCCACGACGCGGTTGACACCAGCCGTCACAGCGAGGCCATGGATGTCGTAGCCGACGTTGGCGAGGCCGGCTACGAGGAGCCACCGCGCTTCGTCCCCGACGACGTTGGCGAGGCCGGCGACCTGCACCCCGCGAAGCTCGTTGCCGACGATCGACACGAGGCCGGCCGTCACGATCCCGTGCGCGTCCTCGCCGACGACGGTGGCGAGGTTGCTCGCCATGAGACCGCTCCCGTCCTCGCCGACGATGGTGGCGAGGCCCCCCCAGGCCAGCCCGCTCAGGTCCTCGCCGACGACGGTGGCGAGCCCGCCCGAGAAGATGCCTTGTCCGTTGGCCCCGACGACGGTGGCGAGCCCGCCCAGGCCGATGCCCGTGAAGTTGTCGCCTGAGATCGCGGCGCCGAAGCTGGCAAGAACCCCCATGGCCTCCTCGCCCGCAATGGCAGCGACCCCGCCACCGCCGATGCCGCTGAATTCCTCGCCCACGACGAAGGCGAGGCCACCGAGGCCGATTCCGCTGAACGCCTCGCCGCCAATCGTCGCTAGGCCGGAGACTCCAATGCCGGTAAAGTCGTCGCCCGCAATGGTCGCCAGCCCGCTGACGCCGATGCCGGTGAACTCCTCGCCGGAGACGACAGCGAGGCCCCCCGCGCCGATGCCGCGAAACACCTCGTCGGCGGCAACACCGAGGAGGCCGAGGCCGAGGCCGTTGATCTGCCCCGCCCCCGTCGCAGGAAGCCCAAGGGCAAGGCCGTTGACCGTCCCGGAGCGCACGCGCATCGAGTCGTAGTAGGGCGTCCAGAGCGTGAGGTTGATGCCGTTGACCTCGCGGAGGTAGCGGTCGCGGAAGTTGATCCGAAGGCCGTTGACCCGCTCTGCGTCGCCGATAGCGAGACCGGTATCGTTTATGGTGAGGTCGAGACTGCGGCCTTCCTGGGCGGCGCCGATCGGGGTGAAGACAAGGAGGAGGAGCAGGAGCGCGAAGAAGCGAGTCAGCATCAGAGGCACGTCGGGTGAGGATGATTCCGCGCCCTACGGAGCGACCTGATGCCGGTTGCGCCTGACAGGGGCGCCACGCGGTCTTGACAGTTCTGGACAACCGCGCTGCTGTTTGCACGGCGCGGGACCGACCGTGCAAACAGCAGCGCGCCGGGACTCGGAAGCCCCGGCGCGCCGGTGGACCATCGTGGGTCTTGCTGCTACTTCACAAGCGTGAGGCGACGCGTCTCGGCGAAGTCCTCGCCCTGCACGCGCAGCACGTAGGCCCCGCTGGCGAGCGCACGGCCGTCCACCTCGAAGCGGTGCACCGAACCAGCGGCCAGCGCCCCCTCGTGGAGCGTGGCGACCTGCCGGCCGAGGACGTCGTAGACCACGACGGCCACGTCTTGGGCGGTAGCGACCTGCAGCGTGAACGTCGCCTGGGGGTTGAACGGGTTCGGGTAGACCGCGCTCAGACGGTGGGTGCCGGCCAGCGCCTCGTCGCCCTCGTTCGAGACCGGCGGCGGGAGCGTGAAGTCCTCCACGCCGTCCGTGCGGCTGTTGGGGCTGCCCTGGTCGGCGTTGAAGCCGAGGCCGCGCTTGGCGAAGGCTGCCCAGATGAGGTCGTGGTTGACGCCGTCGTTGGCGAGCTGGTCCGCTTCCAAGATGGCGTCGCGGCCGTCGACGAAGCCGGGGCTGCACGGCTGGAGCTTCATCCCATCCGTGACCAGCTGCAGCGCGATGTTGTTACCGCCGGTACCATTCGTGAGGTCTGGATCGAAGCCGTAGCGGTCGATGAGACTCCAGGTCATCTCCCAGAGCATCGTCGCCCAGACCGTACCGATGCCGTGCGGCTGCGAGATGCGGCCCGTGTCGGCGACGTCGGCGTAGGTGAGCGGGTTGATGCTTAGGTCGGTCGAGTAGCGCGCGGGGCGGATGCCAGGACCGTCGGTGTCGGTGAACTCCAGGTAGGTGGCGATGCCGCGGCCGTCGGTGCCGACATCGTCGGCCGTCATGGTGAACATGATGCCGTAGTAGTCGCTCCAGCCCTCGCCCGCCTGCTCTGCGTTGCCTAGGCACGAGGCGTTGCCCGGGCCGCCTGTGAGGCGGTTCGAGACACCGTGGACGTACTCGTGGAGGATGACGCCGTTGTCGAGGTCGCTGTCGCGGGCCGCGCCGGTGAGCGAGACGGCGGCGGCGTTGTCGATGAGCAGCAGGCCGGTGCTGCGCTGCACAAACACCGACGGGATGGTGATGTCGCTATCGTCGTCGCCAGCAGGCAGTCCCATGGAGATGATGCCCTCGCCGGGGTTGTTGGTGCTGCACCCGTCGGCCCCCGGCTCGCAGTTGAAGATGATGGCGGCCGCCGCGCCCGCCGCCTGCGCGTTGCGCACCTTGTCCACGAAGTTGCACGACCCGCGCTCCAGCATGACGATCTGGCCGTCCAGGTCATCGTTCGCCAGGCGGGTGCACCCTAGCGCCAAGAATTCCTCGTCTTCGGCCAGAGCAACCTCGCCCGTGAGCGGGACGGAGGGGAACGTCGGACCAAAGCTCGCCGGCCCGCTCGGATAGGTCCCTGCGACGCCCTCCGGGGCGACGATGTCGAAGAGAGCAGCGGTCCAGATGTACATCTGCATGCGTGGGCGGCTGCCGTCAGGTGGGGTGCCGAAGTTGGCGTTGTTGGTGCCGCTGCCATCCTGTGCCTCGGCGCGGACGTAGTCGTTGCCGTTGCCCTCGCCGGTGAAGTTGGTCGCCTGGAAGTTGCCGCTGTCCTCATCAAAGCCATAGGCGACCATGATGTCGTGGAAGATGTTGTTCCAGTAGAACAGGTTGGTGATGGCGAAGTCCTCGTGGGCGACGGGGTCGTTGTCGTCGGCGAAGGCGAAGTCGAAGACGAGCTCGGCCCCGCCATCGGGACTGTAGCCTGCGAAGTTGCGGTCGCGGCGGTCCTCGTAGGCGTGGACGTTGTTGCCGCGCGTGGTGGTGTAGGAGTCCTCGCCGTCGTCGTGCCAGCCGTTGGGCGAGGCGACAGGGTCAGCGGGGTCGGTCACGAGCGCGATGGGGCCATGGTTGGGGCTTTCTGCCGGGAAGGCCACCACGCGGTAGGTGCCGCCGTTGCTCGGAGCGATCCTCGGTGCCGGTGCGGGCATCACAGGCGTGAGGCTACGCGGCGAGGGAAGCGCGGCGTGGATGTGCCCAGCATGGTCGTGCCCGGCGTGGTCGTGCCTCGTCCACGTCTCGCTCACCACCCAGTCGAGCTGCCAGAGCACCTGTCCGGTGTGGGCGTCCACGGCGAGGTCCCACCAGTGTTGCTCGTCCAGCGTGGCGATGGAGACGTTCCAGACCAGGCGCAGCGTGCCGAGGTCGTCCTGCACCCACGCGAGGCGCGCGGGGATCGGTTCGAGCGAGAGCGTCCCGCCGTCGAGCACCTGTAGCTGGGCAACGCCCTCGGGCGCCTCGATGACGGCCAAGCCCGCCGCCGTGCCAGGCATTTCCAGCGCCGCCGCCGCTGCCGTGATGGCGTCGACTGCGTCGAGCGAGGGGCGCGCTGAGGCGGTGCGGAGGCTAGCCAAGTTCGGCACAAACAGGCTCCGCAGGCTCGCCACGCGCCCGTCGTCTCGCACGTTGGCGTTGGCCGTCGCTTCGAGGATCTCCAGCCCCGCGTGCGTCTGGCGGAGGTACACGTGCGTCACACCCAGGTGCGGTGTGCGGACCTCGTCGGTGACAATGACATTGACGTCACCCTCTGCGAGACCATAGTCGGCGTGTTGCGCGCGAAAGTGGGCGATGGCCGTCTCGGCCGTGGCGCTGGGCGCGGCGTTCTGGGCGAAGAGGGCTGGCACGTACAGCAGCGCGCCGACGAGTAGCAGGGGGAGAGCGGACAGGTAGCGACGAGGCATCCGGGCAGGGGCTCAAGGGTGAAAAGACGAAAGCGTCAAAAAACGAGAAGTCAGGACCTGGGTCAAGCCTAAAACTAGGACGCCCTATCGCTCGTCCTTCCTTACCCGCCACGCTGCGCGGACGCTTACGTCTGACATAGGCACGCACGCGGCCTCGAACACATGAGCCAAAGCGAGGGCCAGGCCAAAGCGAGGACCAGGCAGGCAGACCCCGCTGCCTGGCCCCCTCCCTTGCACGCGAGGCCTCACAGGGTTGTCGCGCGCGGGTTGAGCTGCTTGGCCTTGGGGGTGCCCGGCAGGGACGGCTTGGCGAAGACCGACTCCCAGTCGAGGCGGCCCGTCGCCTGCATGGCCACGAAGAGCGTCGCGATGCTCAGGCCCGTCACGGCCAGGCCGGTGAAGCCGTCGAGGAAGAAAGTGAAGGCGAACACGACGAGGTAGACGCCCTGCGCCGCGCCGACCTCGACGAGCGCAAACCGGAGCCCCGTCACGAGGCGCATGTAGCTCACCACGAGGCCCACCGACACGGCCGAGCAGATCAGGAGCGCGAGCACGACGGGCACGTGGTCCACGAGGTAGGCCAAGAGCAGGTGGAACGCGAAGAAGGCCGACGCCAGGAAGAAGTAGTGCATCGGGTGGAGGCGGACGCCGCGGATCACGCCGAGCACGAGCAGCACGAAGAAGAACAGGAACAGGCTCACCGGCGCGAAGAAGGTCACGCGGCTCACCCACGGGCCGGGGTTGAGCTTCTGGGGTAGGACCATCCCCACGCCCGCCTCGGCGACGAGCGAGCCGTAGTCCCACGCGAGCGTCCAGCCGCCGTCGGTCGCCTCCTTGCTCGTCGGCGCGAGCGACAGCGCGGGGAAGACGATGGCGTCGAAGTTGGTGGCCATCGCCAGCGAGAAGTCGCGGACCTGCGACACGCCCGTGCCGAAGCTGTAGCGCCACGTCTCCATGCCCTGCGAGCCGTAGGCGACGCGCACCTCGGCGGCCTCGCCCGCCCCCAGTTCGATCTCGTGGACGAGGCCGCTCGCCTTCATCGCCGCGTCCTCCACCCGCGCGCCGTCCACGTGCAGCTCGACGTTGTCGAACACGGCCGCGCCCTGCGGCAGCGGGAAGCGGAAGCGGAACGTGTCGGCCTCGTCGGTCGGATTGGCGACGCGGTAGCGCCCGTCGAAGCGGACAGCGTAGGTGGGGTACCACAGCAGCCCCTTCTTGCGCTGCTCCAGGTCGAGGTCGACGGCGATGGCGGTCCCGTCGAGCGGCACGGCGTCGTAGACCGTCTCCTCGACGGTCTCGCTGACGACGGTGCCGTCTTCGAGGCGCGTCTGCTCGCGCGTCTCGATGCGCGCGCGCTGCAGCGACGGGGCCAGCTGCACGAGCGGCGCGCCCCACATCTCACCGACGCTGCTGTGCAGGCTCGCGTCCTGGTCGTGGGTGCGCTTCTCGACCGTTCCGCCGAGAAACATCCAGGCGACGGTGGTGCAGAAAAAGATGAAGGCGATGGCGATGAGTCGACTTAGCATGAGAGTGGTTCGGTGATTCGGTGTTGCAGTGATTCGGTGTGTTGGAGTGCGGTGGTGTTGCGGTGAAAACAAGTCGCGGTGGAGACGTATGGCGAAGTGGCTTGACGAGGAAGAGGAGACGCAGCACCTTTTCGACCTTCGACCTTCGACCTTCGACCTTCGACCCTCAGGCCGCCTCGGGCAGCGCGCCGAACTTGCGGGTGCGGCTGCGGAAGTCGGCGAGGACGGCCGCGAGGGCCTCGGCGTCCATCTCGGGCCAGCAGGGTTCGAGGAAGGCGAACTCGGCGTAGGCGCACTCCCAGAGCAGGAAGTCGGAAAGCCGCTGCTCGCCTGCCGTCCGCACGACGAGGTCTACGTCGGGCGCCTGCTCCCCCGGCAGCGTGTGGGGGTGCCCCATCGACGGAGAGGTAGCGGCGGCGAGGTGACGGGCGAAGGCGGCGCGCGTGGGTGCTTCACCGGATGCCTGGCAGCGGCGGGCGGCCTCCACGAGCGCGTCGCGGGCGCTGTAGTCCACGGCGATGCGGAGGTGCAGCCGGGTGCCGCGCCGCGTCTCCCACTCGCCCCGCGCGATGCCGTTACGGAGTGCCTCGGGCAGCCGGTCGCGCCGCCCGATCACGCTCAGGCGCACGCCCGCGCGCTTGAGCCGCACGATCTCACGGCGCAGCGCCCAGCGAAAGAGCGCCATCAGCGCCGACACCTCGGTCTCGGGCCGCTTCCAGTTGTCGGCCGAGAAGGCGTAGAGCGTGAGCGTCGAGACGCCCAGCCCCGGTGCGGCCTCCACGACGCGGCGCACGGCCTCGACGCCCGCGCGGTGGCCGTCGGTGCGAGGCCGCCCGCGCCGCGCCGCCCAGCGTCCGTTGCCGTCCATGATGCACGCGAGATGGAGAGGATTCCGATGTGTTAAATAGCTTTGCATTGTAAAGTGCAAAGAGGAAAGAAAAGCCGCGTCGGCGGCGTGTTAGAGTTTGGGGGGTGTGAGCCCTTCTTCCGGGATTTATCCCAATGCGGGGTCTTTTCCCGACAGGCGCGCTTTCCGTTGCGCATCGTATTCCTTGAGCAGCCGCTCCGGCATCCAGTCACGGATACCTTGGTCGCGGCCACCGAAGACCAGCCCCTCGACGAAGGACACATCGAGCGCATTGAGAACGGCAGCATCGGCACGAGGGAGCACCTCGTCAGCGAAGGCGAGGTAGCGTCGGGCAACATTCAGACGGTCGTTGTAGGCCTGGATCGTCATGCCCTCAAGGACACCCATGGCGACATGGAGCAGACCTGTAGCGTCCAACTCACGCATTCGAGCGGCGACCTCGGGCAGGTACGCCTGGACCAAGGCGACGAACTCCGGGTGGCCGATCTGGTGTGGCCAGCCCGCGGTGTCGATCTGGGCGAATTTGCGTGTGCTCATGACAGATCGCTTGGGTAGAGCCGTAGCGTATAGCGGTGCAGCAGCCAGCCCGCGCCAGCGCCCACGACTAGCGAGGGCAGCAGAAACGGCAGTCCCCCGAGCGTGGCAAGCGTCAGTAGGCTAACGAAGTACTCCACCGTGTCGGGAAGCTTGGCGAAGAGCGCCATTGGGTCCGATGTCAGTAGCTGGACCGGCTCCATCCCTGCGATGCATGCGGCGATCAGCAGGGCACTCAGCGCGTAGGCTTTGACCGTCGTCCCTATGCCTGCCGCAAACCCACGTCCCAGGTCTGTGCCGCCCAGGACCTTCAGAATGACGCGGCGGGCGTCGAGCGCGCCGAACAGGCAAGCTGAGGGAATCGACGCGCCTGCTCCGTACGCGACCAGCTCGGCGAAGCCCGTAGCTCCCCACACCGCTAGCCAGAAGAACGCGGCGGCTCCGCCGAACAGCGCGGCCCCCATGATGCGGTCGTTGATGGTCATGCGTTTGCTGGTGATGGTGGACTATTTCACCCGCGTGGCGCGGATGATGGCTTCCATCTGGTCGAGGTAGCGCGCGAGGGCGGCGCGGCCGGCGTCGGTGAGGTCGTACTCGGTGCGCGGCGTGCGGTCGTCGAAGAACTTGCGGCAGGCGATGTAGCCGGCGTCTTCGAGCTTGCGCGCGTGGACCGACAGGTTGCCGTCGGTGAGGTCGAGCGCGGTCTTGAGGTCGGTGAAGCTCATCGTCCCGCCCGCGGCTAGCGCCGAGACGATGCCGAGGCGGATGCGCTGGTGGATGGTCGTGTCGAGGTCGGGCGCGAATGGGGCTGCGGCTTCCGAGCGCGGTGCGCGGCGGAGCTTGTTTTTCGATCTAGGCATAGGTGGCGGTGGCTGAGAATGTGATCATGTCGCTCCACAACGAGATTCGGTGTCATCCTGAACTTGGTTCAGAGCCGAAGTCAGGCGAAGCCAATCTCTGGCGACTCAGATTTCACGAAGCATGGCTGAGATGCTGAATCAAGTTCAGCATGACAAGATTGGGGTGGATAGAACAGAGCAGGACCATCAGGTTGGGTCAATCGAGTGAGCGGCGTGGCGGAAGAGCCAGGCGGCCGTGAGGAAGAGCGCGACGAAGAAGCCGGTCAGGCCGAGCAGTTCGAGCGCGCCGCTGTAGGGGCGGCCGAGCCCGGCGACGATCGCGTAGAGCCCGATGCCACCCTGAACGATCGCCATCGCACGCAGCACGACGACCATACCGCCCGCCCGGAAGCGCGCGACGAGCGAGCCGAGCAGGCCGAGTGCGATCACGCTGAGGTAGAGCAGGTTCGCCGGGTCGCCATCGGCCCCGATGATCCCGACGCCAAGGCTGACCACAAACAGGAACAGCGTCGACGCCACAGCGAGACCGAGACCAGCGCGGAAAGCGATACGAGGAGCGAGCGTGCGCATGAATCGGGGCAAGCGGGCTTCAGCCGCCATACTTGTTGGCGACGAGGAGACCGAAGACGATGTGCAACCCGCCGAAGCCGGCCGCGAGGTAGGCATCCCCCCAGTCGGCGGGGCTGAGCAGCGCCAGCGCGCCGAGCGCGAGGAAGCACGCGCCCATCAGCGGGACGAGCCGCACCGAGAACATGCCCGCCGACGCTACGCCGAGGCCGTAGCAGAGCAGCCACACGCCCGGCAAAAGGCGACGCGTCGCGAGGGAGCCGTCGAGGCCGTCCGCACCGTAGTAGACTCCGGCTTCGGCGGCCCGCGCGAACAGGCCGCCGGTGTCGAACG
This sequence comes from Bacteroidota bacterium, assembly GCA_039027055.1. Lineage (GTDB taxonomy): Bacteria > Bacteroidota > Rhodothermia > Rhodothermales > Rubricoccaceae > JBCBEX01. The sequence goes on from JBCCLD010000178.1 coordinate 8,896, forward strand.
CGTAGAGCGCGAGCGTGAGCAGCACGCCCACGCCGACCGCGGGCGCGAGGCCGAGCATGAACTTGCGCGCCTGACCGGCGAGGAGGTCGAGGCCCTCGCCGCGGATCTTGTGCGCGAGGAAGGCCGCGCCGAGGAGCACGCCCACCACGGCCTCCGCCGCCCACACGCGGAGCCACCCGGCGACGGTCGGCTGCGAGGCGGCGAGCCAGGCGGCCGCCAGCGCGGTCACGCCCATCGCGACGCCGCCCCAGCCAGGCACGGCCGTGAAGCGCGCCGAGCGCTCCATCGTGGCACGGATGAACCGGAGTTGGGCGCTCGCAGCCTCGTGCGGCGGCGGGCCAGCCGTCGTTCCACGCCGGAGCGGTTTGCGGTCGGGTCGGGTCATCGAAAAAGAGATGATCTACAAGAACTTTGTGATTCAAAGTATAAAATCTAAAGCCCGAGCGCAAGCACGTTTTTCTGTGGCTCCTGCGCTGCTCTACACCGCCGCAGTGCCTCGGCCTAGTGCACACTCAAGGCGTCTTCTGCGCGTTCGGCTTTGGACGTGACAGGGTAGCTGATTCGGTCAACC
>JBCCLD010000179.1:0-9448 GCA_039027055.1 Bacteroidota bacterium
CAGGTCGAAGATGCTGTAGGGGCAAGTCACACCTGGGAGGGGTAACTTCAAGAGCTGTCTCAGGCGCCCGCCCTTCCGGCCTCCCCCCTGATTTACGGGAGCCCCTTCTTCTGGGGCGTTTTCGAGTTCGCACAGGTACCCGGTGTTCGTGCCTGCCTGCAGCCGCCCAGAGGGAAGGCGCGTGACTGCAACGATGAGGCCGTTGCAGTTGCCGGCCCGGTTGGGCGTCCCTCGGTAGCGAAGGAAGGTCTCCGTGCGCCGCTCGAAGCGGCTGAGGCCCTGTTGCGTGCCCACCCACAGCGTCCCGTCGTCCTCCACATGGAGCGTGGTCACACGGCTGTGCGGCAGCGAGCGTGGGTCGGCGGGATCGTGGCGGTAGACGCGGAAGCTCGTGCCATCGTAGCGGCTGAGGCCGTCGTCCGTGCCGAACCACAGGAAGCCCTCTACGTCCTGCGCGATGGCGTTGACGCGGCTGTGCGATAGGCCATCCTCGACGCCCAGGAACGCACGGTTCAGCGGCACCGCCGAAGGTTGTGCGTAGGCGGGCACCGCCACGACGAGGAGTAGAAGCTGGAGGAGCCGCACGGCACGCATCGGTTTTTCAGCGAGGCTGCCAATGTACCCGCACCTCGTCATATTGCGACTCGCACCATTCCCGCAATGGCGCTGACGCCTCTGATTCTCGTGGCCGAATGATTCTCGTGGCCGAAGCTATTCCGGTGCTGGCCGTGTTTGGTGGGGCCACATTGTGATTTCGAACGGCCCGACCCGGTCCATGGGCCGATTTCTGACGACGAGCACCTCGAATTTCCCTGCTCCGACTTCAATGCGCTGCGCCTCGCTCTGCTTCCCGGGATTGCCCACGCGCAGAATGTCTGACTTCAGTTCTACAACGATGGCCTCGTACCCTTTGTAGACGTGACGCTCTAAGTACTCCCACCGTTTTCGTCGCCACATGGTGACGGCCACAATCACCTCGGCACACGGCTCGGAGAGGTACAGGCTCAGTCCGTGCCGGTATGCCTCGAACCAGGAACCACGCTGAGAAAGGTGCGCCAGCGGCATGCGTCCAGCCTCGGCGTCCTCTACGACTACCACGGTGCCAATGGGCTTAAATCGGACCAGCTGAAACCCGTCTTCCATAGTTTGAGGCACTCGTCGTTTTCGGGAAGGTACGTGTCTCAGGCTAAAGCTCGGCTCTGCGGCGTCGTTCGCGCGTAGACGACTTCGCTATGCCCGACAACTCACAACATGCTGACCATGACGCTGCGCTTTATGGGAAGGACCCCGCCGAGGGCCTCGTGGCGCTGCACGTGGTTCGGGGCTGGTCGGGGCGCGAGGCTGACCCCGCGCGCATGCGGCTCTACTGGCGTCGCGGCTTTGACCAGCCCGACGGGGGCACCATCGAGACGGAGGACGTCCCGTTCTATCCGTTCATGCTCATCCACGACGCGGCGTTGCTGCGCGGCTTCAGGCGCGACCGCTTCCGCTACCAGCGCCTCGACGCATCGGCGAGGGTGGGTGAGGATCGAGGCGGGCAGGTCTATTTCCGCGACCTCGTCGTCTTCACCTCGATTCGCGACTACTGGGATGCCGTCCGCCACGTCGAGCGCGCCACCGAGACCGAGAAGCGCCGCCCGGAGGAGATCTACTTCGCAGGCAACCCCGAGCAGCTCTACCTCATGCAGACCGGCCGGACGCTCTTCAAGGGCATGGCCTACGAGCACGTCGACCGGCTCCAACTCGATATCGAGGTCTACGCGCCCGACGGCTTCCCGCAGCCCGAACGCCCTGAGCACGCCGTCATCATCGTCGCGCTGAGCGACAACCGCGGCTGGTCGCGGCTACTCCACTCCCGAGACTCTTCGGAAAAGGAACTCCTCGAAGAAACCGTCCGCGTGATCCAGGAGCGCGACCCGGACGTGATCGAAGGGCACAACATCTACGGCTTCGACTTCGACTACCTCCTGAAGCGCTGCCAGCTCCACGGCGTCCCGTTCGCTATCGGACGCGACGGCTCGGTACCTCGGCAATTCCCGAGTTCGATGCGCTTCGCCGAGCGGATGGTCGACTTCCCTGCGCTCGACATCGCCGGGCGGCACGTCATCGACACGCTCTTCCAGGTGATGAGCTTCGACGTGTTCAAGCGCGACTTGCCGGGCTACGGCCTCAAGGTCGCGGCGACGTACTTCGGCTTCGCGGACGAGACGCGCACCTACGTCGAGGGCAGCGACATCGCGCGGGTGTGGGACGAGGATCCGACGCGGCTCCTGGACTACGCGCTTGACGATGTGGTGGAGACGGAGAGGCTGGCGCGGCACCTCTCCGGCAGCACGTTCTACCTCACGCAGATGGTGCCGATGCCGTACGGCCAGACGGCGCGCACCGGCCCGGCGAGCAAGATCGAGGCGCTCTTCGTGCGCGAGTACCTCCGCCAGCGGCAAGCCCTCCCCCGCGCGGCATGGGGCAGCCAGACCATCGGCGGCTACACCGACGTGTTCGTCACGGGCGTCGTCGGCCCGGTAGTGTATGCCGATGTCGAGAGCCTGTACCCGAGCATCATGCTCCAGTACGATGTCCGCCCGAAGGACGACGCGCTCGGCGTGTTTCCTGACTTGCTCCGCAAGCTGACCGCGTTGCGCTTCGAGACGAAGGCCGCGATGAAGGCCACGGACGACGCGGACGCCCGCGCCGAGTTGGACGCCCGGCAAACGGCGTTCAAGAACATCATCAACAGCTTTTACGGCAACCTTGCGTTCAGCTTGGCACTGTTCAACGACTTCGCCGAAGCTGACCGCGTGGCAGCCACGGGCCAGGACCTGCTGCGCCAGATCATCCGCCTTGTCCGCGCCGACGGCGGGACGATCATCGAGGTGGACACCGACGGCGTGCTCTTCATCCCGCCCGACGGCCTCCGCGGCGACACCGAGGAGCGCGCCTACGTCCGCACGCTCTCCGAGCGCATGCCCGAGGGCATCCGCATCGGCTTCGACGGGCGCTTCCAGAAGATGCTGTCGTACAAAAAGAAGAACTACGCGCTGCTCGGCTACGACGGACGCATCACGTTCAAGGGCTCGTCGCTCGTCTCCCGCTCGACGGAGCGCTTCGGACGCCGCTTCGTCCGCGAGGCCGTCCGGCTGCTACTCAACGAGGATATCCAGGGCCTGCACGACCTCTACCTCGCCCAGCGCGACCGCATCCTCGCCCACGACTGGACCGACGGCGTCACCGACTTCCAGCGCACCGAGACGCTGAAGAACACCATGGAGGCCTACGAGGCCGACGTGGAGGCCGGGCGACGCACGCGGACGGCGTCGTACGAACTCGCCAAGCAGCGCGCCGCGCAGACCGGCCAGCCGCCGCGCAAGGGCGACCGCCTTCGCTACTACCTCGCCGGTCCCGGCCCCGCCTTCGAAGCCGCTCGCCTCGCCGACGCCTGGGACCCCGCAGCACCCGACGAGCACACGCCCTACTATCTCGACCGCCTCGACCAGGTCGCCGCCAAGTTCGTCCCCTTCTTCGAGACGGAGCACCAGCACCGCCTCGTGTTCGCCCCCGAAGACCTCTTCGGCTTCGACGCCGCAGGCATCCGCCTGGCCCGCACCGAACGCGCGCTCGAAGACGTGGAGGACGACGTGCCGTTTTGACAACCTGCTTATCTGGCGTGGCTCACTTCACCCACTCCTTTGAGTGCGGCGGCTTCAGAACTGGCGGCTCTTCGTCATCTCTGTACCAGCCGCCCCTGGTCATTCGCAACGATTCGTAGCTCTTGAAGTCACTCACATGCGCGCGCATCTCGTGCACAGACCTTGTGTCATACATGCCCTCGCGCCACGCCCGCTTTTCAACTGTTGCAAAGATCAGATAGTCATTGCCGATGAGTTCCGGTTCACTCGCACGAAACATCTCGGTCAAGTAGTGCTCTATCTCGGCCTGATGGGCGATGAGTAGATCACAGCGCTTACAGTAGCGGTTGGTATAGTTGAGGGCAATCAAAACCCTGGGGTCTATGTGGATCAGCAACGGTAGCTTTCGCTGACCCGTTTTCGCCTGACAACGTGGACAGCTGGAAAACCTCATGTCAGGATACGGATTCAGGGCAAAATTATATGCTGGAGGTCGATCTCCAAACCCTGACTTCTTTTTGTTCATGCTCAACGGTGCACCAATCGAGTCTGAGGAATACTAGCACTAAACACTACAACCGGACAGGACTTACGCAAGGGCTATGCGGAGCGAGGGCTGGCGGAGCTCCCGTACCAGATAATCCGAGAGCAGACCCTGCTTGAGCGCGTACACCGTCGTCCCCAACTCGTACGCCAGCGCCTTCAGCCGCGCCCACACCAAGAACGCGCATCCGATGTGGTTGCGCTGGATCCGCTCCTTCCGGCACTGACACCGCTCGATCCCCGTCACCTGCTTCACCTCACGGTGTGCTTGCTCGATCTTCCAACGCACGCTGCACTCGTGCTGGGCAGCCTGCGACGACGATTGGGCTACGTCGTTGGTCACGACGTATTCCGTGCGCTCGGGAGGCGGATACCCGATCCGCCAGAGCGCCAACCGGAAGAGCTTCACGCGATGCCCAGCGGGCATCTTCTTGAGATGAACCAGCCGCCCCTGCTCGACCTGCTGATCTGACCAACTCAGCGCATCAACGCGCTGGTAGCCCGTGCCCGGAGCCAGGCTCACCTGTCGGTTGCAGCGCACGGGACAGTAGTACACTTTGCCGAGTTGCTCGATCTGCTTCCAGATGGGCATCGTCGCGTACCAGGTGTCCATGAGCACCGTCCGAAAGGCGAGTTGTTTGTGTGTCACGGTGTGGGTGAGCATCTCGCGGACATGGCGCAGCTTAGTCTTGCCGTCGGTCTCGGGAGCGTAGATGCGGTAGTCGATCACCCAGAAGCGGTCGATTTCGGGGTTGACGTAGACACACGTCACCACCCCAATACCTTCGATGACGCCTCGGGCATTGCCGCTCCACTGGCGCTGGGCGGGCTCAATCTTGCGGCTGTGGCGCTTATCGAGCACCGTATCGTCGAAGAGGAGGTAGCCGTCCGGGTGAGGGACCAGGTCAGCCTGGACGTTCTGCCAGAGGAGGCTGGGCGTGACACGGTCGCGGCGGAGGTAGCGGTTGACGGTGTCGTGGCTGAAGCGGGGCTGGCCGTTGTCTGTCCGAGCGTGGTCGGCGAAGTAGGTGAGGGTGTGGTTGACGTGGGTGGCGAGGAGAAACTGGCAGTAGTCGAGACGAGTCATGGGCACGCAGGGCCGATCCTCGGAAGCCTCAGTTTACCTCCGCCTGCGTAAGTCCTGTCAATGATTCTGTGCCTTGAAGAAAAACAGTACGCTTTAGCTATTGTGGAGAAGTCCTGCTCCTATGAGCGCTTCCCACCTGCTCGACCACATCGGCGATGATCTGGGTAAGCTTCGGCTCCGCTTCGCCCGCAGCGGCGATGATTTCGGGGATGGAGACGGGTTCGAGCGCGTCGGGGAAGCACTCGTCGGTGATGACCGAGATGGCGAGCGCCTGCAGCCCCATATGCTTGGCGACGATGACCTCGGGCACGGTGCTCATGCCCACGGCGTCGGCCCCCATGGCGCGCAGCATCCGGTACTCGGCGCGCGTCTCCAGGTTGGGGCCTTCCACGGCCACGTAGACGCCCTCTTGCAGCTTGAGCGCCCGGTCGAGCGCGGCCTGCTTGGCGACCGACCGGAGCGGCGCGTCGTAGGGGTCGCTCATGTCGGGGAAGCGCGGGCCCCAGGCGTCCACGTTCGGCCCGGCGAGCGGGTTGGCGCCCTGGAAGTTGATGTGGTCCGTGAGCAGCATCAGGTCGCCGCGCCGGAAGTGCGGGTTCATGCCGCCCGCCGCGTTGGAGATGAGCAGCGTCTCGACGCCGAGTGCGCCCATGACGCGGACGGGGAAGGTGATCTGCTTCGGCGTGTAGCCCTCGTAGAGGTGGAAGCGCCCCTGCATCGCCAGCACGGGCACGCCGCGCAGCGTCCCCGCGATGAGCCGCCCGTGGTGCGACTCCACCGTCGAGGCGGGAAAGTGCGGCAGGTCGTCGTACGACACGTCGGCAGCGATCTCGATCTCGTCGGCGAGCTTGCCAAGGCCGGTGCCCAGGATCAGGCCGATGCGTGGCGGATCGGTGCCGAGGTCAAGGTGAGCGCGGACGGCAGCGGCAGCCTCCTCGACGTTGGCGCGGTAGGCATCGATGTCGAAGTCGGGGCCTTCGGTGACAGGCATGGGCGCGAAAGGCGGAAGTTAGAAGGGAGAAGCAGGCGTCCACCCTTTAGAGTCGGGGTGCGCCGCTGGGCGGACGAGGACAAACATCGCGCTTGAGCAGTGCAACAGCGCACGTGCCTGCGTAGCCAGGCGGGCAGAAGGCGGCGGGCTAAGCTACGCCCGTGGCTTCTTATCGTACTTCGACACTCCGCGTTCGACGCTCCTCGACAGAGACCCGGCAACGCGACCCAAGCAACGACGCGAGAGCACAACCCCGAGTCAGGGTTCTCTCCACTTCACACGTCCACCTTCGCACGTCGCCCTTCTCAGTCGATGTCCTCGATGATGCGACGGATGGTCGCCTTCTCCAGTTCGGTGTCGCGCTGCGTGGTGTCAGTCACGTTCGGCCGCGGGGGCGGCGTGAAGAGGGCACGCAGGTCTACCGTGGTACGCGTCCCTTCGCCTGAGGCGGCCGCGCCTTCCGTGGCCCGCGAGGAGGCAAGGCGGGCTTCGGTGGCGCGTGGCTCGGCGGGACGCTGGTCCGTGGGGCGTGGCTCAGCCGGTCGGTCCTCAGAGGCAGGGGCCGTCGTCGCGGCCGCAACGGGGGCCTGGCCTACGAGCGGAGCACCGGCTGCAGGGAGCGCCTTCCGGGTCCCGTAGGCGACGTGCGGGAAATAGCCCGTCGGCTCTTCGCCGGTGAACGACGCCAGGATCTCCAACTCCGACATGTGAAAGGCACGAAGGCGGGCGGTAACCTCTGAAAGCCGGTTGTTGAGCTTCGCCAGGTCTTGCTTGGCGAGGTAGCGCTCGTGCTCGGCATCCTGGACCAACTGCTGCGCCCGCATCTCGGCCTCCTCGGTGATGAGCTTGGCACGCTGCTCGGCCGTCTCTTGCGTCCGGCGCGCGTTTTCGCGGGCGGAGTGCACCGCTTCTTGAAGGGCCTCCTCGATGCGGACGTAGTGCTCCAACTTGCCGTCGAGTTCGTCGACGCGGGTTTGGAGGCGACGGTTTTCATTTTGAAGCTCCATCCACTGGCGCGACACTTCGTTGAGGAAGTGGCGCACCTCATCTTCGCTGATGCCTCGGAAGGCTGTGGTGAATTCCTTTTTGCGTATCTGAAGGGGGTCGAGCATGCGATCACCTCGGTGGGTCGGTGGAGGGGGGCTGGCAAAACGATGACGGGTGAAGTCTGGGAGGACCAACCGGTGCGGCATGGCGGCACCTCGTAGGAAGCGCGCGCACGGTTTCACAAAGCCGCTGCAAGCTACGGCTTTCCAACGCCGATCTGATGGGTGGTGTCGGAAAACGTGACGAAGGCGCTGCCCGGCCCCAGTCGGCCTACCCGCGCTGCCCGAAGAGCGCCGACCCGATGCGCACATGGGTCGCCCCTTCCTCGATGGCGACCTCGAAGTCTCCGCTCATCCCCATCGAGAGGTAGGGCAGGCGTTCGCGCCCCGCCTCTTCGGCCAGACGCCGTAGGAGTTGGAACTGGGGACGCACGACACGCTCCACGGCCTCGGGCGTCGATGCCTGCACCGCCAGCGTCATCAATCCAACAGGCTTGAGGTGGTGATACCCGCTCAAGCTGTCGACGAAGGCGAGCGTGTCGCTGGGGGCCAGCCCTGACTTCGATGCCTCGCCAGAGACGTTGACCTGCACGAGGCAGGGCAACACCCGTCCCACCGCCGCGGCCCGCTTATCGAGTGCTGTAGCCAGCCTCGGACTGTCGAGCGCGTGAAACAGGTCGGCCACCTCGCAGACGGCTTTCGCCTTGTTGCGCTGGAGCGAGCCGATGTGGTGCCACCGCACCGCGTCAGGCTCATCCGGGTTCATCCAGGCTCCCGGCAGAGCATGCGCCTTCTCGTCCAGTTCCTGCACCCTGTTCTCGCCGAAGTCGCGCAGCCCGGCTGCTCGGGCCGCGACAACGTCAGCCAGTGGAAACGTCTTGGAGACCGCCACCAGAGTCACGTCACTGGGTGCTCGTCCGCTTCGTTCGGCGGCCTCGTCTATCCGCATGCGGAGCGCCGTGTAGCGCTCACGGAGGCGGTTGATGCGGGATGTCTGGTCGTGCATCGAATCGTCGTGTACAAAGTGCGAAGGCGAAGTCACGTCTGCGTGGACGGGTCGAACTGGTACGGCGGCGAGTTCCATGTCCGGCTGGAGGGCCTTTTGGACAAGGCGACGTACTCAACGAACGCACATGTCCGCAGGTCCCCGCCCGGGTTTCTGATTGCCCACAGTCTGGGTGGCCCTTCGTCTATGCTGAGCAGAGTTTGCCGCCATTGCCAGGCTGTGGTGTCGACCCACCGTCCCTATTTACTGGCGTGAATCGCCACCTCACGATTCGCCTCGCCTCCCGGCATTCGGTTCGCAGGCTCTTGCGTGCACGCACCCCTACCGTTCCGCCTCCGCGTGCTCGTACACGACCTCCCCCGATGGACGAACTCCGCGCCCTATACCGTTCCCTGCTGGCTGACCACCGGCACAGCCTCGAAACCCTCCGCCCTCAGGCCGTGGGCGGGGACGAGGACGCCTGGGACGCCATCTTACGAGAGGCGCATACCCTGAAGGGGTCCGGCGGACAGTTTGGATTCCCGGAGATCACCAACGCCGCCCGTGCGCTCCGAGAGGCCCCGGTGATGGCACGCCTGCCGCTGCTCGATGCGCTCCTCGCCGTGGTCGTGGCGTGCATGAACGACCAGCCTATTCCTGACGGGCCCGACGTGGACGTCGAGGCGAGTCCTTGTGTCGAGGGAGCCGCCGCGCTACGCCGCGTGCTTGTCGTGGAAGACGACCCCCTCATCGGTTCGGTCATCTGCAATGCGCTCAGGCGGCACGGAGCCCACCCGACGCACTGCGACCTGGGCACCAAGGCCGTGGACTGCCTCTTCGAGGACCCGTCCACGACTCCACCCTACGACTTGGTCCTCCTCGACATCTCGATGCCGGGGCTGAGCGGCCTCGACGTGTTGGCCCGCATCCGGCGCGAGCCCACCACGGCGGACTTGCCCGTCATGATGGTGAGTGCGCACAACGATGCCTCGACGATCACCTACGCACGCGCACTCGGGGCGGACGACTACCTGACGAAGCCGTTTGCCCCGGCCACGCTCCTGCGCCACGTGGATGCGCTCGTGGCCGCGCGAGCCCTCGGCCCGGTTCCGCACTCAGGACTCCCTCAGGCCTAGGGCGTGTGGACCTTGATCGGGTCAGGTGCTCACG
>JBCCLD010000180.1:0-9436 GCA_039027055.1 Bacteroidota bacterium
AGCGTAGCCGCTGCGTCCTAGGTCGCGCGTCACGGGTCCACGTGACCTCCGACCCCGACCTTCGACCCAAGAATCATGAGACACGGAGTTAAACTCAAAAAGATGGGGCGCACGGCGGCGCACCGCAAGGCCACGCTGGCCGCGATGTCGTCGGCGCTCATCGAGCACAAGCGCATCAAGACCACCGCCGCCAAGGCGAAGGCGCTGCGCTCGTTCGTCGAGCCCATCATCAACCGCGCCAAGGAGGACACGACGCACAACCGGCGTCAGGCCTTCCGCTACCTCCGCAACAAGCACGCGGTGAAGGAGCTCTTCGGCGACATCGCCTCGAAGATCGGCGACCGCCCCGGCGGCTACACGCGCATCGTGAAGCTCGGCTCGCGCTCTGGCGACGCCACCGAGATGGCGATCATCGAGCTCGTCGACTACAACGACGTGCGCCCTGATGGCGCGTCGAGCGGCAAGAAGAAGCGCACCCGCCGAAGTGGGGGCCGCCGCCGCAAGAAGAGCAGCGACGCCGCCTCGGCCCCGCAGGCCGCCGCCGCACCCGCCGCCGACGACCTCACGAAGGTCTACGGCATCGGCCAGGTGTTCTCGGGCGCGCTCGTCGCGAACGGCATCACGACGTTCCAGCAGCTCGCCGACGCCGACCTCGACACGCTGCGCGGCGTCATCGCCTCCGACAGCGACACGAACGACGAGGCCGCCAACGAGGAGACGTGGGCCGAGCAGGCCGCCTTCCTCGCCAAGGGCGACACCGACGGCCTCGCCGCCTACATCGAAGCGATGAAGGCCGCCAAGGCGGAGGCTGCAGAGGCTCCCGAAGCCGAGGCTGCGGACGACGCCCCTGAAGCGGCCGACGACGAGAAGGCCGACGACGCAGCCTAGCTCGTCGCCCGTTCCCGACCGAAAGCGCCCCGCTGGCTCCACGCTGGCGGGGCGCTTCTCATGGATGCGAGGCCCGTGGGCTGCGTCGTAGGTTGCACTATCAGGACGTGCATACGTCCACACCTGCACACGTCCACACCCCCGACCGATGCGCCTCTCCGCCTCCATCCTCGGTGCCGACCTCGGCGACCTCCGCGCCGACGCCCGCGCTGCCATCGACGCCGGGTGCGAGTGGCTGCACGTGGATGTGATGGATGGGCACTTCGTCCCGAACATCTCCTTCGGCGTGCCGGTGATGCAGAGCCTCCGCGACCTCGCCGAAGAGACCGAGACGCTCCTCGACGTGCACCTGATGATCGAGGAGCCGGATCGCTACCTCCGCGACTTCGCACACGCCGGAGCCGGATTGCTGACGGTCCACGCCGAGGCGTGCCCGCACCTGCACCGCACCGTGCAGCACATCAAGGAGCTAGGCTGCCAGGCTGGCGTCGCGCTCAACCCCGCCACGCCGCTCACCGCGCTCGATCACATCTTGCCCGACCTCGACCTCGTGCTCGTGATGTCAGTCAACCCAGGCTTCGCAGGGCAGGCGTATATCCCTGCGACTACGGCAAAGATTGCGGAGGTGGCCCGCCGTGCCGCCGCAGAGCAGCCCGGCCTCTACATCCAGGTGGACGGCGGAGTAACGCCCGCCAACGCCGCGCAGAACGTGGAGGCTGGGGCCAACGTGCTCGTCGCCGCGAGCGCCATCTTCAAGGGAGGTACTGTTGCCGAGAACGTGCAGGCGTTCCGCGATGCGGTGGATAGCTAAGACGCGTCGGCGGTCGAGTCTGTCGCTACAGCAGGCGGTAGCACGAAGCCAACGGTGGGGCGGTCGAAGCGCCAGTTGCGGTAGCGCTCCACGACCTCCATCGCACCATCGGGAAACGCCACCGTTTGCGTGCGCTCCACCGGGTGGCCGGTGGCCGTGTCGAGCCAGAGTGTGGCGGTGCCGGACGGCTGGCCTTCGACTTGGATATCGAACGTGAGCGGCTTGAGGGCTCGGCCGCTCCGTTCCTCCGGTGAGCCCCAGGCGAGATCGTGCGTGGTCACCCACGCGGCGGCACCGCCGTCCGCGTGGTCGGGCAGTTGGTCTGCCGTCAGCATCGCGAGGTTGTGCAGGATGCCCATGCCGAAGAAGCCGACGACGAGTGCTTCGTTGAGCGCCGCCGGAGTTGGGATTGGCGCGTCGAAGTTCGTCATACCGTCCCGGCCGTAGACCATCTGCAAGCCGTCCGCGATCAGACTCGGGGCTACGGAGGCGCCCTCGAACGTCCCCGAGGCGCGGAGCCACGCGCGGTTCTGTGGGCCGAGCCAGAGCGCGCCCGAGAGGCTGGCGGTGCGCCCCGAGTCCGCGATCACGCTGACGTCCACCCGCACGAAGCGTTGGTCGAGCAAGCCCTGGCGCAGCGTCTCGAAGGCCTCCGCCGGGGCCATGTCGAGCACCGCTGCGGCCGCGTTTGGGTTGGGCGCAGCGCGGCGTTCGTCCGAGCGACACCCCAGACTGAGGAGTACCGCGAGTGCCAGGACGGACAGCCGACAGCCGAAGGCGAGCATGCTACCCACCGTAGGCCTTTAAGAAGCGGATGCCTGCTTCGATGCCCTGGTGGAAGCGGTCGAGGCCGAAGTGCTCGTCCGGGGAGTGGATCGCGTCGGTGTCGAGGCCGAAGCCGAGCAGCACCGAGTCCAGCCCGAGCAGCCGCTTGAAGTCGGCGACGACGGGGATCGAACCGCCCTCGCGGGTGAAGTAGGGCTCCTGGCCGAACACCTCGCGCATGGCCTGCTTGGCGGCCTGCATCGCGGGCGCGGTGATGTCGACGATGGCCCCGTGTCCGCCGTGGAGGTCGGTGAAGGTGAGCTGCATCGTGTCGGGGACGTGCGCCTCGAAGTGGCGGCGCAGCTTCTCCGTGATCTCGCCCGGCGTCTGGTCGGGGACGAGGCGGCACGAGATCTTGGCCGTCGCCTTGGAGGGCAGCACGGTCTTGGCCCCCTGGCCGATGTAGCCGCCCCACATGCCGTTCACGTCGAGCGTCGGCCGCGCGGAGACGCCTTCGAGCGCCGTGAAGCCGCCCTCCGTCTTGGTCGTCGTCACGCCGACCTCGCCCGCCCATTCCGTCTCGTCAAAGGGCAGCGCGGCGAACTGCGCGCGCTCGGCGTCGGAGAGCGGGCGCACGTGGTCGTAGAAGCCCTCGATGGTGATGTGGTGAGTGTCGTCGTGCAGGTCGGCGATCATCCGCGCGAGCGCGTTGATCGGGTTCTCGATGGCCCCCCCGTACATCCCCGAGTGGAGGTCGCGGTTCGGGCCTTGGAGCGACACCTCGACGTAGGCGAGCCCGCGCAGCCCGTACGTGATCGACGGGATGCCGGGGCCGAAGAGGCCCGTGTCGGAGATCAGCACCACGTCGGCGGCGAGCAGGTCCGCGTTCGCCTCGATGAACGGCGCGAGGTGCACGGAGCCGCTCTCCTCCTCGCCCTCGATCAGAAACTTGAGGTTGACGGGCAGGTCGGTGCCGCTCTGGAGGTACGCTTCGAGCGCCTTGACGTGCATGAATGCCTGGCCCTTGTCGTCGCAGGCCCCGCGGGCGTAGAGCGTGCCGGTCCGCGCGTCGCCGCCTTTGATGACCGGCTCGAAGGGTGGGCTCGTCCACAGGTCGAGCGGGTCGGGCGGCTGTACGTCGTAGTGCCCGTAGACGAGGACCGTCGGCTTGCCGTCGCCCGAGTGGTGCTCGGCGTAGACGATGGGGTGCCCCCGCTTGGCATCGGTTCCCGTCTCCATGAGCCGTGCCTCCTGCACGCCGATGCGGACGAGTTCGTCGCGGAGCCAACTCGCGGCGCGGCGCGTCTCGTCGCTGTACGCAGGGTCCGTCGAGATCGAGGGGATGCGCAGCCAGTCCTGAAGCTGGTCGACGAACGTGTCGGCGTGGTCGTGTGCGTAGGCGAGGGCGTTTGTCATTCGTCTCTAGTCACTTGTCATTGGTAGGGAAAGCAGGGCATGGCCTCGTCACCCATCCGACTCCTTCTCTAATGACAACGCCTCTAATGACAACGCCAATGACAGAGGACGAGTGACCAGGGACTACCCCCGTGCGTGCAAAATAAGCCGGGGGCTGTCCGGCGTGTGCGAGGTGCCGTCGTAGGTGCCGTAGGTGTCGAGCAGCGTCAGCCCGGCGGCATCGTAGAGCGCGGCGATGTCGTCGCGCGTGAGCAGGCGGACCGACTCGGTGAAGACGTGCTGCTCCTCGGCGAGGCCCTCGTCGCGGTCGCGGTCGAAGCAGCAGAGCGTGATGCGCTTCTCCACGCGCGGGCCACCAGGGGCGTCCTCAGCGATCCACCGCTCCTGCGTCACGTCGATGCCGTCGATCGTGCGGGTGTCGTGCGGGACGAGGTGCTGCCGGACGTACGATGCGTTGAGGAAGTCCTGGACGAGGAAGCCGCCCGGCTTGAGCGCCTGCGCCATCGCGCTCACGGCGCGGGCGTGGTCGGCCTCGTCAGCGAAGTAGCCGAACGACGTGAAGAGGTTGACCACGCCGTCGAAGCGGGCTTGGAAATGCGGCAGCCGCATGTCGCCCACCATGAAGCGGACGCGCTCGCTCAGGCCTTCCTGCTCGGCTCGTTTGCGCGCGGTGGCGATGGCGTTCTCGGAGAGGTCGAGGCCGGTGACATCGTAGCCGCGCTGGGCGAGCAGCCGCGCGTGGCGGCCTCGCCCGCAGGCCACGTCGAGGAGCATTGCGTCGGGGGCCGGAGCGGCGACACGCTCGATGAGGTCGAGCAGCCGCCGGGCGTCGGCGAGGTTGCGGTTCTGGTAGACGACTTCGTAGGCGTCGGAGTCGAACCAGGCTTCATACCAAGACATGCGGGGACGGGCGGGGGCGCCGGAGCGCGCAGCGGGGACGGAAAGCGACCGCACAACCTACCACCGCGCCGGGGTGCGAGGCTCTGCCTCGGCATAGCGTTTGTTTATACGGTTTGGTGCTCCGAGCCGCTGGCTTTCTGCCGCGAAAGTGCTACCTCGCCCGGAGAACCTACCCGCAGCGTGCCCTCACCTTCACCCGCAGCACCATGGGCCAGCAACAACTCCTCCTGCTCGTCCTCGGCATCGTCATTGTCGGCTTGGCCGTCGCGTCGGGCATCCAGGCCTTTGAAGAGAACCGCTTCCGCATGGAGCAGGACACCATGGCCGAGATGGCGACGCGCGTCTTCGGCGACATCATGGCCTGGAAGGAGAAGCCGGCAGCGCTCGGCGGCGGCGAAGATGTCAGCGGCCTGAGCGGCCTCACGCTGATGCAACTCGGCTACGAGGAGACGGCGCTGCTCAGCCACGGCCAGTACGCGGTCCGGCATCCCGGCATCGACTACATGACGATCAACAACGTCGGCACGACGGAGCCTTTCCTCTTCATCCGCGGCGTGTCCAACTCCAGCTTCTCGCGCAACGTGATCGGGCGCTTCTACTTCTTTGGGCCCGAACCGGCCTGCATCGGCATCCGCAAGGGCTTCGTCGTGAGCGCGGGCGCGGGCAGTGCGCAGTGGTACTGGCAGGACACCAAGCCCGAGCGTCCGGATGGGTGTAGTTGGTGAGGAGTGGTTCGGTATTTCAGGGGTTCGGTATTTCAGTTGGCATGCCCGCTGAAAAACTGAAGGACCGGACCACCGAAGCACTCTTTACTCAAGTGGGAACAGGTCGCCCGACTTGAGCGGGGGCTGGTAGCCGAAGTGCTCGTAGGCGCGGCGGGCGGCGACGCGGCCGCGCGGGGTGCGCGCCATGAAGCCCTCCTGGATGAGGTACGGCTCGTAGACCTCCTCGATGGTGCCGGGGTCCTCGCCCACGGCCACGGCGAGCGTAGAGACGCCTACGGGGCCGCCCTCGAACTTCTCCAGGAGCGCGAGCAGGATGCGCGTGTCCATGTCGTCCAGGCCCGCCTCGTCCACGTCGAGCGCGTTGAGGGCGCGGTCGGCGAGGGCGATCGTGATGACGCCGTCGCCGTCCACCTCGGCGAAGTCGCGGGCGCGGCGCAGGAGCCGGTTGGCGATGCGCGGCGTGCCCCGGCTGCGGCGGGCGATCTCGTGCGCGCCCTGCTCGTCGATCTCCACGCCGAGCACGTCGGCGGAGCGGAGGACGATGCGGCGGAGCACGTCGGCGGTGTAGTAGTCGTAGCGGAAGTCGATGCCGAAGCGGGCGCGCAGCGGGGCCGTCAGTAGGCCCTTGCGGGTCGTCGCGCCGACGAGCGTGAAGGGCGGCAGCGCCAGGCGCACGCTCCGCGCGCTCGGGCCGGAGTCGATCAGGATGTCGATGGCCCCGTCCTCCATCGCCGAGTAGAGGTACTCCTCGATGACCGGGCTGAGCCGGTGGATCTCGTCGATGAAGAGCACGTCGCCCTCTTCGAGGTTCGTGAGGAGCCCCGCGATGGAGGCGGGCTTGTCGAGCGCGGGGCCGGACGTCGTCTTGATGGCCGCGCCCATTTCTTCGGCAATGATGTAGGACAGGGTGGTTTTCCCGAGGCCGGGCGGGCCTGAGAGGAGGACGTGGTCGAGCGACTCGCCGCGCTGGAGGGCAGCCGTGACGAAGACGCGGAGGTTGGTCTTGATCTTGTCCTGCCCGATGAACTCGTCGAGCGAGCGGGGGCGGAGCTGCCGTTCGAGGTCGGCGTCGCGGGTGTCGGGCTGGGCGGCGAGCGGGCCGCGGGCGGGCGTGGGCATGGCGGAGGTCGCTGAACGTCGGTGCGCGGGGCGTCAGTGCGGGTAGCGTGGGCGCGCGGGTAGAACCAGGGGGAGGGAGGCGAACGCTACAAGCTACGCGCGGGCGGTGTCAGCCCAATGTCATGGGCTCTTGGACGGGGTGGACGCATTTTGTCCACAAGGTTTGACGAAAAAATCCGTCGATTTTGTGCACCATTCAAGGCTCGTGGCGAAAAACACGACGCAAAACCAGGAGGTTGTTGACACCGGATCACGAACCCTCTAGGTTATGGGTACGATGTTTGCTGTAGACCACGTACTCGTGTCTGACGCGGTGCTCGACGCGCCCTTCGCCTGCCACCTCGGCCGCTGCCTCGGCAGCTGCTGCGTCCACGGCGACCGGGGTGCGCCGCTCGACCCGGACGAACGCCAGGAGCTCGACCGCGCGCTCCCCGTCGTCCGGGAGCGCCTCCGCCCCGAGGCCCTCGCCGTCATCGACCGCGACGGCGTCTGGGAGGAAGACGAGCCGGGGCACTACGCCACGACTACCGTCAACGACCGCGAGTGCGTCTTCGTCATCTATGACCGCGCCGTCGCCAAGTGCGCCCTGCAACAGGCGTACCGGGCTGGCCGCCTCGCCTTCGAGAAGCCGATCTCCTGCCATCTCTACCCGATCCGCATCGAGACCTACCCAGCCGACGACGGCCCCGACACCGACGTCGTCAACTACGAGCAGATCGACCTCTGCCGCCCCGCGATCAAACATGGCGCCCGCACGAACACCCAGCTTGCCGACTTCCTCGAGACGCCGCTGACGCGCAAGTACGGCGCGGACTGGTACCGGCGCTTCCGCGCCGCCGTCCACGACCGCGTCGCCACGCTCAACGACGCCCTGCGCCGATGATGAAGCGCCGATGATGAAGCGCCGATGACGAACCCGCCCATGAGTACCGCGACCCTGACAGCCTCGACCGAATTACGTGTTGCGTATTGCGTGCTCGGCACCTCAACACGCAACACGCAACACGCAACAAACCGGTCGTGATGCCACGCTCGGTGGTCCGAACTACGCCAGACCCGACACCGAGCCTTCCTGCTTTCCCTCCCTCCATCGTCACCCCGGCGGTCCAGCCGCACCCTCCGCCATGCTCAACCTCCAACAGAAGCAGAGCCTCCAGCAGAAGCTGTCGCCGCAGCAGATCCAGTACATCAAGCTGCTGCAACTGCCCACGCTCGCGCTCGAACAGCGCATCAAGGCCGAGCTGGAGAGCAACCCGGTCCTCGAAGAGGGCATGGAGGAAGAGGACGAGATCATCCAGACGGAGGCCGACGAGTCGCCGACGGCCGAGGCCGTGGAGGATCGCCCCGACGCCGACCAGCGCGACACCGAGGCCAACTCGGAAGACGACTTCGACTGGGACGAGTACCTCAACAACGGCGACGACCTCTACGGCTACAAGGCGCAGGTCGACCACTCGGCGCTCGAAGAGGACCGCGAGATCCCGATGCCCGCGCGTACGACGCTCGCCGAGAACCTCCTCGACCAGATTGGCCTCCTGAGCCTCAACGACCACGAGACGGTCATCGCCGAGCAGATCATCGGCTCCATCGACGAGGACGGCTACCTCCGCCGCCCCATCACGTCGATCATCGACGACATCATGTTCAACCAGGGCCTGATGCTCACCGAGGACGACGTGGAGGTGGTGCTCACGCGCATCCAGCGCCTCGAACCGGCCGGCATCGCCGCGCGCGACCTCAAGGAGTGCCTGCTTGTCCAGCTCGACGTGATGCCGCCGGACACGCCCGGCCGCACCCACGCCCGCCAGATGCTCACGACCGCCTACAAGGCGTTCACGATGAAGCACTTCGGCACGATCATGCGCAAGCTCTCCATCGACGAGGAGGAACTGAAGGAGGCCTACGACCTGATCCGCTCGCTCAACCCGAAGCCCGGCGAGGGCGAGTTCTCGGCGCAGATCAACTACATCACGCCCGACTTCACCGTGAAGGAGGTCGACGGCGAGTTCATCATCACGCTCAACGGCCGCAACGCGCCCGAACTCCGCGTCAACCGGCACTACCGGCAGATGTGGAATCAGATGTCGGTCGATAAGAAGAAGGGCCGCCTCGCCGCCTCGAAGGTGAGCGCGAAGAACGGTCGCAACGGCCGGCAGCGGCACGGACGCTCCAACGAAACGCGCACGTTCCTCAAGAGCCGCCTGGAGTCGGCGCGCTGGTTCATCAACTCGATCAACCAGCGGCGGCAGACGATGCTCAAGGTGATGCACGCCATCGTGGAGATCCAGGAGGACTTCTTCCGCATGGGCGAGGGCCACCTCAAGCCGATGATCCTCAAGGACGTCGCCGAGATCATCGAGATGGACATCTCGACGGTGAGCCGCGTCGTCAACGGGAAGTACGTCCAGACCGAGTGGGGCGTCTACGAGCTGAAGTACTACTTCTCCGAGGGCCTCACGACCGACAGCGGCGAGGAGGTCTCGAACAAGGAGGTCAAGGCCATCATCGAGCAGATCATCGCCGACGAGAACAAGCGCAAGCCGCTCTCGGACCAGAAGATCGCCGACGCGCTCTCGGAGAAGGGCTTCAACATCGCCCGGCGCACCGTGACGAAGTACCGCGAGCAACTCAACATCCCGGTCGCGCGCCTCCGCAAGCAGATCGTGCTGGCCTAGTGTGAGCGCAAGGGGTCTACTGCGCGATCACCTCTGGACGTGACGGGGTTGCCAGGTTGGTCAACCACCCCTGTCCCCTCCTATCCAGGAGGGGAACTGCGTTTGCGGCTTCCATGCCCGAGCAGCGATAGCGCAAA
>JBCCLD010000181.1:0-9376 GCA_039027055.1 Bacteroidota bacterium
ACACGGTCGTAGGCTGCTCGGTGTGTACAACAAGTGTAGCCGTTTCACTCGACGGGTTTGGGTAAAGCGTGTGGGGTGCTGCAACATCCGGCGTAGCGTCATCTGATGCTGTCGCGCTGTCGTACCCGTACAGCAAGCGACCCACAGGCTCCCAGGCCTTGTCTTCCCAGGCGAAAGAGCGCTGGATCGTCCGCCGCCCCTCCTCATCGTAGTCATATTCAAAAAGCCTGCTGGGCTCTTCTCCACCGTCACGCAGCCACCGGTCCTCGATGCGCATCAGCTGCCGGTCCTCGAAGGAGAACAGTCTGCTGCCATTTCCGAGCCACTCCGAGTCGACCCATCGCTCGTATGACATGGATACAGGAGATCCATCCTCGGCATAGGTGCATCGATTCCGCGCTTCATTCAACCAGGAGCTTCCAGACCAACTGAGCTGGACCCATTCTGCGACAGAACCATCGGCGTTGTAGCGATAGAGGGAGCGCGCCCTGTTTGACCAACTTTCCCCGTCACTTCCACTCGTGATCCAGCCTTGCTCGGTAATTTGCAACTCCGCATCATCGTCGAAGACGTACAGCCCCCGCGAGTTGTTTTCCCACACGCCCTCGCGCAAAAACTGCCCCACGATCTCGGAGAAGCGTCCAGCCTCGTCGTAGGTGAACAAGAAGCGAGAGCCACTGCGCCACTCCGTTCCCGTCCAGCTCTGTTGCAGTAGCTCTGTACGAAGGCCCTGCTTGTTGTAGGACGAGCGTGTGCGGGCCGAGTCCGCCCAGGCGGCGTCGCGCCAGGCCTGAACGAGTTCCAGCGTCAACTGCCCCTCCTCGTAGGTGTTGATGGTCAGCCGCTCGTTGCGCCACCCATCGGACCAGGTTTGCGATGTCGTGGTGGCTAAGGCAGCCGGGTTTTCCTCTTCCGCTACGCAGAGCGGCTGGGCTTCCACAGACCATGTGGTTAGCCAAGCGCAGAGGAGGACGGTAACCACGCGCATGAGTCGGAGGGTAAGGTTAAGCGAATGAGCGATACCGGATGCGGCCACAAATATAATGCCCATACTTCTGTCGTTACTAGGTATTTCGTAGTCGTGAGAGGTGGACTTCGGAGACGCGAGGTACGACGCGATGTGGTACTGCGGCACGCGCTGGAGCAGGTCGGGGTGCGCGGTGCGGAAGGCGTCGTAGCGCGCCCGCGCGTCGTGCTGCAGGAAGCTCCGCGTGCGGCGCTCTTTGCGGACAAGCAGCAGCTCCGCGAAGCAGCGTCCGAGGCGGTCGAACACGGGATCGACTTCGTAGAGCGCCATGAACGCAGCGCAGTCCGCGGCGGGATACGTGGTCGCCTCCATCGCCTCGATGCCGTAGAGGACCGGCAGGTCGAGCCGGGCCGAGGCGAGCGCGCCTGCGAACGTGTCCTCGGCGACGAACGCTTTGTTCGACTCCGCTCCGTCTTCGCCGCCGTAGTAGAACCGCAGCAGGCCGTCGACGACGAACAGGATCTCGTGGCGCTGGTCTCCGGGCAACAGCAACCGGTCGCCCTTGGCCGCGCGGCGCTCCTCGAAGATCGAGGCGAGCGTGGCGAACTGGACGTCGGGGAGCGCCACCCAGTCGGCGAGTACGCCGCGCATGCGTTCGAGGGCGATGCTATCTGTAATAGCCGTCATGATGGCGTTGGAGGTTCAAGATGGGGATACACAACATGCTGACAGTCTAGCAGCGTAGCGTCAGTATCGCTCCGCTGCGCGGGGCCTTCTTTTCGCTTGATCGAAAAGAAGCAAAGGATCAAGGCTAGACCCCGCGCGGCTGTCGCTGTGCTTCGGTCGCTGAACGCGTCCAAACTCGCTCACTCCGCTCGCTCAAACAGGGACGCGTTCGGCCACGTCCTCCGCTTCGCGCCTGAGACGCCGCACGGGATCAGGCCGCTGTCGCCTCCTGCGCAGCGCATCACCCAAAACGGCATCCCAGCGCCAGAAGCCCTTACCCTAATGCTTACGTCGCTACTTGATAGTCGAGGAAGCGGGTGCGTTCGTCGGGCGTGGGGAGGCGGCACGTGTCCTGCTTGCCGAACCAGCGGTAGCGGTTGCGCGCGATCCAGTCGTAGACGACATCGCGCAACGGCGCGGGGATCACGAGGAACGCCTGGAAGAGCGGCCAGGCCCCGTCGAGGCGGGCGGCGACGCGCAGCGCGGCGGCGGAGCGGAAGTGGAGCTGCCCACCCTCGACGAGCGCGATGCTGTCCGGCGCCGTCGTCTCAGGCGAAGTACCCGTGTAGCCGTGCTGCGCCAGCAGCGCCTGGCCTACGTCCGACTGCAGCGCCGCCATGCGGAAGACACCCGCGCGGTCGCGGTCCATTACGAAGTTGACGGAGGCGTTGCACAGGTTGCAGACGCCGTCGAAGAGGATGACGGGGTGTTGCGCCAGTACGGCGGGGTCGACTACGGAGTTGTGTGTTACGAGATCGTTGTGCGCAGACATCGGCGGGGACTTTCGGTGCGGACCGAGGGTAGAGACGTGCTGTACGCTTCATTTCTCGAAAGGCTTCGCACCCGCATTTTCCGTCGCCTTTTGTCCGCTACTCGCCCCGCCATGTCCACATCGTCCCAGTCCACCGCTCCTCAAGAAGCCACCCTCGGCACGCGGCTGAGCGAGCTCGCGCGGGTGTTTTTCAAGCTCGGCGTGATCGGCTTCGGCGGCCCGGCGGCGCACATCGCCATGATGGAGGACGAGGTTGTCGAGCGGCGGCGGTGGCTCTCGCGCCAGCACTTCCTCGATCTCATCGGCGCGACGAACCTGATCCCGGGTCCCAACTCGACGGAGATGACGATGCACGTCGGCTACGCGCGGGCCGGGTGGCTCGGGCTAGCTGTCGCGGGCACGTCGTTTATCGTCCCGGCAGCAGTCTCGACGGGGCTGCTCGCGTGGGCCTACGTAGAGTACGGCACGCTGCCCGCTGTCGAGCCATTTCTCGTGGGCATCAAGCCGGCCGTGCTAGCGGTGATCCTCGGCGCGCTGTGGCGGCTTGGCAAGAAGGCGATCAAAGGGTGGATGCTGGCCGTGCTCGCCGCGGTCGTATCGGTCCTGCTCGTGGCCGGGCTGTCTGAGATCGCGGCGCTCGTGCTCGGCGGCGTCGCGGGGATGCTCGGCCTCGTCGCGCTCCGTCGAAAAGCGGCAACCCGCGAGAAAGCCCAAGCGGATGACCCAGGCGACGCAGGCCCCGGCGTCAGGCGTGGGTGGCTCGCGCTGCTGCCGATCCCTGCAGGCCTTGTGCAGGCGACGGCGGCCTCGACCGCCGTCCCGCTTTGGCAACTCGGGCTGTTCTTCCTGAAGGTCGGCGCGGTGCTCTACGGCAGCGGCTACGTCCTGATCGCGTTCCTCGAAGGCGACCTCGTGAACACCTACGGCTGGCTCACGCAGCAGCAGCTCCTCGACGCGGTCGCCATCGGGCAGTTCACGCCGGGACCGGTGCTCACGACGGCCACGTTCATCGGCTACGTCCTCGGCGGCGTGCCCGGTGCCATCGTGGCGACGGTCGGCATCTTCCTCCCCGCGTTCGTCTTCGCAGGGCTCCTCCACCCCATCGTCCCGAAGCTCCGGAAGTCGGTCTGGACGGCGGCGTTTCTCGACGCGATCAACGCGGCGGCCGTGGCGCTCATGGCGGTCGTGACGGTGCAGCTCGGCCTCGACGTGCTCACGGGCTGGCTGCCGGTGGCCATCTTCATCGTTGCGGCGGTGTTGGCGCTGCGCTACAAGGTCAACGCGGCGTGGCTCGTCCTCGGCGGTGCGCTCGTCGGGTGGCTCGGGGCAACGCTCGGCGTTTGACTCCGTAGGATGCCCGCCCGTGACTCGCTGTGGGACGGCCTCTGGCCTGTGGAACGCTCGCGGTGCTCGCTGTGGTTGGAGGAGCGCACCGTGAGCCTCGCGCCCTTGCCGTCTCCCCTCATGACCGATTCCTTTTCGGACCTGTTCGCCTACGACGCGGACGCGAACCAGCGCCTCCTCGACGCGCTCCGTGACGCAGAGGCCGACGACCACGCACGCCTCGTCTTTGCCCACCTCGTCACGGCCAAGCAGGTGTGGCGGGCCCGACTGAAGGCAGTGCCTTGGACAGGCGCTATCTGGCCCGATCTCGACTGGGACGCCTGCGGTGAGCTCGTCGAGGTCAACCGCGCGGACTTCGCGGTCTACTTCAGCGAACTGGGCGAGGACCTCGATAGTGCTGTTGTCTACCACAACAGCCGAGGGGAGCGCTTCGAGACGGCTCGGCGCGATATCCTGACGCATCTGCTGCTGCACGGCAGCTACCACCGGGGCCAACTCGCCCGCGCGCTCCGCGAGGCTGGACACGACGCGCCCAACACGGACTTCATCACGTTCGTCCGTCAAGGGTTTTAGGAACAACGCCCTGCGACCTCGCCCAAGGATTCTTCTCCACACTGTGGACACGGATGTGGAGAACAGGGGGCGCGGCGTGCCCAACTTTTCCACGCCGCGAGGATGTCTAGCGGGTGGTGGATGTCAAGCCCGAAGCACCCACGGACTATCCCGACGCCGTCCACAGCAGGGTCGTGTGCATAGTCTTCCCTCCTCTCTTGACCGATTTGATGTGGACGAGTGTGGATACGTGGACAGCATAGCGCGATGCTGGTAAATCAGGCAGCATGGCGACGGGAAACGATCCCCAAAATTGTGGAAGAGCCGGGGACGACGCTGTGGACGAACCCGTCGATGTCCACTCTGTCGTGGGGCCTCGGTGTTATCCACGTATCCACGTCCCTACTACACCTCTTACATTTTTCTATTCAGGTTTATTTATTTAGGGACGTGGGAAAGCTCATCGATACCGGATATATCAGCCTATATCAGTCCGAACGGTGCCACATCCGTATCCTGTCAGCGAAGCCACTCACTGACCTCCTCGTCCGCCATGGTTCGCTGCGTCCTTGTCGCCCTCGACCCCGACCACGACACCCCCGTTGCCGTCCGGTACGCCGCGGACATCGTTCGTCGCTGCGATGGCGTAGTGACCGGACTCGCGCTCGTCGCCAAGGATGCCATCGACGATGCGACAGTTGGGAGCGGCATCGGGGCGATGTACTACGCACAGAAGCGTCGGGACGAACTCTCAGCGCAGACGCTCAAGCGTGCGGAGGAGCTGCTGGACGCGTTTGCGACGACGTGCGAGCAGGACGGGGTCCGCTTCGAGAAGGCACGCGTAGCGATGGGCGTCCCGCACGAGCAGATCACCGAGCACCTGAAGTACCACGACCTCCTCGTGGCGGGCGATGAGTCGCACTTCTACTACGCCGATCCCGAGAAGCGCACGCACGCGCTGGCAAAGATTGCCGGGGAGGGCGCAGGGGCAGTCCTCATCGTCGAGAAAGAGCACCGCCCCACCCAGCGGGTCCTCGTAGCCTTCGACGGCGGTAAGACGGCGGCGCGAGCACTCCAGAAGTTTGCTCAACTCGCGCCCTTCGGCACGGAGGTGACCGTCGAACTCGTGCACATCCTCGGCGACGACGGTGCGCGCCTCGCCGCGCGTTACGACCTCGAACGCGCCGCAGCCTACCTCGACACGTACGGCTTCGGCAACGTGGAGATTACTATGCCACTCGGCGCCGACGTGCAGCAGACCCTCCTCGATCATGCCACGCAGGTCAGCGCCGACCTCATCGTAGCGGGGGCCTACTCCCGGTCCGGCATCAGCCGCCTCTTCTTCGGATCGACAGCGAAAGGCCTGATCGAGCGCAGCGAGGTGCCGCTGTTCATGTACCACTGAGGCCGACTCCGCGAGCCGAGTCTGGGTATGGAGGTATGAACGTGCGGAGGTGAACGACCTCGTCGCGTTCAGCGCCATACGACCTCCCCGACCGTCGTGCCATCGGAGCGCAGCCAAATGGCACCTACGTCGGCAGTCTGGGCGACCTCCGCACCAGCGTGCTTCCAGCGGTCAATAACCTCGGCGTGCGGCAGCCGATAGCGGTTGCGCCGGCCAGCGCTCACGATTGCGCGGGTCTGCTCCGTTGTCGCGTGTTCGACAAACGCGGGCGTCGAACTCGTGCGCGATCCGTGATGGCCGACTTGCACCACGTCGCTGGCGAGGAGCGATCCATAGCGTGCAACGAGGTGTGCCTCGGCCTGGGCCTCACCGTCGCCGGTGAAGAGCCACGACGTCTCCCCATGAACGACGCGCAGCGCGAGCGAGGCCTCGTTGGCATCGCTGAACGAGTCGGCGGACGCGTGGAGCCACTGCATCCGTACGCTCGGGTCGAGATCGAGCATGGCGCCACCGGTGGGCGTGACGATCGGCACGGCGTGAGCTTGAGCGGTAGCTAGCAAGCCGCGCCAGAGGGCGGCGTCGCTGTCGAGGCCGTTCGTGTAGACCGCGCCGACGGGCAGCGCTTCGAGGAGCGCCTGCGCGCCGCCATAGTGGTCGGCGTGCGCGTGCGTGAGGACGAGCGCGTCGATGCGGTCGATGCCGTGGCGCTGGAAGTGCGGCAGGATCGTCCACGCGCCCTGGTCGGCGAAGTCGTCCCGCACGCCCGCGTCGATCAGCACCGTGCGGCCCCGCGGCGTCACGAGGAGCGTCGCATCGCCCTGGCCGACATCGAAGAACACGACATCCAGGCGCGGAGCATCGTCGCCTGAAAACGCGGGCTGCCACAGCGCAACGATGAGGAGAAACACGCTGGCAACGAAGCTCCGCCATCGCCACCGAGGGCGGGGCCAGGCAGCAAGAGCGAACAGCGCGGCGATGCCGGCCGCCACCAGCCACGGATCGCGGACGAAGCCGGTGAACGTCCACGCGCCCAGCCAGTCGTTGCCAGCCTCAGCCGTGCCGAGTAGCAACGCCGCACCCAGCTCAACGGCACCGCCGTAAGCCATCGCCAACGTGTCGACCCAGCCTGCCGTAGCAACGGTTAGCAGCCCGGCAAGCAGAACGACGGCGGTGAGGTGGATCGCCACGAGGTTGAGTACCAGCCCGGCGAGCGGCACCGCGCCGAAGTGGTAGGCCAGCACCGGAGCTGTGGCCAGCGTCGCAGCGAGGGTCGCGTTCGTGCTCTGCAGCGCCCACCGCCATGGTGAGGGCTGCCACCACCGCGCGGGCGTCCAGCGCTCGGCGAGTGGCGTGAGCAGCACGAGGCCCGTCACTGCCGAGAACGAAAGCTGGAATCCCACATCGAACAGCGCAGCCGGCCGAAGCACAAGCAACACGACGGCCGCGAGCCCGAGCGTGTTGAGCGCGTCGGTCTGCCGCTGCAACACGCCCCCTGCGATGAAGAGCGCCGCCATCACGAACGCGCGGACGACCGAGGTGGGCGCGCCCGTCAGCAGGACATAGCCGGCCAGCACGGCGAGCGTGACGAGGGCGCGAGTCATTTCCATGGACCGCCACCGGAGGCCGACGCGCAAGAGCAGCGGCTTGAGCAGGTGAAACAGCGCAAACCCCACGAGCAGCACGTGCAGCCCCGACACGGCCAGGAGGTGCATCAGGCCCGTCTGCCGAAACGCGTCCTGCGTCTCCGGATCGAGCGCGCTGCGGTCGGCGAGCAGAAGCGCGTAGAGCAGCGCCTGGGCCTCCGGCGTGCGGACGTGCGCGGCGATGGAGGCCCGGACGTGCTGCTGCGCTGCCGCGGTGGCGCGTTGGAGGACGCTCGCCTCGCTGACGAGAATGGCCAAGGCATCGGCATCATAGAGCGCGAGCGTTGCGTGGACGTTCTGGCGACGGAGGTAGGCGCCGTAGTCGAAGTCGGCGGGGTTGCGCTTTGTGGGGAGCGGACGGACGAGGCTCGTCACTTCAATGCGGTCGCTGGTGGCGAGCGTGGGGTAGGTGACGGCGGCACCGTACCGAGCCTGGCGCAGCGTTGCCTGCACGCGCCCTGTGACGAGGGCGGCTGGGCCGTCCGTCGCGGCCGAGTCCACGTCGAGCCACAGCCGCGTGCCGGAGCGCGCCTCGACCGGTGCCTCGGCGACAGTGCCCCAGAGCGTGACGGCCGCGCGCGTCGAGTCGCTCCAGGCGGCGACGTGCGCGACGTTGTGAGCGGGGAGCCGCTCCCACGTGGCATGGCGTGCCGTGCCTGCAACCACGATCAGGCCGAGCGTGAGCCCGGTGAGCGCGAGCGGACGCAGCGACACGAGCCGCCGCCGCGGCATGAAGACCCATCCCATCGCGGCGATCCACAACAGGGCAGCGACGATGAGCCAGACGTGCAGCGGTGCACCGAGGAACGTTCCCAGGGCGATACCTCCACCGAAGAGGAGCGCCACCGTCAGCATCGGGCGGGCGGTCCAGCAGAACGGTGGTGGGGGGAGCGGCAAGGGCATCAAGCGCGTGGGGAAACCGTATCGGCAACATCCACCAAGACACCCGTGCCAGCCGGGACATAACCTTCAACTCCCATCCCGCCGCCGAACGCTGAAAGAGGTAGGTGTTCAAAGAATGTGGCCTTCTTGTCATCCCGAGAGCAATTCGCGTAGCGGATGAAGCCGAGGAGCCTGCCCTCGCGAACGCGGGGGATCTGGGTCGTATCTCGAGGTCAAGAAGGGGCTTGAGTGCTGGCTTGGAGATTCTTCGACTCGCTGCGCTCGCTCAGAATGACAACATCGTTGCGAAAGCCTACCCTTACCAGCCGCCGACCGAGGACTGGCGACCAACCACAGAGGACCAAGACCCCCCGCGTATCTTGCGTGAAGCGCGGGTATCGCTGGGACTCTGGGCTACGGACGCCGTAGTATGCCGCGCCGACTTCCTTGGCCTCGTGCCTCTTTTCGCTCTTCGCCCCGACCCATGAGCACCCGCCGCGAAGCCCGCGAGCGTACGCTGCAAGCCCTCTACGCCCGCGAACTCAGCGACGACGCCCCGGAGCACGTCCTCCGCACGGTCGTGGAGCCGCACCTCGACGAGAAGGCGCAGCGCTTCGCCGAGAAGCTCTTTCTCCGCACGCTCGACCACGCCGAGGACGCCGAGGCGCTCATCGATCGCTACGTCCAGAACTGGGAGGTCGAACGCCTCGCGCTCGTAGACCGGCTGCTCCTCCGCCTCGCCATCGGCGAGTTCTTGGGCTTCCCGGACATCCCCCCCAAGGTGTCGATCAACGAGGCGCTCGACATCGCCAAGCGCTACAGCACCCCGCGCAGCGCTCACTTCCTCAACGGCGTGCTCGACGCCGTCCTAAAAGAACTCGTCGAGACGAATCGTCTCAAGAAGTCTGGGCGCGGCCTCGTCGGCATGCCCACGTTCACCTCGACCTAGGGCGTGTGGACAATCGGTCTGATCGGTGCTCACGGCCTCCGTTCGGCCTCCGCCCACCTCTACAGAATGGGGGGTCCACTCGTCACTCGATCCTACGGGATCGCGCTCCTCGTGCGCCTTTCGGAGACGCAAACGG
>JBCCLD010000182.1:0-9349 GCA_039027055.1 Bacteroidota bacterium
CCGTGGTCACGCACTCCCCAGCCGAGGTCGGTGGTGAGGACTTTCTTGCCCGCGTCGAGGTAGGCCATCTCGCCGCCGGTGGGCGTGCGGTGCTGCGAGAGCACGGTCGCGCGGATGGTAAAGGCGCAGCGGTCGAGCTTCGTCGTGCCGAGCGCGACCTGCTGGCGGTCGTAGAAAACGTAGTTGCCTGGCCGGACCTCGGTGATTCTAAAACCATCCCGCGTCGCGTTCTCGAAGACGCTCAGCGTGGGCGTCGAGCCGAGCGAGAGCGTGGCGTCGGGCGTGAGGAGGCCCGCCTCGCCGAGCGTTGCGGCGAGCGTGAGCAGGCGGTCCCGTTCGTCGGCCATGTGGCGGCGCAGCGCGTCCTGCTTCGTCTCACCCTCCTTCGAGCCGCCGTAGACCTGCCCGCCATGCGTGAGCAAGCCCGTGAGCGTCAGCGCAGGCAACTCGGCCAAGTCGCGCACGAAGGCGGGGGCGTCGGGGTCGTTCCAGCGGACGCCCGTACGCCCGTGCCCGGTGTCGACCTCCAGCAGCACGTCGGCGGTCTGGTCCCGCTCGGCGAAGAGGGCGTCGGCCTGCCGCGCGCCCGCGAGCGTGTCCACGCAGAACGTCACGCGCGTCTTGCTAGCGAGCAGCGTGGCCACCCGTGCGAGGGCGTCGCGCCCCACGAGCGGTCGGGCGATGCACAGGTCGTCGAACCCGAAGCGCGCGAACACCTCGGCCTCGCCCACCGTGGCGACGGTCAGCCCGACGGCCCCGCGCTCCCGCTGCCGCCGCGCGATCTCGACCGACTTGTGCGTCTTGACGTGCGGCCGCAGCGCAACGCCCTGTGCGTCGGCGCGCGCCTGCATGGCGTCGAGGTTGGCGTCGAGGCGAGCGCGGTCCACCAGGAGGACGGGCGAGGGGAGGTGGGCGAGGGGCATGGGACGGGACAGGGACGGGGAGACGGGGGGAGAAGGATACGCGTGCCGATGTATGGGGGTTTGGGTGTGTGGGCGTTCAACAATAGAGCTGGAGCCGAGCACGAACAGCAAAGGACGACGGACCAGGGACACGCTTCCGGCCTAGCTGTGCCGTTTACAGCCGCTCCTCCAGACCCGGAAGCGCCCGGAAGCGCCTGGAAGCGGTTCTGTTCACACAAACACCACAATAGAGATGCGGAACATCCGGCCTCGCCGCCCTATTCTGGGACCGCATCCAACCGATCTGCCCCGTGCGCCTCGCCGCTCCCCACATTATTCCCACTCCCATCGCTATTGCGATGAAAGGGATGATTATGTGTTGCAAGCCGAGAGGCCTAGGGGGCACGTGTGGATCTGGCGGGTAAGACCCCCGCCTCCGAACCGATCTGCTAACCCTCTGGGCCGCCCGCCCGGAGGGTTTTCGCATTTCTGCACCTCCGGCCTGCCGTCCACGTCTCCCCAACCCTGTCCCCCAACCCGTCTCCATCGCCATGAGCACGTCCAACCTTCGCTTCGAAACCCTGCAACTCCACGCAGGGCAGCAGCCCGACAGCGCCACCAACAGCCGCGCTGTCCCGATCTACCAGACGACCTCCTACACCTTCGACGACACCGGGCACGCCGCGCGGCTCTTCGGCCTCCAGGAGTTCGGCAACATCTACACCCGAATTATGAACCCGACGACCGACGTCTTCGAGCAGCGCATCGCGGCGCTCGAAGGCGGGGCAGCGGCGGTCGCCACGGCGTCGGGACAATCTGCACACCTCATCACGTTCACCACGCTCGCCGAGGCCGGCGACAACATCGTTTCCAGCAGCAAGCTCTACGGCGGGACGTACAACCTACTCAAGGTCGCGCTCAAGCGCCTCGGCATCGAGACGCGCTTCGTCGACACCGATGACCCCGCCGACTTCGCCGCGCAGATCGACGACCGTACGAAGGCCGTCTTCTTCGAGACGCTCGGCAACCCGCGCCTCAACGTGCCCGACTTCGAGGGCATCGTGGCCGTCGCGCACGACGCGGGCGTGCCGGTGGTCGTGGACAACACCTTCGGCGCAGGCGGCTACTACGTCCGCCCCATCGAGCACGGCGTCGACATCGTCACGCACTCGGCGACGAAGTGGATCGGCGGCCACGGCACCTCCATCGGCGGTGTGATCGTGGACTCCGGGCGCTTCGACTGGCGCAACGGGCGCTTCCCCAACTTCACCGAGCCGAGCGAGGGCTACCACGGCCTTCGCTTCACGGACGTGTTCAACCCGGAGAGCGACCTTGGCAATGTGGCCTTCGCCATCCGCGCCCGCGTCGAGGGGCTGCGTGACCTGGGTGCGGCGCTCTCGCCGTTCAACGCGTTCCTGCTGCTGCAGGGCCTCGAGACGCTCTCGCTGCGCGCCGAGCGCCACGCCGAGAACGCCCTCGCGCTCGCCCGCTGGCTGGAGGCGCACGACGCCGTCGAGTGGGTGTGGTATCCCGGCCTGGAGTCGCACGCGTACCACGATGCGGCGCAGAAGTACCTCCCGCACGGCTTCGGGGCGGTGCTCAACTTCGGCATCCGTGGCGGCAAGGAGGCCGGCGAGCACTTCATCAACAGCCTGAACCTCGCCAGCCACCTCGCCAACGTCGGCGACGCGAAGACGCTCGTGATCCACCCGGCGTCGACCACGCACCAGCAGCTCTCCGAAGCCGAGCAGGTCGCCAGCGGCGTGCGCCCCGAGCTCGTCCGCGTGTCCGTCGGCATCGAGCACATCGACGACCTCACGGCCGACTTCGCGCAGGCCTTCGAGACACTACTCGTCGAAGCCTAGAAGCTTCGGTATGGACGTGTGAAGGTGGGGACGTGTGCACGTGTCGCCACGCCCCACCTTCTCGCCTCGCTCTGCACGTTTGCACTGCACGTTTGCACCCTCATACCCCCACACGTTCACACCCCAACCCGCCCGGATGGCGAAGTGGCAACGCGGCGGTCTGCAACACCGCTATCCGCGGGTTCGAATCCCGCTCCGGGCTCGCTTCACGTCCACACTTGCACACCCGAAGGATGAACGACGGCGTTACCACCCACCGGCTCAGCGAGCCGTTCACCACCGAGGGCGGCTTCACGTTCGAGGCCCCCGAAGTCGCCTACAAGACGTGGGGGACGCTCAGCCCCACCGCCGACAACGCGGTGCTGGTCTGCCACGCGCTCACCGGCCACGCCGCCGCCGACGAGTGGATGGGCGACCTCCTCGGCGAGGGCAAGCTCCTCGACCCCGCACGGCACTTTGTCATCGCGACGAACGCGCTCGGGTCGTGCTACGGCACCACAGGCCCGCGCAGCCGCAACCCGGTCACGGGCGAGCCCTACGGCGGCGCGTTCCCGCAGGTCACCATCCGCGACATGGTGCGGCTGCAGCGGCGCTTGCTGGACGACCTCGGCGTGCGGCGGCTCGCGCTCGTCCTCGGCGGCTCGATGGGCGGCATGCAGGCGCTCGAATGGGCCGCGATGGACGCGCTAGGCGAGCACGAGTTTGAGGGCGGCGGCCCCGACGGGCAGCCCTTCGTCGGACGCCTTGCCGTGCTCGCGGCGGGAGGGGCGCACACAGCATGGCAGATCGGCATCTCGGAGGCGCAGCGCTCGGCGATCACGGCCGACCCCCGGTGGCGTGGCGGCTTCTACCCGCCCTACGACCCGCCCCGCGCGGGCCTCGCCGCCGCCCGCCAGATGGCGATGATGACCTACCGCAGCCCCCTGCTCTTCGCCGAGCGCTTCGCCCGCACGCAGCGCGGCGACGGCACGTTCGAGATCGCGTCGTACCTCCAGCACCAGGGCGAGAAGCTCGTCCAGCGCTTCGACGCCGTCACCTACGTCCGGCTCACCGAGGCGATGGACAGCCACGACGTCGCCCGCGACCGCGCCGACCTCACGGGAGCCGATGCGCTCGACCGGGTCACGACCCCGGCCGTCGTCGTCGGCATCACGTCCGACGTGCTCTACCCGCCGCACGAGCAGCAGGCGCTCGCCGCCGCGCTACCCAACGGGACCTACCTCGAGCTCGACTCGCCCTTCGGCCACGACGCCTTCCTCGTCGACTTCGAGAAGCTGGACGCCCTCCTGCGCCCGTTCGTCCATGCCGCCCTGTCAGATTCGGGCGCGTCCGACTCGGTCACGCCGGGAAAGAGCGCCCCACTCGCCCGCCGCGCAGCTGACCGCGCGGCCCTTGCCTAGCCCTGTGATGTTGCCCCGAATCGATCTGCGAAAACAGAAACGGAGCCAAGCCAAATAGGCCTAGCTCCGTCCCTTCGGCGCGGTGCCGCGCCCGCTGTTTCCTGTTTCCGCTTTCGATACTGTCCGATGTCCACGCTCCCGTCTATCGCCCCCTCCCCCGCTTTCGCCGATCCGCTTCTCGACGAGCACGAGCCCTGGTGGCGCACCCGCCGCGCTGACCTGCTTGCTCTCGCTGACCAGGGGACCGCGCGCTACGTCTACCATCTTCCCACGGCCAGCGCCGCCGCCCGCCGCCTTCGCGCTCTTGCGCCGGTTGAACGGGTGCTCTACGCGGTCAAGGCGAACCCGCACCCCGACCTCCTGCGGCTCTTCCACGCCGAGGGCCTCGGCTTCGAGTGCGTCTCGCCCGGCGAGGTCCGCCACGTCCTGCGCGTGCTGCCCGACCTCGACCCAGCGGCGATCCTCTTCACCCCCAACTTCGCGCCGCGCTCGGAATACGCCTGGGCCTACGACGTGGGCGTCCGCGTGACGCTCGACAACGCCTACGGCCTGGTCCACTGGCCCGAGGTCTTCGCCGGGCGCAACCTCATCGTGCGTGTCGATCCGGGCGAGGGCTACGGCCACCACGAGCATGTCCGCACCGCCGGCAAGGCCTCGAAGTTCGGCATCGCGCCGGAGGACCTGCCCGAGGTGGCCGACCGCGTCCGCGAGCTCGGCGCGCGGGTCATAGGGCTGCACGCCCACGTCGGGAGCGGCATCGCCGAGACGCACGTGTGGGCCGAGACGGCGGCGGCGCTCGCCCGCTACGCCCCGCTCTTCCCTCACGTGACGGCCTTCGACCTCGGCGGCGGCCTCCCCGTCCCCGACGATCCCGGAGCCGCGCGCTTCGACGTGGAGGCGGCAGCCGCGCACCTGGCTACGTTCCAGCAAGACCACCCGCGCTTCGGACTGTGGCTGGAGCCAGGCCGCTACCTCGCCGCCGAAGCCGGCGTGCTGCTCGCCCGCGTGACGCAGCTCAAGGCGAAGGGCGACGCGGTCTACGTCGGCGTGGACGCGGGCATGCACACCCTCATCCGCCCCGCGCTCTACGGCGCGCGCCACGAGATCGTCAACCTGACGCGCCTCGACGCGCCCGCCACCACCACCGCTGAGGTCGTCGGCCCGATCTGCGAGTCCGGCGACGTGCTCGGCCGCGCCCGACAGCTTCCCGACACCCGCGAGGGCGACGTGCTCCTCATCGCCAACGCCGGAGCGTACGGGCAAGCGATGGCTTCGCGCTACAACCTCCGCGAGCCCGCGGCAGAGTCGGTGCTGGGGTAGGTTACCTGACGTTCCGGCCCCTCTGCTGTACTCTTTCCTCTATAGGATTCGTCGCTGGTTGTCCCGCTGGCTCCTCAACCGGAATCTCGATCGCATGCTCAAGATTCTAGACCCTCCCGAGCTTAGGGCTCCCCGGGGTTTAGCCAAACTGAAGCTTACTCGTGAGAAGCACCAAACCGTCAAAGCCTTAGCTCAGAATCACGATGTACATGAGACCCGCACCTACTTCGAGCCAGACGGTACCGAAGTCTTTGCGCACCATTTGACCGATGGTGCTGTGATTCGGCTTCGCTTCAAGCATGAGCGGCTGGTCTCCGTGCAGGCTCAGCCTGCATAATTGCTCGTACCCCAACCGTACTCTTGGTGTCATCCTGAGCGAGCGTAGCGAGTCGAAGGATCTCTGTCCATCTGGATGCTCTGACTCGGACCTGGAAGCTGGCCCGTAGATCCCCCGCATTCGCGAGGGCAAGCTCTTCGACGTCGACCATTGGGCTTCGCTCAGGATGACAAAGGTGTAGGTCCCAAAGTCGAGGCGCTACTTCCCGCCTCTCACTTCCTACTTCAAACTTCCCTATCGCACACCTTCCTCAGTCTCGGCGATGAGTTGGTCCACGACGGGGCGCAGCTGGCCCGTCTTCTCGAACGTCGCGACTTGGCGGTCGGCGCTCGCGCCTTGGTCGAGGATCTTATAGGCGTACTCCACCTCGGCGCGGCTGCCGAGTTCGTCGACGACATCGCCGATGAACCACTCGATGAGTTCGAGGATGAGCTCGCGCGCGGGCACCTCGGTCTCCTTGCCGAAGTCGATCAGCTTGCCGTCGAGGCCGTGGCGGACGGCGCGCCACTTGTTCTCCTCGATGAGGTCGGCGGGGTAGACGCGGAAGGTCGTATTGTCGCGCCGCATCTTGTAGAGCTTCAGCACGATCGCCTGCAGGATCGCCGCGATACAGACGGCTTCTTCGACGCGCGTGCACACGTCGAGGAAGCGGAATTCGAGCGTCGGGAATTTGTGGTGCGGGCGGACGTCCCAGTAGATCTTCGAGCCGTCGGGGATGCAGCCGGTGTGGACGAGCTTCTCGCGGAGCGCGTGGAAGTCGCCGTAGGAGCGCATGATGCGCGGGACGCCGTTGCGCGGGTAGTTGCGGAAGATGACGCTGCGGTAGGACTTCAGCCCCGTCTTGCGGCCCATCCAGAAGGGCGAGCTCGACGAGAGGCAGAGCAGGTGCGGCATGAAGTAGCGCGCCACGTTCATCGCGTCGATGAGGAACTCGTTGTCCTCGATGCCGATGTGGACGTGCGTGCCGAAGATGAGCAGCTGGTGCGCCACGTCCTGCATGTCCTCGCGCACGCCGATGTAGCGCTCCAGCGGCGTGATCTCCTGATCCTGCCAGCTCGAAAACGGGTGCGTCCCCGCCGCGACGACCTTGAGGCCCTTGCGGTCGGCGAGCTCCATCACGATGCCGCGCAGCCGCCTCAGCTCCGCGCTCACCTCGCCCGGCGTCTTGCACACCTGCGTCCCGATCTCGACCATCGACTGGTGCAGCTCGGGCTTGACCTCGCCGAGCAGGATGCGGTCGTCGTCGAGGATCTCGGTGATGTACGACCGCAGCTCGCGCGTCTCAGGGTCGATGATCTGGTACTCCTCCTCGACGC
This sequence comes from Bacteroidota bacterium, assembly GCA_039027055.1. Lineage (GTDB taxonomy): Bacteria > Bacteroidota > Rhodothermia > Rhodothermales > Rubricoccaceae > JBCBEX01. Next base: position 7,141 of record JBCCLD010000182.1, read on the forward strand.
CGATGGTAAGGGAAGGTGCTTTCATGATGGGCAGGAGTCGTTTCGAGGAACGCAGTGGGGCAGGCACCGAGCGGTGGGGGTGTTACGTGTTGCGTGTTGGGCTCGATCTGATACGCAACACGCCATACGCAACAGCGCTAGCGTTTTTCGACCACGAACGTCGCGAGGCTCGACCCACCGCCGGAGGTCACGTTGACGAGCGAGTCGGTGGAGAGGCGGGTGAGGCAGCCGTCCATGTAGTCGCCGTAGAAGGCGAACGGCGCGGTGTCGATGATGCGGTCGTGGAAGGCGGCAGACCCATCGATGAGGCTCGGGTAGGTCTCGCGCGGGAGGTGGATGCGGTCCTGGATGATAAACGGCTCGGCGAGCGCCGCCTTGAGCGCGGCCTGCCAGCGGGCGTCGTCCACTTCCCAGCCGAGCACGATGCCCGTGCCACCGTACTCGTCGTTGGGCTTCAGGACGAGGTGGTCCTTGTGCTTCGCCGCGTAGGGGACGAGGTCGATGGGCACGCCCTTGAAGCGCGTCGTGCGCTCCTCGACCACGCGCGTCCACGGCACGTGCGCCTCGATGGCCTCGCGCTCGGTGGCGGTGAAGAGGCCGGCGTTCTGCTCGTCGCTCAGCACGGCGAGGCTGGCTTTCTTGTGGAGGATCTTGCAGCGGAACGAATTCACCATCACCACGTCGCCCGCGATCACCGCGCGCACGATGGGGTGGTCCATCCCGCCGCGCTCGACCAACTCGGAGATCAGGACGCGCTTGTAGATCACGTCGATGGGGATGCCGCCCGCGAAGAGCTTGCCGTTGCGGTATTCCACCTCGCGCGGATCGGCGATGACGCACTTGAAGCCCTGCGCCTCGAAGTAGTCCTTCGAGATCACGAACTCGCTGAAGGTGGGCACTTCGCGCCAGTCGACGATGGCGATGGTAGGGCGATGCTTGGTGCGGCCCGTCGCCTGCTGGTAGGCGCTCACCAGGGCATGCAGCACGCTGTGGCGCGACGGCTGCGAGCGGACCTCGTATTGCTTGAGGTACTCCCGCATCACTGGCAGCCCGAAGAAGATGGCCGCGAGGTGGTCGTTGTAGGCGGCGGCGGCGGGCGTCTCGGCGTTGTACTCGGTGATCTTCATGCCGCCGCGCTCCGACACGAAGAAGGCGTCGAGGCGCGAGACGGGGCTCGCCGTGCGGAAGCCGTGGTCGTGCTGGACGAGGGCTTCCTCCCAGTCGGTGAGCTTGAACTGCCTGCGGAACATCGCGTCGGCGATGGCGGCGCGGTAGACCTTCCCGAAGGCGCGCAGCAGGAAGGCGGTGCGGCGCTTCAGGAAGTTGTACTGCCCCGGCGTCATGAAGCGAGGCCTCAGCACGCTGCACAGCGGGCGCTCGCCGAAGAAGAGGCCCCGGCGGCGGAGTTGCTCGTCGAGGTGGTCCTGCGACGCCCCGGCGAGGTCGTCGTCGGTGAGCAGCGTGTGGTAGGCGTCGATGGCGGCCTGGATGGCCATGGGCGGCACTCGGCTGTCAGCCGGCGGCTCAGGTGGCGGGGGAGGCCCGAGCGGGGTCGGCTGCGGTGGTGTTGGGGTGAGGAAAGGTTGCGACTGAAGCGCGAAAAGCTCCCCTCCTGGACAGGGCAGCGCATGCGCTGCGGGGTTTCTTGTCTTTCTGGGCTGGGGGTGGTCGATCCAGACTACTCCGATGCTTGAAACGACGCAGCAATCGCAGCCGCCACGAGGTCCGGCCTTTCCAGCACTGCGTCGTTCCGAAAACGCAGCACGCGAACACTGAGGTCTTCCAACGCAACCTGTCGCTCAGCATCGTACGCGGCCCGTGCAGGATCTTCGTGCACGTTCCCGTCGAGTTCGACGGCGAGCCGCTCAGCGGGGCAGTAGAAGTCGAGGACGTAGCCGCCGACACTGTGCTGACGGCGAAACTTTCGGTCTTCGAGTTGGCGGCGCTGAAGCATCTTCCACAGCGCTGCCTCCGCAGGAGTCGCGTTGTTGCGCAGATCGCGGCGGACCGCCTTCAACTCTGGGCGATTCGCGTAGCGGGCTGGAGTACCGAGCTGCGTGTGGGGCATGGAGCTAGCGTGGAGCGACCACCCCCAGCCCCCCCAGTCCACGGGGATACCAGCTCCGGGAGGCGTTGTCAGGCCGCCGGGCCCGGGGATGCCAGCTCCTGGAGGCGTTGTCAGGCCGCCGGGCCCGGGGATGCCAGCTCC
>JBCCLD010000183.1:0-9347 GCA_039027055.1 Bacteroidota bacterium
ATCACTTGCACGCCTGATACGCGGCCTTGAATCAACTCGTCCACGTTGGTGGTAACGCCGACGTTTGCATCGTCCACGTCGACGCTCGCGCACCATCGACCTCGTCTCCGGATCAGAGTACGAGCAGTTCATTCGCGACCGGGTTGCTGATGGGCAGCTCGGATTCGACGACGACGGCAACCTCGTGGACGTGGAAGGCGGCAACACCCCCACCGTCATCATCAACGAAGACGGTGAGGAAGAGACGATCTTCCCGAACAACCAAGCTGATGTAATCGACGCGCTCGGAGGCACCAGCACGGACTTCCAGGACCTGCTCCTCCGCACGGCCGTGTCGCAGCAGCACAACCTGTCCTTCTCGGGCGGCACGGCGAACACGCAATACCGCGCCTCGTTGGGCTACCTCAACCAGGAAGGCATCGTGATCTCGTCGGGCCTGGAGCGCCTCACAGGGCGGCTCAACGCCAACACCCAGACCCTCGGCGGCCGCCTCCGTCTTGGCCTCAACCTGACAAGCGCCGTCACCGAGGACGACTTCGTTGCATACGAGAGCACGGGCGGCTTCGAAGGCGGCCTCTTCACCAACCTCTACGATTTCAACCCAACGTTCCCGGAGCGGGACGCCAATGGCGAGTTTTTCGAGTTGGAAGGCCAGACTTCGATTCGGAACCCGGTCGGTGTCGCGGAGGAGATCTCTGACGCGGCCCGCACCACGCGGACGCTTGGCAACATCTCTGCCGATCTCGACCTCATCGACGGCCTCACGGCCCGGGTCAACCTCGGCGGCGACCGCTCGGTGTCGCGGCGTCAGATCTACCAGCCGAACAGCAACCCCATCGGGGCCACGTTCAACGGCCGCGCGATCCAGAGCGACCTCCAGCGCACGTCGATCACGCTCCAGTCGTACCTCACCTACGACCGCCAGATCGCTGAGCGCAACAACCTCAACCTCCTCGCGGGCTACGAATTCAACGAGTTCGACACCGAGTTCTTCGCCGTGGAGGGCCGTGGCTTCCTCACGGACGCAAACGGGGCCGACAACATCGGGGCGGCCACGAGCTTCATCCCCGAGGGCCAGGGGTGCGAGCAGACCGCGACCTCCTCCTGCCGTGAGAAGAACCGCCTGATCTCGTTCTTCGGTCGCACCAACTACAACTTCGACCAGAAGTACTACATCAGCGCCTCGCTGCGCTACGACGGCTCGTCGCGCTTCGGTCCGGAGAACCGCTGGGCGCTCTTCCCCGCCATCTCGGGCGCGTGGCGCGTCTCGAGCGAGTCGTTCCTCGCAGACAACGACTTCCTGACCGACCTCCGCGTCAAAGCGGGCTTCGGTATCGTGGGCAATCAGTCGATCCCGAACTACCGCACGCTGCTGCTGCTCGACCCCGCGTCGGACAGCCGGGCCATCCTCGGCGGTGAGGTCTTCACCGGATTCGTGTCTCCGTTCCCGCCCAACCTCGACCTGCAGTGGGAGGAGAAGCAGGAGTTCACGGCTGGCATCGAGTATGAATTACTCCAAGGACGCTTCTTCGGCTCGCTGGAGTTCTACCGGAACACCACGGACAACCTCCTCCTCGAAGTGCCCGCCGCGACGCCGCAGCTCGGCGACGGGCAGTTCCTCGACAACTTCGGCTCGCTGCGCAACACGGGTCTTGACTTCGCGCTCGATGCCTACGCCATCGACAAGTCGGACATGACCCTCCAGATCGGCGTCGTGTTCAACACGAACTCGAACGAGATCGTCGACCTGGGCAGCCTCACCGAGGTACAGACGGGTACGGTCTCCGGCCGTGGCCAGTCGGGCCAGAACGCGCTCCTGCTCCGTGAGGGCGAGTCGTTCCCGGTCTTCTTCGGGCCTGAGTTTGCAGGCTTCAACGACGAGGGCCGCCAGCTCTACAACGTCTATGACGGCGACGGCAACCTGACCGGCACGACCACCGACCGCGGCCAGGCGACCAACCGCATCATCGGCGACCCGCGCCCGGCCTTCTCCTACGGCCTCCGCACCCGATTCGACTACAAGCAGTTCGGCGTGAGCATGTTCATTCGTGGAGAACAGGGCCGCGAACTCTTCAACAACACGGCGCTCATCTTCGAGACGCAGAGTGCGGCGGCCCAGGGCCGTGGCTTCTTCGCCGACGCGCTGGACAACCCGGACGCCTTCGACGAAGCCCCGACCTACTCCTCGCGCTGGATCGAGAACGCCTCGTTCCTCCGCTTGGACAACATCACGTTGGAATACCGCCCGGACATGAGCATCGTCACGCCGCTCGTGCAGTCGGCGCGCGTGTTCCTGTCGATCGACAACGTGTTCACGATCACGCCCTACAGCGGCTACGATCCTGAAGTGAACACGAACGCGCAGGTCGGCCTTATCTCCGCTACCGGGGTGGACTACACGAACTACCCGCGCCCGCGCACTTTCACCATCGGCGTCAACCTCGGCTTCTAGTCGATTCCCCTAGTCACAGGCCCCTCGCCGGGTGTACCACTCGGTGAGGGCCCCCCTCTTCCCCAGAATTCACCACACACACTCGCTATGACACGCTTGACTACCAAGCTGCGGCGACTCGGCCTCGCTGTCCTGCTCGCACCCGCCCTACTCTTAGGCGGCTGTACGGACCTCGGCGAAGAAGTATTCACCTCGGTTCGCGCCGAGGACTTCTTCCAGAACGAGGAGCAGGTGACGGCCGCGATCGTCCCCGCCTACGCCCAGCTACGCGCCATGCTCTGGGCCTACCACAACCTGAGCCAGGTATCTTCCGACGAAACCATCGTGCCCACACGTGGCTCTGACTGGTCCGACGGTGGCCGCTGGCTCGACATGCACCGCCACAACTGGACACCGAGCCTCGTTGACCTCAACGATGCCTGGGTCGCAGCGTTCGGTGGTGTCGCCCGCATCAACAGCCTGTTACAGGCGCTCCAGACGGTCGACAACGAGTTCGTCGCTCAGAACGGCCTCACCATCGACTCGGAGCTGCGCACGCTGCGCGCGTTCTACTACTACCAGATGCTCGACCTCTTCGGCAACGTCCCCATCGTGGGCGATGAAGACGGCGAGTTCTTGGCTGACCAGGACAACCCCCCGGTGCAGGCCACGCGTGCGGAGGTCTTCGCGTTCGTCACGAGCGAGCTCGAAGCCATCCTTGCCCGCGACGGCAGCGACGGCTTGCCCGTGGAGGGAGCACAGCTTGGCCGCGTGACGCAGGGCGTCGCTAAGGCCATGCTTGCCAACCTCTACCTCAACGCGGGCGTGTTCACCAAGAGCTCCGACGCGCTCAACACGAACGGCTACAACTCCTGCACGGAGGTTGCCGGTGCGTGCGAGACTGCACTCCGCTACGCCAACGAGCTCATCGACTCGGGTAACTATGCCCTCTCGGACTCCTACGCGGCTATCTTCGCGCCGGACAACGAGGGTAACCCGGAGCACATCTTCTTCGTCCAGCACAACACTACGCCGGGCCTGGGGATGAGCTTTCCGATGCGCTACCTGCACTACAACCAGGTGGACCCGTCGCCCTGGAACGGTTTCTCGACCATCGCAGAGACCTACGACTCGTTCCTTGACGAGGACCAGCGGAAGGACATCTTCCTCATCGGCCAGCAAATCAACTTCGAGACGGGTGAGGAAGTCAACGACCGCAACGGCAACCCGCTCGTCTTCACCCGCGAGTGCGGGGACGTGAACAACACCACGGAGGGCGCCTGCGTCCGCGTGGCGAAGTTCCCGCCGGACGTCAACTTCGTGGACGGCAACGGTCACTCGAACGACTACGCCTTCTTCCGCCTCGGTGAGATGCACCTCATCAAGGCAGAGGTGCTCAACGAGCAGGGCAACCGGGATGCAGCCATCGCTGAGCTGAACGCGCTCCGCGCTCGCTCCTTTGATGCCGACGGCGGCACCAGCATGGAGGACTTCATGCTCGACGCGGGCGACTTCGGCTCGACCGACGCGCTGCGCGAGCAGATCCTTCAGGAGCGGCTCTACGAGCTGATCTACGAGGCAAAGCGTCGGCAGGACCTCGTCCGCTTCGGCGGCTTCGAGGATGCATGGGAGTTCAAGGACGCCAGTGACAGCTTCCGCACGCTCTTCCCCATCCCGCAGCTGCAGCGCGACTCCAACCCGAACCTGAGCCAGAACCCAGGCTACTAGATCTAGGGCCCTGACCTCCGGTCATCGGGAGCCCCGCCGGGAATTCACTCGGCGGGGCTCCCTGTTTTTTTGATGCTTACCCACCTGGGCCTTGTGGTATGGAGCACTGATGAAAACCCCTCCACCCAGGCATCCTCCCTGCGATCTCGTACGTTCCTCGCCCCCTCGTGCCACTCTGCTCCTCCGCTCCCTGCTCATGTCTCGCTTCCACGTCGCTCTTGGCTGCTTGGCGGCGCTCGTCGTAGGGCTTGGCTGCGGAACCTCGACAGAGGACCGAACCTCCGGAGACGGTGCCCTCAGCGAGCCTCCTCTCTTCGCCACGCTGGCACCGGACTCCACCGGCATCACGTTTTCGAACGTGCTCACCGAGACGCAAGCGTTCAATGTCTTCACCTACCGCAACTTCTTTAACGGTGGCGGAGTCGGTATTGGCGACTTCAACGGCGATGAGCGGCCCGACGTCTACTTCAACGCCAACCAGGGGCCCAACGCGCTGTACCTGAACCAGACTGAACCCGGCGGCCCGATCCAATTTGACGATGTCACGGAGATTGCAGGTGTCGGTGGAGCACGCGCCTGGAGCACCGGCGTATCCGTTGTGGACCTGAACGCCGATGGCCTGCTCGACCTTTACGTCTGCAACGCGGGCAACCTCGAAGGGGACGATAAGCAAAACGAGCTGTTCATTAACGAGGGGCTTGGGGACGACGGCGTCCCGCGCTTCACGGAGCAGGCCGAAGCCTACGGCCTCGCAGACGAGGGCTACACCACGCATGCCGCGTTCTTCGACTATGACCGCGATGGCGACCTCGACGCCTACCTCCTGAACAACTCGTTCCGCCCGGTCTCGTCCTTTGGCCTGCGCAACATCCGCCACATCCGAGACGACCTGGGCGGCGACAAGTTGATGCGCAACGACAGCGAACCCAATGCCCCGCGCTTCACGGATGTCAGCGAAGAGGCTGGCATCTTCGGTAGCGAGATCGCTTTCGGCCTCGGCGTCACCGCAGGCGACGTGGACGACGACGGCTGGACCGACCTCTACATCTCGAACGATTTTTTCGAGCGGGACTACCTGTACCTCAATAACCAGGACGGCACGTTCCGCGAGGTGCTCGACGAGGCCATGCCGCTTCTCAGTCTCTCGTCGATGGGGGCCGACATGGCTGACCTTAACGGCGACGGCCGCCCGGAGATCTATGTCACCGACATGTTCCCGGAGGACGACCGCCGCCTAAAGCTCACGTCGGCCTATGAGGGCTATAACCTCTATCAGGCGAAGGTCGCCAACGACTACCACCACCAAGTCATGCGCAACACGCTCCAGCGCAACAATGGCGACGGAACGTTCAGCGAAGTCGGGCAGATCGCGGGCGTCAGCGCGACCGATTGGAGCTGGGGAGCCCTCTTCGCCGACCTCGACGGCGACGGCCACAAAGATCTCTACGTGGCCAATGGAGTCTATCGCGATGTCACCGATCAGGACTACATCAACTTCCTCGCTGATGAGGAAACCCGGGAGCGCGTAGCAGCAGGCGTAGAGACGGGTGAAGGCGTGGACTTTCTCGCGCTGACTAGCGAAATCCCCACCACGCCAATACGCAACTACGCCTTCCGCAACGACGGTGCAACCGACGGCCTGCGCTTCACGGATGCCACTACTGCTTGGGGTCTCGCCGAGCCAGGCTATTCAAACGGCGCTGCCTATGGCGACCTCGACGGCGACGGCGACCTCGACCTCGTCGTGAACAACCTCGGAGCACCTGCTTCGCTCTACGAAAATCTGTCTGACGCACAGCTTCGCCACCAGTATCTGCAGGTGCGACTCGTAGGCCCTTCGGCGAACCGCTTCGGCATTGGAGCAAAGGTAGGTGTCTGGACTTCTGGCCGCGCCAGCTATCTAGAACAGATCCCTATGCGCGGCTTTCAGTCGAGCATGGACTACACACTCACATTCGGCCTTGGCAGTGCAGCCATCGTCGATTCGGTGACGGTGCGCTGGCCGGACGGGCGCCAGCAGTCGCTGCGCAACGTGACCACCGGCCAGGTACTCACGCTGCGTCACGAGGACGAGCGCCTGCAGACCAGCGAACCAGCCGGGCTACCAGCTGCACAGTCTGCGCTCCTGCGCGACGTGACGGCCACGGCGGTTCTACCCTACCGACACGATGAGAGCCGATTTGTGGACTTTCACCGGGAGAGCCTGTTACCGAAGAAGCTCTCCACCGAAGGGCCCGCCGCAGCCTCAGGAGACGTGAACGGCGACGGCCTTGACGACCTTTACCTCGGCGGTGCCGCAGGACAGCCCGGCGTGCTCCTCGTTCAGACGGCGCGTGGTGCCTTCGAGCCCGCCAACCCCTCGGCCTTTGAGACCGATGCCGCCTCCGAAGACACGGACGCCGCGTTCTTCGATGCAGACGGAGATGGCGACCTCGACCTCTACGTCGTGTCAGGTAGCAACGAGTTTGCCGTGAACGACCTGGCGCTCGTGGACCGGCTCTACCTCGGAGACGGATCCGGTGGCTTCGATCGCGGCGAGGGCATGCTACCCACCCAGTTCTCCAGCGGCAGCACCGTCGCCCCAGCCGACTTTGACGGCGACGGGGACGTGGACCTGTTCGTGGGAGCGCGTTCTGTCCCCTATCGCTATGGCGTCGTGCCCCGTTCGGCGCTCCTTCTCAACAACGGACGGGGCCGCTTCTCCGACATCACCGAACGGCGCGCTCCAGGCCTCGTCGAAGCGGGCCTCGTTACCGACGCGACCTGGACCGATACTGACGGCGATGGTGACCTCGACCTGGTTGCCGTAGGCGAATGGATGCCGGTGCGAGTTTTCGAGAACGCAGGAGACGGCACGCTCAACGCCGCGGATGTGCCAGGCCTCGACGCCACCGAGGGCTGGTGGACCCGCATCGAAGCGGCCGACCTCGACGGCGACGGAGACGAGGACCTCGTCGTAGGCAACCTCGGCCTCAACACGAAGCTGCGCGCCACGCCCGAGCGCCCCGTCACGATGCACGTCGCCGACTTCGACAGCAACGGCTCGACGGAGCAGCTACTCAGCCTCTACCCGCCCGGGAGCGACACCGCCTATCCATTCACGCTTCGCAAGGACCTCGTCCGTCAGCTTCCGCACCTCAAGCGCCGCTATCCGCGCTTCGAGGGCTACGCCGAGCAGACGGTCGAGGATATCTTCACCACGGAGGAGCTGGCCAGCGCAGAAGTCCGCACCGCGACCACGTTCGCCTCGTCCGTTTTCATGAACGAAGGCGGCGCGTTCGTTCGCCGCGCGCTCCCCTACGACGCTCAGCTCGCTCCCGTCTACGGCCTTCTCGCCGACGACCTCGACGGCGACGGTTCGACCGACCTGTTGCTTGCTGGCAATTTCTACGACGTGCGCCCCGACCTCGGACGGATGGCCGCCTCCTACGGTCTCGCGCTGCGCGGACGTGGCGACGGCACGTTCGACTCGCTCTGGCCGCGCAAGAGCGGGTTCTTCGTACCCGGTCAGACGCGCCGGCTCGTGTCCGCCCGAACCTCCAACGGCGTGCGGGTCGTGGCCGCGAAAAACGATGCGGCCCCCCAGGTCTTTTCCTTGATCCCGAACGGCTAAGCCCATACGGCTGATTGCGCCGTGCTGCCTTCCCACCAGCGGGCCTTGCCGGACTCGCCCTCTCCCCCACCCTTCAAGCTATGCGCCGCTTCCCCAGCGCGACTCTCTTGCTTTTCGCCCTGCCTCTCGTCGGTCTTGCGTGCCTCGCCGCCGGGTGCGAGGGGGCTTCGTCGACCTCTCCGCTCTTCGAGCGCGTCGATCCTGCGACGTCCGGGGTGACGTTCGAGAATACCCTCGCCGAAGGGGCTGCGTTCAACATCTTCACCTACCCGTACTACTACAACGGGGGCGGCGTCGCGGTGGGCGATCTCGACGGGGACGACCGCCCCGATCTCTTTTTCACGGCCAATGAACTTGAGAACCGGCTCTACCTCAACCGTACCGAGCCGGGCGGTCCGCTCCGCTTCGAAGACGTGACCGAGGCGGCGGGTGTCGGCGGACTGGGCAACTGGTCAACGGGCGTGACGATGGCAGACGTGAACGCGGACGGACGGCTCGACCTATACGTGATGAACGTGGGCGGCTTCCTTGATCGCGCAGGCCGCAACGAGCTGTTTATCAACGACGGCGTAGGTGAAGACGGCGTCGTGCGGTTCTCTGAGCAGGCCGACACCTACGGGCTCGACTTCGAGGGCTATGCCACGCACGCCACGTTCTTCGACTACGACCGCGACGGCGACCTCGACGTCTACCTGCTCAACCACTCAACCCACACCGAGCGCACTTACAAGCCCGCCGCTCAGGTGCGCACGCGAAATGAGCGCGCCGGTGACCGCCTCCTCCGCAACGACGCCACCCCTACCGGCGCGCGCTTCGCCGAGGTGAGCCAGCAGGCTGGCATCCGCAGCGGTGCTGCGGGCTACGGCCTCTCCAGCATCGCCGCCGACTTCGACGATGACGGCTGGCCCGACCTCTACGTCGGCAACGACTTCCACGAGAACGACCTCCTCTATCTCAACAACCAGGACGGCACGTTTCGTGAGGTCATCGAGACTGCGATGCCCCACACGAGTACGTTCTCGATGGGCGCCGACGCCGCGGACCTCGACAACGACGGGCAACTCGACCTCGCCGTGCTCGACATGCTACCCGCGAGGGAGCGCATCCGCAAGACCTCGGATGATGGTGACACCTACGTGCTCTATGAGCTGAAACGGAGCCTCGGCTACCACCACCAACTCGCGCGCAACACACTCCAGCTTAACCGCGGTCTAGCCCCGGACGGCACACTGCGCTTCTCCGACATCGCGCCGCTCGCGGGGGTCGAGGCAACGGATTGGAGTTGGGCCGCGCTCTTTGCCGACCTCGACCTCGACGGGCAACGAGATCTCTTCATCTCAAACGGCATCTACCGCCGACCCAACGACCTGGACTACATCAACTACGTCTCGTCTGAGGTAGTTCAGGCCACACTCATGCAGGGGACCGAGGAGAGTACCCTCGCGTTGCTCGATGAAATGCCGCAGGTCCCGATCCCAAACGCAGCGTTCCGCAACGTTGGCCGTCTACGCTTCGAGGATGTGGCGGAGAGGAAGACCAGCGGTCTTCCTCGGCTTCATTGGCATCATGCTATAC
>JBCCLD010000184.1:0-9325 GCA_039027055.1 Bacteroidota bacterium
CACGAGGCTCACGTTGGGCCCGAAGCTGCGGGCGGTTCCGTAGACCATGCCGTTCTCGATGTCGGTGCGCCACTGCTGGTCGGCGGCGATCTCGGCATCGCGCTCGGTGGTGTCCCAGGCCCCGCGGCGGTGCCAGTAGAAGACCGCCTCGTAGAGGAACTCCTCGGCGACGAGGGTTTCGCGGTAGAGCTTCACCCGGAGCGCCCCGCCGCGATCGGCGAGCCACTTGGTGTTGAACGGCCAGTTGAGCGGGACGCACCCGGTCTGCCACGGGTAGGTGTTCCACGTGCAGTCCGCCTCGGGGTCCGTCGTCACCTCGTCGTCGAAGTGGTGTTTGAGGAGGCGGAGGCTCTGCACATCCACCACGAGTTCGTCGACTTCCTGCACCTCGAAGGTGCGGGTGCGGTGCTGGGTGACGTCGTTGGCCGAGAAGCCGCCGAAGCCGCCGTTGATCGAGCCGACGCGGAGCGTGTCCTCGGCAGCGAGGCGGAAGTTGGCAAGGCCGTCGTAGGCCAGGTTGTCGAACTCGAAGAAGATCAGATCGGTGGCGCTGAGGTTACCGAGCGTCTCCGCGAACCGCGTGTAAGCCTCGTGTGGGTTGCCACCGTCGCGGTCGAGCAACACGACGCGGCGGTCCGGGATGACGCGCTCGCTGCGATGGGTGTGCTTCGTCCACGCGTTGGAGTACATGTCGATCTCGCCGCTGGGCTGCGTCCACTGGCCCGTCATGTCGCGGTAGATCGTAAGGTCCATGTGGCCGCCCGGCGGCGGGGCCTCCTGCTCAACGATGAGCGCGCCCCGGATCTCGACGGTGCCGCCCGTGGCCGTCACCCCGAGTTCCTGCTCGAACGAGCGGACGTAGACGAGGCCGTCCCACAGCAGCGCTCCCTCGACCACGAGGTTGCCCTCCACGAGCAGCACCCCGTTGCCTTCGAGCGTCACTGCTGACGGGATACGGAGGTCGCCCTCGACCTGCACGATCCGCGCATCACGCACGCTCCGGCTCCCGCGCTGGCCGTAGGTCTGGCTGCTCGGGAGCGTAGTCGCGGAGCCGAACGACACGTCCTCGCTGTTGAACGCCGAGAGAATGTCTCCGTAGAGCTCGACCAGGCTCGGCGTCTTGTACAAGTCGAGCACCGGCTCCAGGCCCTTCCGGGCGTCGAGGCCCCGGCGCGAACCGGTTGGGATGTTCAGCGCACCCTGGAAGTCGCTCACCAGCGTCGCCGGGCTGAGGATGTCGTCGAGGCGGTAGTCGTAGAGCTTGCTGTAGTCGAGGTAGCTCGCGCGCATGCCCCCCTCGTCGTCGAGGCCGGTGATGGTGGCGAGCGGGCTGAGGGTCGCCGTGGCGTAGGGCGCGTCGACCCAGAGCGGCCCCGGGAAGTCGACGTCGCTGACGAGGTAGCTGCTGGAGATGGTGTGCTCGCTACCGCCGCTCAAGCCCGTGACGGTGAAGTAGACGGTGTCGCTGCGCGTCTCGAACCGGTCGATGCGCACGTCGCGGCCGTCGATCTCGAACGTCTGGTCGAGCGGGAGGTCGCTGTTGAGTTGCCCGCCGCGCAGCATCGCCGTGAGGACTGCCGTGTGGGCCGCGTCGGCGGCTTCTCTCGCGAGGGCGAGGTCGTGCGTGGCCGCCTGCTTGCCTTGCGCCCCGAGCCGGGTGGACGTGTCTCGGAGCAGGGTGGAGGCAGTCGTGGCGGCGGCTACGACCACGATGAGGACCAGGAATCGTCCCATGGTTGGGGTGGTGTGGATGAGGGGGTAGGCGGAAGGTGCGGGTCAGTCGTCGTCGTCGTCATCGTCGGAGCCGCTGTCGCCGCCCGAGAACCACTGCGTCGAGGTGGTCTCGGAAGGGTCGGGCGAGCTATCGGTGACGAAGCCGCCGCTGGCCGAGCGTTCGAGGTAGGTCAGGTTGGGCGGGCGCACGGTGTGGCCGAACTGCGCGACGTTGATGCTCCGCTCGGCCGCCTGGTCGCTGGCGAGCGCGTCGGTCCCGTCGCTCGCCAGGTCGATGCGGAAGCGCAGCGCGTGGAGGTCGGCGGGGGCATCGCCGTCGGTGACCTGGGCCCCGGCTGCTCCGAAGAACGCGACGTCGAACCCGACGACCGCCTGCGCGACCACCTGACGTTGCACGCCGCTGTCCGTGTCGATGTCGCGGTGGAGGGTGTAGGCCGCACGCACGGAGTCGCCGACGGCGTAGGACGATCCGTCGGGCTGTGTCCAGTAGCGCACCGTCCCCGGCTCGCTGTTGATCGCGTCCGTCTCGATCTGTCCGGGGCATTCGAGCGCTTTGACGACACCGTCAGGGTGGCGTTCGAGGCGGCAGCGCAGCACTGAGAGGCCGAGGGTGCCTGCTTCGGCCTCGGTGACGAGGTTGTTGAGGTCTTGGCCGAGGGTGCTCATGACGGCCTCGCCCTCCGCCTGGAGCTCGTAGCGCATGGCTTCGTCGACGCTGTTGAGCCGCTCGCGCATCTGGAAGACGAGGAGCGCCGTGAGCAGCATCGTCCCGACGATGACAGCGGAGAGGTGGTCAAGGAGTACGTGCATGGGGTGAGCAGGCGGTGTGCGGAGACCGTAGCGCAGCGGCGACCGTAGCGCAGCGGCGACCGGGCAGCAACTGGGGGAGGCGACGGCTAGGGGGCAGGAGTAGCGGCTATTGGTGGAGGAACAGCTTGGCAGGCGTCAGGGGCACGGCGAGGCTCGCCACCACGGGCGGCCGGTCCGACGTCGCCTCGACGGCCCGCACCACCACGGCCACTTCCTTCGCGGTCGTGGTCGTCGTGCTGCCCACCTCGAAGTCGAGCGGGTCCACGTAGCGCACCACGAAGGACACGGCGAAGTCCTGGACGCCGCCGGCGACCGGCTGGCTGACCACGAAGGCATACCCGTTGAAGTCGTCCACGTCGTCGAACGTGGCGGGGTCGGCCTCGCCGGCTTCAGGGCCGAGGTTCGTCGGCGCGGCTAGCCCGGCAACGTCGCCTTCGGCACGCATGCCCAGCTCGCCGACGTCAGCCTCGTCGAAGGCGTAGTCCTTGACGCGGTTCGCCCACGCGAGCGCGACGTCGAGCCCGGCGCTCTCGAGCTCGCTCGTGATCGCGCTGCGCTCGGTGTCGTTCACGTGGCGATGGATGGTCAAGCCTAGGATGGAAAAGGCAAAGACGGCGATGAGGGCGTAGAGGGTAGAGGCCATGGCGGGACAACCTGGGCGGTGCCGGATGCGTGGAGGAGTCTGAGGTACGCCGTCCGCTGTCGAATTTTGCGCCACACATACTATTCCAAGAATGAGTCTCGCATCTGGAACCGAAACGAGACACCTCCAGCAATCGTCGCATTTTCTGAAAATGGTGTCCTATTCTGAGATCACAGCATTTCCGAAACAGCACAGTACCATCTACACCAGGCACCTTAGACTGCGCCTAAATTCAAAAAGTATCTAAACTACGAAAATACAATTTTTTTGATTTCAATAGTAACTCGATACGTTCCCTTTGAACCCATCCGATTCAGCATCAGTCTACGCCCTACAGGAACTACGTTCTCACTACCATTCCCGGACTGAGATGGAGCAATCCTAGACGCCAAAGGCTCGCTATCCAGCCATGCTCTGGCGTCGAGGCGCCTTGCATAGGGTTGTTCAAACGTTGTGCGTTACGTTGAAGCAAGACGTCGGAGCAGCCCGTGCTCCACGCGGACGGACTCACGTCCCGGTCGTCTCGGCAAAGGTTAGCCGGTTGTGGAACGGGTCCCACATCACCAGTTCGCGGGTGCCCCAGGGCTTGTCCTCGATGTGGGGCCGGGCGTAGCGGTAGGCCTTGGCCGCCAACTCGGCGTGCAGCGCGTCGAGGTCGCTCGACGCGACCCGGATGGCGGCCCCCGGTGTGCCGTCACCGTGGTGTTCGGTGAGGTGGAGCACGCACGCCTCGCGCGACACCTGCAGGTAGACCGGCAAGTCTGGCTCGTGGCGGTGCTCCCAATCGACCGTGAAGCCGAGGAAGTCGACGTAGAACGCGCGCGCTTTGTCGAGGTCGAAGATGCGCAGGACGGGGATGACGGCGGCGAGGGCCATGGGCGGGACCAGGTAGCGTGGTGATAGCCGATGCAGGAGCAGACACAGGGCGTGTCTGGAAGCCGCAAGGCCAGCGTGTACGGTGAACGAGTCGAGGTGTAAACCTGCGTACGCGGAGTGCCGTCTTGGTGTCACACGCCCGCCGCGAACGAGATCGGCGCTGAACGCACCGAGGCTAGGCGGCCTCCTCGGCCCTCCACCGCTCTATCGCGTCCGTGAGCCACGTCGGCGCGCCCTCACCGATGGGGCCCGGCGGATCGGCCTCCGTCATCGCCTCGGCCCGGCGTAGCTGCTCGGCCAGCGGCGGCACGTCCCACGCCGCGCGCTCGGCGTCGGTGGTGGCGGGCTCCACGTCCCAGAGCCGGTGCCGCGTGCCGTCGGGGACGAACTGCGTGCCGTACTTCTGCGGCTGGCCGCTGTACATCCGCGCGCGGTCGTACGCCGCCGCCGCGAGCCACCGTGCGGGGCGATGTCCAAGCTCGGCCGCCTGCTTCG
This sequence comes from Bacteroidota bacterium, assembly GCA_039027055.1. GTDB lineage: Bacteria > Bacteroidota > Rhodothermia > Rhodothermales > Rubricoccaceae > JBCBEX01. The sequence continues at coordinate 4,559 of JBCCLD010000184.1, forward strand.
CCCACACGTGGCCCTGCGAGGCGTCGTCGGGCGTATCGCCGTGGTTGAAGAGCCAGGCGGCGTGGTAGTAGTCCTCCGCCGCCACGCTGCTCTCACCCGCCATGATCTCGGCAATGATCTCCGCCGCGCGCTGCCGCCGGTCGCGGTCGCGGGCACGCATGGCATCGTACTCCGGCGTGCTGTGCTGCAGCCCCTGGCCGTGGTCGCGGTAGTCGGCCTCGTAGAGCGCGCGGAGTTCGGCATTCATCGCGGGGTCGTGTAGTCGTTTTTAGAGATCTCAACAGGTTGGCTCCCCCCGTCCTGCGTCGTCTCCGCGCTCGTGCGCTCCGCTCCTCGGACTGTCCCCCCTCATCCCTGAGGGGGACAGTTTCGCGACCCTTCAGGGGGAGCGAAACGGGGGGAGCAAGACCTGCTGCGATGCACCTTCAGTCCTCGGAGTCTCTACTGTCGTCCCCTCGATACCGGTCGAACCACGCGAGGATGTAGGCGATCTTCGCGGCGAGTTGGCTGGGGCGCTTCGAGATGGCGTGCGCGGCGTCCGGGATCTCGACGTAGACCGTCTCGATGTCGCGCAGGCGGAGCGCGTGGTAGAACTGGCGTGCCTCCGAGGGCGGCGTTCGCAGGTCGGCGGTGCCCACCATCACCATCGTCGGCGTCTCGACGTTGCCGACGACCGAGATCGGCGACTCCTCCCAGTAGGCCATCGGGTTCTCCCACGGCTGGCCGGGGTAGCGGTAGTCGGCGTAGGCGTAGTAGTTGTCGGCGACGAGCGTCTTCGAGATCCAGTTGATGACGGGCTTGATGACCGCCGCCGCCCGGAAGCGGTCCGTGTTGCCCACGATCCACGCCGTCATCACGCCGCCCGCGCTGCCACCCGTGACGTAGAGCGAGTCGGGGTGCACGTCGCCGGTCGCGATCAGGGCGTCGACGCCGGTCATGATGTCGCCGTAGTCGCCGCCGGGGTAGTCGTGGTAGAGGAGGTCGGCGAAGGCCTCGCCGTAGCCCGTGCTGCCACGCGGGTTGGGATAGAAGACGATATAGTCGTCTGCCGCGAAGAGTTGGAACTCGGGGGAGAAGTGTGGGCCATAGGAGGCGATGGGCCCGCCGTGGACCTCGACCAGCAGCGGATACGGCCGGCCCTCCTCGTAGCCCGGCGGGCGGATGATCCAGCCCTGCACGTCGAGGCCGTCCTCGGCGGTCCAGGTGAGTTCCTCGACCGCCCCGAGGTCACGGTAGGGCAGCAGGTCACCGTTGAGGTCGGTCAGCACGCGCGTCTCGTCGTCCACCACAACCGCCACGTCCGACAGGCGCTCCGGCGTGCTGTGCGTGAACGCGACCACGCCGCCGTCGGACACCGACCACGCTCCGTCGAGGTAGGGCCGCCCAATCGACGTGCCGCCGAGGGCGTCCGTGATCTCGCGCACGGTGCCGTCGAGCGCGACCTGCATGAGGCAGACGAGGCCCCGGTCGTAGTAACTCGCGAAGAGCCCCGCGTCGGTCCACGCGAGCTGTTCGATGCTGCGGTCGAGGTCGCCCGCGAGGACGCGGATGGCACCGGTGTCCTGGTCGAGGAGGTGGACGAGCGTGTTCTGGAAGGTCCGGACGCGGTCGTCGTAGCCGCGGTAGGCGATGGTGCGACCGTCCGGCGAGACGACGGGGCCTTGGTCCGGCCCGTCGCGGTCGGTGAGCGGTGTGATCGTGTGATCGGCCAGGCCGACGTGGTAGACCTCGGACCCGCGGTAGTCGAGTTGCCAGTCGTCGCTGCGGTTGCCGGAGACGACGAGGCCGCTGCCGTCGGGTAGCCAGGCGAGGTCGGTGCCGTGCGGGTAGTCGCCGTGCGTGAGTTGGCGCGGCGTGCCGCCGTCGGCGGGGACGACGAACACGTGGCGGAAGCCGGGCTCGATGTTGCCGGAGCCATCGGCCTCGTGCTTGACGCGGTCGACGATGCGCGGCGTCTCGGCCCACTCCGCGCCCTTCGGCGGCGACGGCAGGGCCACGTCGAGCGTCGGGTCGGGTTCGGGGACGAGCATCGAGAAGGCCAGCATCGTCCCGTCGGGCGACCACGTGAGGCCGCGCGGCGACCGGTCGAGCTGCGTCAGCCGCGCCGTCTGGCCCGTGTCCATCCAGCGGACGAACAGCTCCGCGCCCTCGTCCGTCGCCGACACGTAGGCCACGCGGTTCCCGCTCGGCGACCACCGCGGCGCCGACTCATTCGCCTCGCTCGCCGTCAGCTTGCGGTGCTCCTCGCCGTCCGTTCCGACCACCCAGAGCGACTGGCGGCGCTTGTCTTTCATCCGGTCCATCCCCGCCCGCACGTAGACGACGTCCTCGCCGTCGGGGCTGATTTGCGGGTCGTCGGCCCACTCCAGTTCGAACACATCGTCGAGCGTGAACGGCGCCTGGGCGACGGCTGTTGGCGCAGCGAGAAGCAGGGCGAGGACGAGCAGCGCGCGCGTCCAGGGCGAGGAGATAGGCATAGCGGAGCGAAGGTGTGGTAGCGGGTTTCTGAGTTGATACCTCACACCACCTACGGAGTCATCCCCGCGAAAGCGGGGATCCATGCAGTAGATCGTATGGATCCCGGATCAAGTCCGGGATGACAAAGGTGAGGAGAAGGCCCCATCCTGGAGACCTGGTGTGAGAAGCAATGTGGGAGGATTGGGGCGCTCTATGGTACTGCGTCGCGACGAGGTCCTGCGTCCCTGACTCTGAAGTCGCCCACTTCCGCCTCCTCGCACGTACCTCATCTCAAACCGCTTGCTGCCGTTCCAACACCTTTGTCACCCTGAGCGAGCAACGCGAGTCGAAGGGTCTGTGTCCACCTCGAAGCCCCGCTCGACGCTTGGATGCTGGCCCGGAGATTCTTCGTCTCGCTGCGCTCGCTCAGAATGACATCGTTTTTGTGAAAGCCTACCCTTACCAGCGCAGTCGCGGGGATGACGGAGATGGGAGCCGGAAGCCATGCGTATCTGGTGCGCAGTGTCTTTGTCTATCTCGAAGCAACTCTCCTAGCCTGGAAGCTGACCCGCAGATCCCTCGACTCCGGTCCTGCGGCCCTGCGCTCGGGATGACATAGGTGGAAGAAGCGAGTCACACCGGGGGCGTCGTCCTCTCCCGATCTCTCAGAAGTACCGAATCCACCACCGGTCGCTGGTGCGCTTGTAGTCGCCGAACGCGCGCGTCGGAACGTAGAGCGCAGCGGCGAGGAAGACGGTGAGCGCCCAGATCTGCCACACGTGGTCGATGTGGTAGAGGTCGCCCGCGTTGGGGCCGATGGTCACGAGCACGAGCTTGTAGCACACCAGCAGCACGTAGAGGTGCAGCGCATAGACGAACATCGGCGCTTGGCCGAACGTCTGCAGCACGCGCGTGGCGGCGGTGTCGCGCGTGTCGAACCACGCCAGCAGCAGGAACGCGACGCCGAGCGTGAGCAGCAGGAACGCCAGCGACGGCGGGTACTTCGTGTAATTGAGCATCGACATCAGCGTGTCGAGGGGCGTCGCGCCGACCGTCCACGGGAGCGCCTCGCCGTAGAGGTTGAAGCCCCGCAGGACGACGAGGAGCGCCAGGCAGGCCCCGCCGAGCTGCACGAGCCGCCGCGTCCGGTGCTTCGCGTCGACCGCCGCCCCGTAAAGCGGGCCGAGCGCGTAGCCGCAGAGGATCACCCCGATCCACGGCAGCGCGGGGTAGGAAATCCACAGCGAGATCACCTCGCTCTCGACCAGCATCCCGCGGTCGTGCAGGATCGTCCACAGCGCGTACCCGACCTCGCCCGGGGCGATGTCAATCGGGTCGAGCAGGTTGTGGCCGAAGACGATCGCGAGGCCGAGCGCGGCGATGACCCGGTGCGGCAGGCGCACGGCCACCGACAGCGCGATCATGCTCAGCCCGATCACCCAGATGACCTGCAGGTAGATCGTGTCCGGCGGGAAGCCCCAGAACCACGCCTGGTTGATGAGGACGACCTCCAGCCCCACCAGGAACAGCCCGCGCGTGAACAGGAAGCGGCTCGGCGAGCGCGTCTCGCCCGACCGGGGGTGCGCATACAGCCACGCGCCCAGCCCGGCGAGGAACACGAAGACCGGCGCGCAGAGGTGCGACGACAGCCGCGTGAAGAACAGCCCCGCGCTCGCGACTTCCAGGTCCACCGGGTCGCCGATGCGGATGTGGTAGAAGAACCGCTCCCGCACGTGGTCCACCATCATCAGGACGATGACGAGCCCGCGCATGACATCGATCGAGGTGATGCGCGGGCGGCGCGTGGCCGGTGCCTCGCGCTGCGACAGGGCGCTGTCTAACCGCTCGGTCGATTCGGTAGGCATGGGGCGGTTCAGGCGAGGGCAGACGTTGTGCAAGCGAGGTGCTGAGAACGACGGTCACCCCGGCCCCACAGCATAGGCAATCTGCTGGAGAGCGTGCTCACCGCGAGGACCTAGCCCCAGCACCGCGTCGTCCGGTCCGCCTCCGTCGTGAAGCCATGCGCGTACGGGCTCCACGAATCTGGGTACGCGAACGTCTCGATGTGGACGAGCAGGATGCCGAGGACCGCCACGCCCCGGAGGAAGTCCAGCGACGGAATGCGCTCGGACGGTTGGGTCGGCATTGCTACAGCTTCCAGTCGGTGAAGTAGCCTCAAGAGCGCAGAGGACTGACCACAGTTCTCGGTAGTGACCACCGCGACAACGATTCCTTACCATTTCTCGGCATCAGAGCACAAGAGAGACGAAACAAGCCGAGCCAAACTTACACTTTAGTACCAAAAACAAA
>JBCCLD010000185.1:0-9313 GCA_039027055.1 Bacteroidota bacterium
ACGACCTCGACATCATCGTCGTGGGCGTCCACGAGCATCTGGTGCCAGACGCGCTCGACGCCGCCCCACGAGTCGCGCACCTCCTGCGCGCCGGGGCCGCCGTAGATGTGGAAGAGGAGCGGGTAGGCCTGCGTCGAGTCGAAGTCGGATGGCTTGATCATGTAGGCTTCGAGCGGCGTGCCGTCCGCGGCCGGTACCTGCATGAACTCCATGGCCGGGAGGCGGTAGCCCGCAACGCGCTCAGCGAGGGCCGCGTTGTCCACGAGCGTCGCGAGGCGGTCGCCCGGCTCGGCGTCGTCCCCATCTGAGTCCGTTGGTGCCAGGGCGTGCAGCGTCACCTGCGATGGCGTTGTGGCGTCGCTCCAGGTGTCGAGGTCGTAGCGCAGGTCGCTCGACGGGTTGAGCGCGTGCCAGCCGGGGCGCTGCGTGATCTTCGTGACCATGCCTGCTTCGTCAGTACCCGGCAAACCGATAGCATAGAGGTGCCGCTCGCGCGGGCTGTCCTTCGTGCCGGTGACGTAGACCAGCCCCGCGTCCTCATCGAGGCCGTTGAACGACGTCACGTCCCAGGCGCCGGCGGTGATCTGGTCAAGCAACGTCCCGTCGCGCTCGTAGAGATAGAGGTGGTTGAAGCCGCTGCGGTCGGAGCGCCAGACGAAGCGCTCGCCGCCGTCGAGGTAGGTGATCTTGGCGAGGTCGAGGTCGGAGAAGCCCGTCTCCACGTCGAGCCACGTCTCGGACTGCTCTTCGAGGACGGTCGTGAGCGCGCCGGTCTCGGGGTCGCCGTAGAGCAGGTCGAGGTCGTTCTGGTCGCGGTTGAGGCGCACCATCCAGACCTGGCTCGCGCCGTCGGCGTCGGGCGGCGTCCAGTCCATGAGCGCGAGGTACTCCGTCGCCTCACCGCCCTCGAACCACGTGTCGGTGCCAAAGAACATGGTGCTGTTCTCGTCCTGCGTGTCGATCACGCCGATGCGGACCTCGCTGTTGACCTCGCCCGCCTTCGGGTAGCGGAACGTGTAGGTCGTCGGGTAGAACTCCCGGTTGTCGACCATCGTGAAGGGCTGCGTCGCCGACTCGTCGAGTTGAAAGAAGGCGAGGTAGCGCCCGTCGGGCGACCAGCGGAAGCCATCACGTAAGCCGAACTCCTCCTCGTAGACCCAGTCGAAGGTGCCGTTGATGAGGCCGCCGTCGGCCCCGTCGTCGGTGAGCTGCGTCTCGGCCATCGTCGCGAGATCGACGTGGAAGAGGTTGCGGTCGCGCACGAAGGCGACGGCGCTGCCATCGGGGCTGAGCTTGGCGAACATCTGGAAGCCCGCCTCGCGGTCCGAGATCGGCGTGATCGCGCCCGACTCGACGTTGAGGAGGTAGTAGAAGCCCTTCGTGTTGCGCCGCCAGACGCGCTCGGAGTCGGTGTAGAGCAGCAGCATCGCCTTGTCGGCGCTGTAGGCGTAGTCCTCGATGGCAATCAGCCCACCCTGTTGGTCGTCAGGGGCATCGGGCTTTTGCAGCGTGGTGCCGTCGACGAGGATCGTGCGCTCGCCGGTCGCGAGGTCGTAGCGCATCAGGTGCGTGGCCCCGGCGGCGCGGTCGTTCTCGATGTAGGTCAGCACCGGCCCCTCCTCGGCCCAGCGACCTCCCTGGAAGCGGTCGCCGAAGAACGTGGGCGTCGTGAAGAGCGTCTCGACGGAGAGCGGCGGCAGGTCGGCGTCGCGCGCAGGCTGCGCCAAGGCGGGGACGATGAACAGCAACAGGGCGAGGAGCAGGGCAAAGAAACGCATGGCGGGCTCGGAAGAAGTGGGGCACGAGGACGCGGAAGGTACTGTGGACACCGCGTCTGGGATGGGCATACAGGTATGCCTCAGGCCGCGCGAGGTGCCCCGTGCAGGATCGTTTCCGAAATGGACTTGAAGCCCTAGGCATGGTACGTGCGATCCGTGTAGATCGACCGGCTGCAGCGCCTCGCCCCTCTACACCCTCACCTCTTCGACCCTGGGTCCCATGCCTTTCCCCATACGGCTCTTCTCCGTTCTGCTCTTCTCCCTTGCTCTGCTCTTCCCAAGCGCTGCAGCCCAACTTGTCTCCTCCCCCTCCTCCATTGAACGCACACTGCCCGCGGGCGAGAGCGCCACGGCTACGCTCACGCTGTCGAATCCGACGGGGGAAGCAGCGCGCTTCGGCGTCGTCATCGCGGACTCTGCCTTCGTCCCGTTGACGGGCAACCCGATTGGCGATGTCCGCGACGCGAGCGACCCGCGCATGGCTCCGTTCTCCTTCTACGCAGGGACGACCGATGCGGCGTTGTCGTCGCGACGCGCCCTCAATCGCATTCTGGTTGACGGACCTGCCCTCATGGGACGCTCCGCTGGCGTTGGTGCGCCGAGCACGGCCCTCCGCGGAGGCACGTCCGCGTCCGACTCGCTGTTTTATGACAACGGCGACGACTATCCGGACGCCTTCTTCGGCACCGGTGAGGTCGACGAGCGCCTCTTCGTCGCACAGCGGTTCACACCCGACGCCCCGTTCACGTTGGACGGCGCGCGCCTCGCCCTCACTACCGGCCTCTTCGACCATGAGGGCGAAGGCGGGGCCAGCGACCTATCCATCACCGTAGAGGTCTACGAAGCGCCCGACCCGGAAGACCCACGTGCGGGCGCGCTGCTCGGCACGATCTCCACCGGCTTCAACGCGGGCTTCGACGGCTTCGCTGAGGTGCCGTTCAACCAGAACTTCTCGTTCGCGACGGGCGAGAGCTTCTTCCTGGTCGTGTCGCTCGTAGGCACGCCGTTCCCCATCGGCGTCGACCTGAGCGGTACGAACGACGCGCCGGGGCGCAGCCTCTACAGCCGCACGGGCGAATCGGGCGCATGGACTCTCGTAGAGGCCGTCACGGGCGAGCTCGCCAGCCCGTTCGTGATCCGTGCCCACAATGGATCGAGCACCAGAAGCGGCTGGCTTTCGGCGACGCCTGCGTCCGGCGAGATCCCGCCGGGGGCCTCGGTCGACCTCGCGCTCACCATTGATGCGACGCGGCTGAACGCGGGCACGTACCGCAAGGTCGTGCAGGTTTTTGACTCCGTCACGGGCGAGGTGCTGACCGTCCCCGTCTCCCTCACCGTCGACGGCGCTGGGAGCGCTACGCTCGCCCCCTCGTCGGTCAGCTTCGACGAGGTGCTGGTCGGCACGATCTCGGGACGCACGATCTTCCTCGTCAACGAAGGCACGGCTCCCCTCACAGTGACCGGCATCACCAGCTTCGACCCCGCGCTCTTTCTACGCGGGCTTGACGTAGGCGACGTGGTCGAGCCGCGCAACGAGACGGCCTTCGCCGTGACGTTCGTGCCCAGGCAGCCTGGCCGGTTCGATGGCTCCATCGTGATCAGCACCGACGCGGGCGATGTCGCGGTCGACGTGCGCGCTAGCGCGGTCGCACCCCCGTCCGTGCAGGTGTCGCAGCGCGACCTCGCAGCGACGCTCGCGCCAGGCGATGCGGCGACGCTGCCGCTCACGATCTCGAACAGCGGCGGCGGACGGCTGCTCTACAGCGCCGCGCTCGAAAACCCGGACGGCTCGCCTTCCGGTTTCGTTCAAGACTCCATCTTTTACGATACGGGCGACAGCTTCCCCGACGCCCTGCTCGGCTCGGGCAACGCCGACGAGCCGCTCTCCGTTGCACAGCGGTTCACCGCCGATCGTCCCTTCTCGCTCAATGCCGTGCGCCTGTTTGCGTCCACGTTCAACATCGAGCACGACCCTGACGCGCCGGAGCCCGACTCGTCGTTCTCGCCGCTCACGCTGACCGTCGAGGTCTACGATGTCGCCGACGCCACCGACCCGACGGGCGGCACGCTGCGCGCTGCGGTGCGGACGATCCTCAACGAGCCCATCGCCGACTTCGTCACGGTGACGATGGAGAGCAGCCTCGACTTGAGCGCCGGGGACGATGTCTTCGTGGTCGTCCGCTACGACGGCGTCGCCTTCCCGATTGGCATCGACGACATGGGTATCAGTGAGGCAGACGGCCGCGGCTTCCTCAGCCGCTCGGGTTTAGCCGGCGATTGGAGTGCGTTCCCAGACTACTTCGACGTTGGCTCGCCCTCCGTCCCGCTGCTGCGCGCCCTCAGCCTCGACGCGAGCGGCCTCGTGGTCACCGCGGATCCGACGAGCGGAATCATTCCGCCCGGCGCTAGCGCCACCGTCAACGTCCGCGTGGACGCCACGGACGCCGAACGCGGGGTCTACAGCCGGGCACTCGTCCTCCGCACCAACGACCCGGCTCAGCCCGAAGTGCGCGTTCCGGTGCAGATCACCGTCGAGGGCTCGAACGTGATGCCGCTCACTGAAGGGTGGAACCTCATCTCGTGGAACGTAGCCCTGGACGACCTGCGCATCGAGGCGGCCTTGGCCTCGGTTTGGGACCAGGTAGAGGCTGTCCGCGCCTACCGCGACGGCGTGTGGCTGACCTATGCTTCAGATGGAGGGCCCAACACGAGTGAGTCCGACCCACTGGAGCGCATGGTCGAGGGCGAGGCGGTCTGGGTCAAGCTGAGCGCACCCGCTCGCCTCACCATGGACGGCGCCCCCGTGTCCATGGCGAGCATGGCCCTCACGCCTGGCCTCAACGCCGTGGCCTACCTGCCCACGAACGTCGACGGCGTAGCCAACGCGTTCGCCTCCATCCTTGACGCTGCCGAAGGCGTGCAGAGCTTCCACAGCACGGGCGTCACGTATGCGCCGGATGTCCCGGACGCGTTCCAGACACTCGGCCGCGTGCGGCCCGGCATGGGCTACCAGGTCCGCGTAACCTCGCCTGTGCGCCTTGACTACCCGCTCGTGGCTGCGCCTGCGGAGGTTGCAGGGATTCCCGCTGACGCGCTCGTCGCGGCCGAACGCGTGGCCGGCGTCACGCCGACGCCATCGTGGATTAGCGTCTGGGGCCAGGCTCTCTCCGGGCTGACGACAGGCACCCTCGTCACCGCTCTCGACCCCGATGGCGTCACGAGCGGGGCCTTCACCGTGCAGGCCGACGGCGCGCTCGGGCTCATGGCGATCTACGCCGACGATCCGACCACGGCCCGCGACGAGGGCGCAGAGCCCGGCGACGCGATCACGCTCCGTACTCCAGACGGCGTTCTGACGGATGCGCTCGTCTGGACGGAGGCCGGTGCTGTGACGGAGGTACAGGGCTTCGTTGTGTCGAACGAGGGGGCGGGCTCCCAGCCCACCGCGTTTGCACTGCGTGGGACCTATCCCAACCCCTTCACCTCATCTACTACGGTCGCCTTCGACCTACCGGAGGCCGCCGATGTGACGCTGGAGGTCTACGATGCCACCGGCCGCCGCGTGGCAACACTCTCAGACACCGCGCTGGCTGCCGGCAGCCACACGATGCGCTGGGACGCCACCTCGGCCGCCAGCGGCGTCTACCTCATGGCCCTCCGCGCCGGCGACAATCGAGCCACCCGCACGGTCGTCCTAGCTCGGTAGCACACCGACCACCTAGCATCGACCAGATTGGCGATTCCTGCTGAAGTAGTCAATATCGACCGGGGCACGACGGATTGGCCTAGCTTGCCGCCGTCGTACCCCGGTCTCTTCTTCGTTCCGCCCATGCCTCGCTTGTTCTTCGTCGCCCTGCTTCTTCTCACATCCCCGGCTGCGTTTGCGTCACCCACAACCCTTGGGTCCCCGGCATCGTCTACACCAGATTCAACTGCTCTGTCGGCCGACACTGCCTCGCTGGACAACATTATCGCCGCGCTCTACGACGTAATCTCGGGACCCGCAGGGCAGGAGCGTGACTGGGATCGGATGCGCTCGCTCTTCCTTCCCGAATCTCAACTCATCCCTACTCGCATCCAGGCCGACAGCTCCTACGCCCACCTCGTCATGAGCGTCGACGACTACATCGAGACGTCTGGACCATGGATGTTGGAAAACGGCTTCTTCGAAGTAGAGCTCGCGCGGAAGACCGAGCAATTCGGCGCGACGACGCACGTGTGGAGCACCTACGAGGGGCGCATGACGCAAGACGGAGAGGTAGTCCTTCGCGGTGTCAATTCGATCCAGGCGCTCTGGGACGGCTCCCGCTGGTGGATCGTAAACGTCTTCTGGTCGCCCGAGCATCCCGGCAACGAGTTGCCGGCAGCCTATCTCCCTAGCGATGGCTAGACGTCACCCACTGATCTCGGCGTAGAGGTCTTTAAACGCAAGCGTAAGCTTGTGGCGCGGCGCGAAGTGAACGAGGGGCGTCGCGGCCTCATGGCTCTCGCGCATCTTGACCGACGCTGGAAGCAGTGTGTCGAGCAGCGGCAGGTTTTCCTCGCGTAGTTCGCCCACGACGCGCTGCGGCAGGTTGGCGTTCGACTGGTACTGGTTGACTACGATCCCTTCCACGCGGAGCGCCTCGTTGTGGTCTGCTCGCACCTCGGCTACGCGGTCGAGCAGCTGGTAGAGCGCCTGTCGGGAGAAGTCGTCGCAGTCGAACGGAATGAGCACCGCCTCGGCCGCGATGAGCGCCGAGAGCGAGTAGAAGTTGAACGCTGGAGCCGTATCAATGACAACATCGTCATAGCTCTCGGCGACGGCGTTGAGGGCATCGCGGAGCTTGAAGATCTTGTACCGCTGCTCCAGCTTGGCCTGGATCTCGCCGAGCGCGGGCGACGCCGGGAGCACGCGCAGGTTGGCAAACGGGGTGGCACTAGCAAACGCATCGAGGCCTTCGTTCTGGAGCCGGAAAGCGAGAAACTGCTCGAAAAAGTCGACGGCGGTGTGAGCCGGCGCTGCGTCCGTTCCGAGGAGGTACTGGCTCGCGTTCCCTTGCGGGTCGAGGTCGATCACGAGGGTCCGGCGGCCTTCGGAAGCGGCGATCGCAGCCAGGTTGACGGCAATACTGGACTTCCCCACTCCGCCTTTTTGATTGAACACGACGCGGCGCATATCGAAACTGGATGGTGGTACGGGTTTCGTTTACAACCGCCTAGCGCGTGCGGCACGGTCGGTGATCTACCGCATGGCCTCACGCCTCAGGCTGCTGGGATAGGCGTCAGAATATCGGTGCCCGGACCCCTCGGAACCTTGCCGATGCGGTGGCGCTTGGCTCTATCTGCCTACTTTCTTGTCTTTTTTGCAGGTCGCCCGTCTTCGCGCTTGGCCCTATCAACGCGTGGTGTCTATTTTCGTCGCCCGCGTGACTACCACCAAGCGCGCGTGCTCACCTGCCTCTCTCGTGTGTCCCCACCTCGTCCCATGCGCGTTGCTGTGCTTGCGCTGGGCGTGCTCTGCTTGAGCGCGTGCAGCTTCGCCGACTCCTCGTCACAGGCCGTAACCATCGCGGCCGTCACCGTCGAAGCCATCCCGGAGGCGAGCGCCAACGGCGCACCGTGGGACCCGACGAGCGCCCCCGACATCTACCTGGAGATGCAGGACGCACTCGGACGCGTGTACCTCACCAGCTCTATCGCCGACGCGACGACATTCCCCATCGCCACGACGAGCACGACTGCGGAGGTCTCGAACATGGACCGGGAGTATTTCATCTTCGCCGTGGAGCAAGACGAAGGCGTCCCTGCCCGGCAGTGGGCCTGGATCGGCGCGACGGACGCGTTCTCCTTTGCCGATCTCACAGAGGAGCGACCCACGACGCTGCGCCTGACCAACGAGGACGAGGCCTTCTGCCTCGAACTAACCCTCGCTTGGGATTAAGACACTCTTTGGCAAGGGCCCGGATGGGCTGCGGCGCTCTGCTTTATGCGTTGCGTTGCATCGACGATGCATACCCATCCGCGCGTCCACGTGTGAAGGTGTCCACGTGTGAAGGTGGTTCTCCTCGTCCGCACGGTCAACCGTCCACACCTTCATACCCAACTCTACAAGCGGAGTTGGTATCACACGTCTCGAAGACGGACGTCTCGTTCGCTATCGCCCTGGTCCTCCCTTACCAAGCAGTCTCTAAGCTCGCCGGCTGGACGAGGGCCCAGGTAGTCCTGCCCAGGCGACGAGTCTGACTCGGGCTTTTTCTGAGACAGGGGCCTGAGGCTTCGGTGTAGGCTCTCGGCATGGGCCGGTTACAAATCGGCTGGGTAACATAGAAACCTATCCATTTCGCTCTGCTATACGGAGACGCTCGTTAACCGCCCAGAGGGGGCGCTGATACCTGTTGCAGCACCAACCCCTGCAACCATCGCCCTTTGACCCATGCGTCCCCTCGCCTTCGTTTTTCTGCTCGCCAGCCTCGTCTTGACGGGCTGCGACTTCGTCTCCTCTGGCTCCGATAGTAGCGGCACCACTGTCACCGGCATCACCTTCGACCAGCTTCCCCTCGCCCGCGGCAACGGTGACTCCTGGGACGAGGACGGTGCACCGGATGTGTACCTCGAAATACAGGACGCCCTCGGTCGCGTCTACGTGGGTAGCGCCGCTCCGGTCGAGATCACCGAGTTGGGCGTCCGCGTTCCCGTCGAGGGGACGATCCGCAACCTGGACCGGGAGTACTTCATGTTCGTCGTGGATCTCGACGAGAATGGCCCCGATGAGGACATGGGTAACATCGCCCGCATTTCCTTCACGGATGCGGTGAACGCCCGCGCTTCCCAGGTCACGTTCGAGAACGAGACGGCGACCCTCAAGGTCACCCTCGATCTCCAGTACGACGAGCCGGCCGCTGAGTAACCGACCGCCGCCGCCACACACGGGGCCGCCCTTCGCTCGAAGGGCGGCCCCGTTGGCGTTTCCATGGACGGCGTCTAGGCGGCAATCAGTAGATCAGAATGTCGCCGACGCTCGCACTAGCGGCCTCCGAACGAAAGCCCAGTTCGCGCTCGAAGGCTCTCCGGTCGCCGGGCTCCACGTCCGTGATGTCGAAGCGAAGCGCGTCCAGGCGCTGGTTGTCGCTGTCGTAGAGCGCAATCTCGATCTGCGCGTTGCGGATCGGCACTTCGTTGGGGTTGACCAGGACGCCCTGGATCGTGGAGGTGCCATTGGGGAGGCGAAGCAGCTTCAGGTCTACGACTGATGCGGTCTTGGCCGGGCGCTCCTCCGCGCAGCCTGCAAAGACGAAGGCGGCGAGGAGTGCGAGAAGGACGAGTCGTACGCGCATGAATGCGTGCGGTAGGTGGCGAGCAGGTAGAGCAGGATCTGCGAGATTGCGCGAGGCACCTCAGTCCAGACCGTACGTCTCGGCGATGGCGTCGGCAGAAAGAACTGCGTCGTCAGCGCCGGGAATCGTGGATTTGGTGAGGAGAACCGGACCGAGGACGAGCGCATCCATGTTGGTGTGCAGGAAGCAGCGCAGCGCGTCCTCTGGTGTACACACGAT
>JBCCLD010000186.1:0-9294 GCA_039027055.1 Bacteroidota bacterium
CACAAGCTATTCCTCTACAAGGAGGACTTCGGCAAGTTTGTGCTGGCGCTGCACGAAGTCATGGCGCACATTCGCGACGAGCTGCTGCCGGACTATGAGTTCGAGGACCTACCGGAGTTGGAGCTTCCTGAGGAGTCCTACTGGGAGGACGAGTAGGCCGTCCATCGCCCTGTGAGTTTTCCGGGAGGGCGGACCCCTGCAGTCAGCATCGCGTAGCGTTGCTCCTTTTCCCGACTGCCCCGTCCGAATCCTCCCGATGTCCGTCGCCACGCGCCTGCTGCCGCTCGTTCGCCTCGCCCCTGGCACGGTGCACCTGCATGGCCGGATCGAGCCCGCGACCTTGCCGGACCCGTTGCCGCGCATCCTCGCTCGGACGGCGGCCTTCTCGGACGACGTGACCCAGGCCGCCCGCGCGCTCGTAGCCGACGTGCAAGCCCGCGGCGACGCTGCGCTCCGCGACGCCACCGCCCGCTTCGACGACGTCGTGCTGGACGACCTCCGCGTCTCCACCGGCGCGCTGCGCGCGGCCTACGAAGGCCTGGACGACGCCCTGCGTGCCGCGCTGCACCAGGCCACGGACAACATCCGGCGCTTTCACGAGCGTCAGCGCCGCACCGCGTGGTTTACTGAGGACGGCGACGGCGTGGTGCTCGGCCAGCGCTACGTCCCCGTGGACCGCGCAGGCCTCTACGCCCCCGGCGGCACGGCAGCCTACCCGTCGAGCGTGCTCATGAACGCGATCCCCGCCCAGGTGGCAGGCGTCGACGCGGTGCACCTGGTCAGCCCCCCTGGCGCAGACGGCCTGCCTCACCCGCTCGTGCGGGCGGCGGCGCACCTGCTCGGACTGGAGCACGTCTACGCCGTCGGGGGTGCCCAAGCCATCGGCGCGCTCGCCTATGGCACGGAGACGATCCCGGCGGTGGACGTGATCGTGGGGCCCGGCAACGCCTACGTGGCGGCGGCCAAGCGCGAGGTCTTCGGGCAGGTCGCCATCGACAGCCTCGCTGGGCCGAGCGAGATTGTCATCCTTGCCGACGACACCGCCGACGCGCGTTTCGTCGCCGCCGACCTCCTCTCGCAGGCCGAGCACGACGTCCGCGCCTCGGCGATCCTCGTCACGACCAGCGCCGCGCTCGCCGAGGCCGTCCAAGACGCCATGGAGGCGATGGTGCCGACGCTGAGCCGACGCGCGATCCTTGAGGCCGCGCTCGCTGACTACAGCGCTGTCGTCGTCTGCGATACAATGGACGACGCCGTAGCGCTCGTGAACCACCTAGCGCCGGAGCACCTGGAGATCGTCACGCGCGGTCCGTGGGCCACGATGGGCCGCATCCGGCACGCTGGGGCGATCTTCCTCGGCCCGTACAGTTCCGAGCCCGTGGGCGACTACCTCGCCGGCCCGAACCACGTCCTCCCGACGGGCGGTACGGCGCGCTACGCGTCGGCGCTCGGCGTGGACACGTTTCTGCGCCGCCAGTCGGTGATCGCCTACACGCGCGAGCGGCTCGCCCGGAGCGGCCCCGCTATCGTCCGCCTCGCCGACGCCGAGGGCCTCGACGCGCACGCGCGCGCCATCCAGGAGCGCCTCGACACGTTCGCCGAGCACCCTGACGGCAACGCCGACCCGACCTAGCCCATCGCGGCGGTCCCGGTACGATTTCTGCCCCCTCGTCCGGCGCGATCTCGTCCCTGGAACCGCTTTTTTCTCACCAGACCCCGCCGCTCGCTGCCGAACCTGTTTCCTCGGTGCACGCACGAGCCCCTTTCCTCGCTGACCGCATGGAATTCCCCGTTGACCCGACGACGCCCTCCGACGCGCTGTTGGCGCGCATCCGCCCGGAGATTCGAGCTCAGAAGGCGTATACCGTTGCCACTGACACCGACGGACGCGCCAAGCTCGACCAGAACGAGAGCCCGTACGACCTCCCCGACGCGCTGAAGCGCGAGATCGCGGAGGCGGCGCTGGCGCACGCCTGGAACCGCTACCCGAAGGACCGCCCGAAGCACCTCACCGACGCGCTGGCCGAGCAACTAGGCCTCACGCCCGCCCATCTCATCATTGGGCACGGCTCCAACGAACTGACACACACGCTCGGACTGTGCTTCCTCGACGAGGACACGCCCATCGTGCTGCCGCACCCGATGTTTTCGCTCTACGAGAGCATCGCGCGGATGTACGGCGCGGACATCGTCTCGGTGGACCCACAGCCCGACCTCACGCACGCGCCGGACGCCATCATCAGCGCCGCGCAGCGGGCCGACGCCGCGCTCACCGTCGTGACGACGCCGAGCAACCCAACGGGCAAGGCCATCGCCTACGCCGACCTGTCTCGCATCGCGCGCAGCGTGCCGGGCCTCCTCGTCGTGGACGAAGCCTACCACGAGTTCGTGGAGGGCCCGACGGCCATGGACTTGCTGGCTGCGCACCCGAACGTGCTGGTGATGCGCACCTTCTCCAAGGCGATGGGCCTGGCTGGGCTCAGGCTGGGCTACCTCGCCGGGCACCCGCGCGTGATCCACGAGCTTCAGAAGGCACGCCTGCCGTTTGTGGTAGACCACCTCGCCGAGGCCGCTGGACTGGCAGTGCTGGCGCGTCCCGAGTTGATCGCGGAGCGCGTGGCGGCGCTGAAGACCGGCTACACGGAGCTGATCGCGGGCGTCCGCGCCCTCGGGCTGACCGCGCATGACAGCACGGCCAACTTTTTCCTCGTGAAGTCACCCGTCGCGCCCGCCGAATTGCGGCAGCGGATGGCTGCGCGGGGCGTCCGCATCCGCGACGTGAGCAGCTACCGCGCGCTGCCCGGCTACGTGCGATTCTCCATCGGCACGCCCGCCGAAAACCGCGCCTGCCTGGAGGCGCTCGCCGCCGTCCTTACCGACGCTGGTCTCGCCCCTCCCCAGGCGCTCGGCGACGGTGCGCTCGGCGAAACCGTTGCGGTGTCGGCTGGTTCGTAGCGACTGCGCGCGCTCCGCCCGTAGTTTCCCCGCCCCCTTCCGACTAGAGACCCCCGCCCCGCCACGATGGAGTACATCCAGGTTGACATCATCGGACTCTCCACCAGCCCGTCGAGCGGTGGAGCCTACGCGCTGGTGCTCGGCGAAGTCAACGGCAACCGCCGCCTGCCCATCATCATCGGCGCGTTCGAGGCGCAGGCCATTGCGCTCGAACTGGAGAAGATCCAGCCGCCGCGCCCCATGACGCACGACCTCCTGCGCGACCTCTTCGACGCGCTCGACGCCGAGGTCACCGATGTGATCGTGGACGACCTCCGCGAGGGCACGTTCTTCGCCAAGATCCGCTACGAGTTCGACGGCGAAGAGAGCCAGCTCGACGCGCGCCCGTCCGACGCCGTCGCGCTCGCCGTCCGCACCGACGCGCCTATCTTCGTGATGGCCTCTGTGCTCGACGAAGCCGGCATCCCCGCCGACGACGAGGGGGTCTCGGCGTTCGCGGCCACCGAGACCGAGGAGACCGAGGAGCGCGCCCCGCGCCCAACCTCTCGCATCGACCGGATGAAGGCCGACCTCGAAAAGGCCATCGCCGAGGAGGACTACGAGACCGCGGCCCAGCTCCGCGACGAGATCGAGCGCCTCAAGAGCGAGAACTAAGCGCCGCGCTCGCTCGTCCGGCGCACCTCGTCTTCCACGCTCCGCCCGTCCCGCTTGGCGCGGAGTGCCGCCACGACCGGCTCAGGCACAAAGCTCGACACGTCGCCCTCCCAGCGGTGGATCTCGCGGACGATGCTCGCCGCGGTAAAGGTGTGCTCCTCGCTCGGCATCAGGAAGACGGTCTCTAGAGTTGGTGCGAGACGGCGGTTGGCGAGCGCCATCCGGAACTCATAGTCGAAGTCGGACACCTGCCGCAGTCCGCGGACGAGCGCCACGGCCCCGACCTTCCTGGCATGGTCCACGAGCAGCCCCTCGAAGGCGACGACGTCCACGCGGGCGTGCAGGTCGTGCGGCAGCGTCGCGATGCTGGCGTTCGCCAGGTGCACGCGCTCCTCTAGCGTGAAGAGCGTCTTTTTGAGCCGGTTCACCGCGACGGTCACCTCGACGCGGTCGAAGACCTGGAGCGCCCGCTGGAGCACGTCAAGGTGCCCGCGCGTGATTGGGTCGAAGGTGCCAGGGTAGAGGGCGAGTTTCACTGGACTGGGTCTAGGGTCGTGGGTCTGTGTCCTCTCTCACATCGTAGGAACGTACGAAGAGACCCTCGGCTCACGATCCAGGACTCTCGACCGCGTCCCGAAACACACTCACCACGGTGCGGCCGTAGCGGCGGCTGGTCTCCAGGCGCAGGTGGTCGTCGAAGGTGTGCGCCGTGCTGTGCTCCAGGACGAAGAGGCCGCCGGGCGCGAGGTGCGGCTGCGCGAGTGCGGGCATGCGATCCATCGCTTGCAGTTCGTAGGGCGGGTCGGCGAAGATGAGCCCGTAGCGCGGCCCAGGTGGGCGTTCGAGAAACGTCACCGCGTCGCCTCGGAGGAACGAGCCTTGGTCGGCGATGCCGAGCGCCTCGGCGTTCGCGCGGGCGATCTTGACCACCTTCGGGTTCTGCTCCACGAACGTCACGAAGCTTGCACCCCGGCTGATCGCCTCGAAACCGAGCGCCCCCGTCCCGGCGAAGAGGTCCAGCACGGAGAGGCCGTCGAAGTCCATGCGCGCTTCGAGGAGGTTGAAGATGGACTCGCGGACGCGGTCCGTCGTGGGGCGCGTGCTGAGGTCGTCGGGAGCCTTAAAGGTGCGCCGCCGGAGACGGCCCGCGATGATGCGCATGAGGGAGTGTCGCAGTGGTTCGGTTTTTTAGTGACTCAGTGTATGGCGGAACGAAGCGGTGTGTTCACCTCACTGAAGCACCGAATCAATGGAGCACCGAATCACTCACACCAGCGCCGCGCCCACGCAGGGGACGTAGGCGTCCATCTGGACGGGGCTGCCCGACTGGGCGGGGAGGCCGAAGGCGCGGAGCGGGTTGAGGCGCTGCGGCTCCAGCTTGAGGAGCGTCGCCAGCAGGTCGTAGGCGCGGAGGTCGGTGCCCTCGCCATAGAGCCACCACTGTTCGAGCGCGTCGGCGGCGAGGCCGAGGTCGGACAGGAGGCGGAAGACGAAGTAGGCCGCGTCTTCGGGGGTGCGTGCCGGAGCGTGGTGGCCGGCGTACCACTGGCCGCCCTGGCAAAGGACGACCTCGACGTGCGCGGGGTAGACGCCCAGCCCGAGTTGGATGCTGTCGGGGTCGGCCCCAGGGGCCGTCAGGGTGCTGACGAGCGCGGCGGCGGCCTGCGTGGTGTCGGCGAGCTCGTAGCGCGCGGTGCGGCCGAGCTGCTGCGCGAGCAGCTTGAGGCGGGCGTGCACGGCCTCGGGAACATGGATGACGTGGTGCCACGTCTGCGGGCCCGACGCCAGCAGCTGCGGTCGGACTGGCACGGCCCGGACGCGGCCCGGGCGGTCCGGCGCGGCGTCGGCCATGAGCGTCGCCTCGCTCCGCAGCCGGTCGAAGCGCACCGCCGGGTCGAGGCCATCGGGGACGGGTGTGAAGAAGCCCACGCAGTGGGTCGGGTGCAGCGCCACGTGCAGGGCGTCGGCGCTGGTGCCCTCGAAGAGGTCGCGCACGGCGGACATGAGCGCGTCGAGCTGGTGCGGCTCGGGCCGCCCGAAGACGGCGCGGTCCACCTCGAAGTCGAAGTCGCACGTGCCAAGGCGGCGCAGCGTCTGCCTGGCCGCCGTGCCGGTGTCGGCGTGCTCCACCTCGGTGTAGCGCAGCCGCGTCCCGATCAGCTCCACGGCGACCTGCACGCGCGGGCCAGCGGGCTGGTCCCACTCTTCGGTGAAGACGGCGTACTCGTGGAGGTCGCTCATGCGGGGGAGGTAAGGTGGGGAGCCGCCAGGGCGCGGACGGAACAGGAAGCTATAAAAAAGGGCAAGCGACCGTGGGGACTCCCCGGTCGCTTGCCGCGAGGTCGAGACAGGACCGGTCTACTCCCAGTTCGCCGCGTTGCGCATGCTGGCCACCGGCTCGGCCGAGCCGATCTGGTCGTCCGAGTTCGGGTCCTGGAGCAGATAGATGTCCACGTCCGAGGTGTCGTTGACGGAGAGCTGGAAGCGCTCGCCGGTGCGCGGCGAGAAGGGCAGCGAGTCCACCAGGAGGGTGCGGCCAGCCTCGACCTGGAAGATGCTGTCGCGCGCCGCCATCAGCAGCGAGTCGCCCTTGACGAACGTGACGAGCGAGTCGAGGTCGCGGGTGTAGTAGTCGTTCTCACGCTCGAAGGCGATCATGGCCGTGCGGATGTGGTCCATCCGCTCGCGGGTGAGCTCAGTCAGCTCGATCTGGCGGTCAAACTCCTTGCCCGGCTCAGTGATGCTGTAGTAGAGGTAGTATCCAAGCGCGACGATGGCGACGGCGAGGACGAGTTGGATGGCAATGCGCATGGAAAGAGTCGAGAGGGCAGCGGGGGCGAGTGGTGCACGCGGAGCATGCGGCGGCGTAGGCCGTTCAGTATACCGGCCCCCGCGACGCATTATCAAGAGAGCGGAGGCGGATTGACCTCCGCTTTAGAGGCGCGAGCAGAACCCCGCGTGACTGGCGGGTGCGCGCGAACGATGTGCTACGCAAGGCGTGCGAGACAGGCGTCCCCGCCCTGGGACGGCGATGCAGCACAACGTCGCGGGCGCGGCGTACAGCCGCTCGCAGCCCGCGCGTGGTCTTGCCCAGCACCCCCCTAGACCCTCGGCGGCCCTCGGCGGCCCCCGGCGTTGCCTCCACTTCACCATGCCTATCTCCCCCCACCCCATGACCCGCCTGCTTATCAACGTCGACCACGTCGCCACGCTGCGCAATGCGCGCCGTGAACGCTTTCCCGACCCCGTGCACGCCGCCGCCCTCTGCGAGATGGCCGGGGCCGACGGCATCGTGTTCCACCTGCGCGAAGACCGCCGCCACATCACCGAGCGCGACGTGCGCCTCCTCAAAGAGACCGTCCTCGGCCGCCTCGACTTCGAGCTTTCGACCAACGAGGACGTCGTTGGGATCTGCTGCGACGTGCGGCCGGACCTCGCCACGCTCGTCCCGGAGCGTCGCGAAGAGGTCACCACCGAGGGCGGCCTCGATGTGGTCGGGCAGCGCCTACGCCTCGGTGCGGTGATGCCCCGCCTCAAGGCCGCCGACATCGCCGTGAGCCTCTTCGTCGACCCCGACCCCGTGCAGCTCCGGGCCGCGGCCGACCTCGGGGTGGATGCCGTCGAGCTCCACACGGGCGACTTCGCCAACGCGCCTACACTCGCTGCGCAGACGCGCGAGGCCGAACGCCTGGGCCGCGGTGCCGCCCTGGCCGCCGACCTCGGGATGAACGTCCACGCTGGACACGGGCTGGACTATACCAACTATGCGCTCTTCGCCCGGCACGTCCCGCAGGTCGAAGAGGTATCGATCGGCTTCGCGGTGATCGCGCGGGCCGTGCTCGTGGGCATGCCCGAGGCCGTCCGCGCCATGCGGCAGGTTATCACCGACGCCTCCGCGGGCTGAGCCCACCACGCCGCATACACGCTGCACATGTGCCCACGCTTCCCTCGCTGTTTCGCAACGACACATCTTCGAGGCGCACGCCTTGTCCCCCATCGTAGCGGGGCCTATACTTCCTGCTCCTACTCTCATCCCCCAACCACCTACGCTTTCTACTGCTATGAGCAAGTTCGATGACGCGATGGCCACCTACAAATCCGCGATGGACAAGATCGGCGCGTCCTACGACGAGGCCCTCCTCACCGCCGTCGCCAAGGGCCTCGGCCCCGCGATCTACAACAACGACTCGAAGCTCGTCTCCTGCTCCGACCCCGCAGAGCTGAAGCGCGTCAAGGACAACTTCCTCGTCAAGAAGCTCGGCATGGCCGACAGCGACGACCTGATGGACGCCGTCAACGCCACCTGCGAGGCGACGAAGGACCTCAAGTCGAACAAGTACCGCGCGGTGTTCTACTACCTCCTCGTCAAGCACTACGGCAAGGAGGGCGTGTACGCCGGCTAAGCGCCGCGTCGCCCCGCTCTGACTGCGCGCCCGGTGGCCTCCGCTGCCGGGCGCGTTTTTCGTGGACCCGCCCGCCGCAGAAACGGATGTCAGAGGCTGTCGTTTGCTCAAGTCAAGCTCCCCTGCTGGACAGGAGGGGTCGGGGGTGGTCGAACATTGAAGCTGGATGGCGCTGTAGCGCTCTGTAGGTCTACCCCCTCTGTCTCCCCCTGTCTAGGGAGAACTTCCTAGGCTACCGCTTACCATTCTGATCCCCATGGAATCGCCGCTCCTCGACCTCTCCGCCGTGCCCGACGGCTTCCGTAGCGGCTATGTGGCGCTCGTGGGCGCGCCGAACGCGGGCAAGAGCACGCTCATGAACGCGCTGCTCGGCACCAAGCTGTCCATCGTCACGGACAAGCCGAGCACGACACGCCACCGCGTCCTCGGCATCCTCACCGGCGACGCGCATCAGGTCATCTTCCTCGACACGCCGGGCGTCGTCAAGCCGCGCTACAAGCTCCACGAGCACATGATGCACGACGTCGAGCGCGCCCTCGCGGACGCCGACCTCGTGCTCTTCCTCTCCGACGCCGAGAAGCGCTCCGTGGCCGACCGCGCCCTCGCCCGCCTCTCCGACCAGATCGCGGACACGCCCTGCCTGCTCGTCCTCACCAAGATGGACCTTATCTCACACGAGGAGGCGCTGCCGCTCGTGGAAGAGTACGTCGCCCTGCGCGCGTTCGACGCCGTGATCCCGACCTCGGCCGTGAGCGGCTTCAACCTCGACGCGCTGCGCGACGCCATCGTGGAGCGGCTACCCGAGGGCCCGCCCTACTACCCGCCCGACCAGCTCTCGGAGCACCCGGAGCGCTTCTTCATCGCGGAGATCGTGCGCGAGCAGATCTTAAAGCAGTTCCGCGACGAGGTCACCTCCTCGACGCAGGTGAACGTCACCGTCTACGAGGAGCGCGAGGGTCAAAAGGACTTCTGCGACTGCGAGATCGTGGTGGAGCGCGACGCGCAGAAGGGCATCCTGATCGGCAAGCGCGGGGCGGCGCTCAAGCGGCTCGGCGCCGCCGCCCGCCGCGAGGTCGAGGCATTCACCGGGCGCGCGCTCTACCTCCAGCTCCACGTCAAGACCCGCGCCGACTGGCTCAACCGCGACGGCTTCCTCCGGAGCTACGGCTACGGATCGTAGAAGTGGGAAGGGCGAAGTTTGAAGTACGAAACCCAAGTTGTGTGCTGCGGCTCAGCACAGTGCCTCGGACGTGCTGTAGGGTGTAGCGGGTGGGGTGAGGAG
>JBCCLD010000187.1:0-9265 GCA_039027055.1 Bacteroidota bacterium
ACGTTGAGGAGGTTCGAGAAGTCGAAGCCGTCGTTTAGGCCCGCACCGCTGTCCTGGAACGTAGCCAGGGGGATCTCAACGAATTGCCAGCTGGCGTCAAGGTTAAGGCTGTAGAACGTGCGGAGTTCGTCGTCCACGGCCGGATCAAAGCCGTCGCCGCCGGGATCTTCCTGCAGCGTGATCTCCAACACGAACGGAAGGTTCGACGCCATCAGGCTCGGGCGCACGCGAGCCCGGAAGTAGGTCTGGCCGGAGACATCGGCGATACCGCCGGGGGCCGTGACAAAAGCGCCCGCGAAGCCGCCGCCCGAACCCGGGTCCACACCTAAGTTGAGGCCCGTGTCGGGATCGCCGCCAAAGCCGTCGGTCGGACCGGTGCCGGCGCCGGTCATCTCCGCACCGCCGGCGAAGGCGCCCGCGTTGTCCACGTTGCCGTCGTTGAAATCGTCAAAGACGACCTGAGCAGAGGTCGTTGGGGCACCTACAAGTGCGAGCACTGCGAGGGCGAGCGAGAGTGAAACCGCTTGCAGCAGAGTGGCCATGGAGAGCCGTGAGGAGCGTAACGTTCGAGTCATGAGTGATGGAAAATGTTGGGGAAGGGAGGTAGGGAAAAGCCTGAGATACGGAACAACATACCACATCTGAAAACCTTTTCAAAGGGGTTTTTGCCAGAGGCGCGACGTTTCCAGGCTGGTCAACCGTCAAGCAGTCTTCCTAATGGTGGAAGCGCTACCTGAATGACCCGCTCGTCTACTTCGCTCGACCTTCACCGTGTTCCCGCTCGCTACGGAATTTCCCCTAGGTCGCCCCATCCCCCTTTAGACGATCTACACCCCAGGCGGCGGTGCCGTGGAGGCCCGTACCAGGACTTCGACCGGAACTACATGCCGTGCCGGTGTATGATCGGCGACGCCCTCGTCGATGCGATCGAGTAGAAGCGAAATCGCCGTATGTCCAACCAGGTTGATGGGCACGCGTGCCGTGGTAAGCGGTGGCTGCGTGTAGAGCGTGCTAGGCAACCCGTCGAAGCCCACCACCGAGAGGTCGTCAGGGACCCGGAGGCCGGCCTCGTGGGCCGCGCGGATGGCCCCGGCGGCGCAGTAGTCGTTCGCGCAGAGCAGCGCCGTCGGGTGCTTGGGCTGCGCAAAAAGCGGCTTGGCCACCTCGTACCCCGCTTCCAGCGTGTACTCGCCCATCAAGATCCACTCGGGACGGGGCGTGATACCAGCCTCAGCCAACGCGAGGTGGAAGCCCGTCAGCCGTTGATCGGCATCCTTTGCGCCATCGGGCCCTCGGATGATGCCAATGTTGCAGTGGCCCAGTTCAAGGAGGTGCGACGTGAGCGCATAGGACCCGCCCCGGTTGTCGAAGTTGACCGTATCGAAGGGGAGCCCTTCGGCATCTGTGTTAATGAACACCACAGGCTCGCTAGCACTTGCCAGCACCTGTGCCTCGCGAGGGCGTAGCTCAGGAGCCATCACAATCAACCCGTCAACCCGCTTCTCCAGCATCATCCGGGCCGCTCGAAATTCGTCCCGGTGCCGATGCGACGTCGAAATGAGTAGGAAGTACCCTGCGTCTTGCGCGGCCGTATCGAGGCTGTGGAGGAGCTCGGAGAAGAACTCGCCACTGACGAAGGGGAGCAGCACACCGAGGCTGCTGGTTTGCTTGCTCAGCAGCGTACGCGCGGCCGGATTTGGCGCGTAGCCGAGAAACTCGGCGGCCTCTAGGACACGCTTGCGCTTGGTGTGGGTAACACGCGCAGTATCGTTGAGCACGCGCGACACCGTAGATATAGAGACGCCTGCTCGTTCAGCCACGTCGCGAATCGTAGCACTACTCATGGGTTGTAGGTCATCGTGGAACTCTCCTGCATGATCACAATCGCCTCATTGCCCTCCCAGGCACTAGTGGTTTCCCCCAACATAGTTCAGAAGGAGCTCTCGTCGAAAAGGTCGGCGTAGGAATACGCGGGGGTGGCTCCGGGTTGTCCTGCCACGAAGGCCCCCAGTCGGTTCGCCCGGTCGAGCGCAAGCGGCGCGTCGTCCCCCGCCAGGAGTCCCCGGAGCAGCATGGCCAAAAACGAGTCGCCCGCTCCGACGGTATCTACGACGGTGGTGGGATGACCACGGTGCGCGTGCCGCTCCCCGTCGTGCCAGAGGATGGCCCCGTCGGCACCGAGGGTGACACACAGCGTAGTGAGGCCGAACCGGTCCATCAGCGTTTCGGCCGCTGCATCTTGCCCGCCCGGTAGCCCATACCAGTCTTGAAGCCGAGCCAGTTCGTCGTCGTTGAGCTTGACGACCTGTGCGCGGTGTAGCGACGCTTCCACGACGCCTGCGTCTTCGTGCGGGGCGCGTAGGTTAATGTCGAAGACGACCGTAGCAGCTGTTGCGGTGTCGAGCACGTGCTGGAGCGTATTCCGCGTGGTAGCGTTGCGCTGAGCGAGACTACCAAACACCACCATCCGGGCAACCCGAGCGGCCTCAGCGAGGGAACCGGTCCAGGCGAGGTGGTCCCAGGCAACAGGCTGAACGATGGTATAGCTCGGGAGGCCGGCACCGTCCACGGCGACCTCAACAAAGCCCGTCTCGTAGGTCGGGTCGATTTGCAGGAGCCCATCGCCTATCCCCCGCTGTGTGATGCGGCGACGCACCTCCCGTCCGAGCCGGTCGTCACCGATGCGACTGACAAAGCGCACGTCGAGGCCGAGCGTGTGGAGGTGGGCGGCGACGTTAAAGGGCGCACCGCCTAGGAATAGGCCGCGCGGGAGTGCGTCCCACAGTACCTCGCCGATGACGAGGACGGGAGCATCGGAGGAGGCAGGCACAGGCGATCGAGCAGTCCAATGGGGGGCTTGGCGACAGGATGGTACGGACGACCGGCCCGTCGGTGTTGGTTGAGGTTTTCTCCGTTTAACCGAATCTGTATGTTCTCGTGTGCTATCCCGCCAGGATTGTGCGCGTTGTGGGTATCTGCACCCCTCTCCTCTGCCGCCTGTGCTCGATTCGACTCCCAGTTCGCCTACCACGCCACCACAGGATCGCTGGGCGCACGTCTGCGCCCTGTTCGAGGCCGCGCTTGGGCAGCCGGTTGATCAGCGCAAGGCGTTCTTGCGCGCCACGACCGGCACGGATGCGGCCTTGCATGCCGAGGTGATTGCCCTACTCGACGCGGACGCCCTGCTCGACATGAGCGCGGAGGAGCCCTCCCGCACGGGCTTCCTCGATACGCCCGTGAGCCGCATCGCGCCGGTGGTAGCGGAGGTCGTCGCAGAGCATACACCTCCGCCGGCGGAGGCTACCACGCTCCCTCTGAAGGACCGCCACGCGGCCCCCCACGACGCGGTGGTTGCCCTGGCCCCGCGCCCTGCCGCACCAGGGCGCCGCCTGGGTCCCTGGCGACTTGTCCGTGAACTTGGGCAGGGCGGCATGGGCACCGTGTGGCTTGCTGAGCGCGCCGATGGAGCCTTCGAGCAGCGGGTGGCCGTCAAGCGAGTCCGCGCCTCCATGTTTTCAGAGGCTTTGCGCCAGCGATTCTTGCGCGAGCGGTCCCTACTAGCCCGGTTGCATCACCCCCACATCGCGCAGCTACTCGACGGCGGCGTCACCGAGGACGGGGTGCCCTACCTCGTGATGGAATACGTTGCTGGCCCACCGCTGCTGGAATACTGTGCGGAGCACCAGCTCGACATCCAAGCACGCGTTAAGCTCTTCCTCGACATCTGCGAGGCGGTCCAGTATGCCCACCGCCACCTCGTCATCCACCGCGACCTGAAGCCGTCCAACATTCTAGTTGCGCCGGACGGAGGCCCGGGCAGCACGCCGCTCGTCAAGCTGCTCGATTTC
Organism: Bacteroidota bacterium; assembly: GCA_039027055.1. Taxonomy (GTDB): domain Bacteria; phylum Bacteroidota; class Rhodothermia; order Rhodothermales; family Rubricoccaceae; genus JBCBEX01. The sequence continues at coordinate 3,849 of JBCCLD010000187.1, forward strand.
GGCATCGGCAAGTTTCAGCACGAAGACCCGCTCGCCGAAGCTCTCACGCACACAGGCGTGCGGCCGTTCACGCCGCAGTATGCCGCCCCTGAGCAGATTCGCAACCGCGCCATTACGACGGCCACGGACGTTTATGGACTCGGCGTGCTGCTCTTCGAGCTGCTCACGGGCCAACGTCCATTCTCGGCCCCCACGGGCTCGGTGCATGAGATTGAGCGGGCCGTGCTAGAAGACCTGCCCTCCTCGCCCAGCACGATGCTGCAGAGGCGGCCGGACCAGGCCATGGGCCTCCCCGACGCGCACAGGGCCGCACGCGTAGTGTCTGGCGACCTCGATGCGATCGTGCAGAAGGCGCTCGCCAAGACGCCAGAGCGGCGGTATCGCTCGGCCGAGGCGCTGGCGCGCGACCTCAAGCGCTACCTCGAAGGCAAACCTGTCCAGGCACGCCGCGGCGCGCTCGGCTACCGGCTCCGCCGCAACCTCTGGCGACACCGGTGGGCCGTAGCCGCGATTGGCACCATCATCACGCTGCTCGCGGCGGGCATCATCGCGGTGACCACACAAGTCCACCGCGTCTCCGTAGAGCGCGACAAGGCCGTCGCCTCGGCGCAGTTTCTGAGCGACCTCTTCGGAAGCGAGGACCCTGAGATGATGACGAGCGTCGGGACGAACTCGGACGACGAACTGAGCGCTCGCGCCCTCCTCGAACGCGCAGCGCGACGCGTGGAGACAGAGCTGGCAGATCAGCCCGAGACGCGGGCGGCCATGCAGCTTACACTCGGCCGGGTGCACCATAGCCTCGGTCTCTACGATGAGGGTGACGCCCTACTGCGAAACGCCTTAGCCACCCGTCAGCGGCGCTTCGGCCCGCGGCACCCGCAGGTCGCCGAGGTTGAACTCGCCCTCGGGGCGCTCCTCTCCGACCGCAGCCGCTACGCCGAGGCGGAGCGCCTCCACCGTCGCGCCCTCTCCTACTTTGAGAGCCGCGAGGGGCGACAAAGCCCGCGTACCGCCCGAGCGCTCTACGAACTCGGGCGCACCCTCACGCTGCGCGGCAACTTCGGGGACGCCGAGCTGCTGCTGCGCCGCGCGCTTCGCCTGCAAGAACGCGACACGGACCTCCCCCCGGCGGACCTCGGGCACACGCTCGCTGGGCTGGCCCATGTCCTCTACCGGCAAGGGCTTCTGCCGGAGTCGGAGCACTATTACCACCAAGCCCTCGACCACTATCGTCCCACGCTCGGACCCCTCCACGTCCGCACCGCGACAGCCCTCAACGAACTCGGCGTGGTGATAAAAAACCAAGGCCGCTATGCCGACGCGGAGCCCTACTATCGCGATGCCCTCGACGCCTTTGGCTACATCTACGGACCGGCTCACCCCCGTCGCGCCTACGCGCTGGCCAACCTTGGCGTGCTGCTTAAAGACCGCGGTCTCGTCGAGAACGACCCGCTTCATTTCGACGCGGCCAAGCCGTTCCTGGAGGAGGCGCACGCGATGTACCGCGCACTCTACGGCGACACGCACTTGCGAGTCGGTCACTCGCGAGCGCATCTCGGCATGCTGGCCTTGGCACGAGGGCGGCACGCCGAAGCAGAGACGCACTTCGACGCCGCCCTGTCTTTCCACAGCGCCGCACAGGTGCCAGCCGCCCACACAGCCCGTGCCTACCCGCTGACCGGCCTTGGCGAAGCACTGACGGCCCTGGGGCGTCCTGCGCAGGCGATACCTCTCTTGGAGGAGGCGCTCACCATTCGCGAGTCAGCCACAGGACAGCATTGGCGTATTGCCGAGGCGCAGGGAGCGCTCGGCGCGGCCCAGTTGGCTTTAGGTCGCGCGGACGATGCCGAGCGGCTCCTCACGGCCAGCTACACCCGCATCGAGAGCGGAGCCGGAGAAACAGCACGGTTACGGCTGACCGCGCGTGAACGCCTGCGTACCCTTCATGCGACCACGGGCAGCGCGGCCGCGGCAGCCATCTTGTCGCGCTGACGCGCTCCGTGCCGTTCTCACCTGGACTTCGCAGGGGGCATCGGAACGGAGACTGCCCCCTCTCGTGGCACTGCTCTCCCTCGTCTTGTCGCCCCCGCTGCATGGAACCCCTGCTGCATGGAACCCTTGCTTCGCCGCCCCCGCCGTCTCCGCCGGTCTCCCGAACTTCGTCGCCTTGTACGCGAGACGCGGCTCTCCGTGAACGACCTCATCATGCCGCTCTTCGTGGCAGAGGGCACCGGTCTCCGCACCCCCATCGACGCGATGCCGGGACAGGTACGCTTTTCTGTCGATACGCTGGCGGAGGAGGCGCGCGCTGTTGCCGACCTAGGCATTTCGGCGGTCGCTCTGTTTCCCGCGCTTACCGACGCAAAGAAAGACAAGACCGGCACGGAGGCGCTCAACCCCGACGGCCTGTTCCCTCGCGCCATCCGCGCCGTGAAGGCCGCAGCGCCAGACCTCCTCGTGGTGAGCGACGTGGCGCTTGACCCCTACTCGTCCGATGGCCACGATGGGGTTGTACGGAACGGGGTGGTGCAGAATGATGAGACGCTCGATGTGCTCGCGCAGATGGCCGTAGTCCAGGCCAAGGCTGGAGCCGATATCATCGCGCCGAGCGACATGATGGACGGCCGCGTGGGCGCGATCCGCGCGGCCCTGGACGATGGCGCCTTTGCTGACGTGGCGATCCTCTCGTACGCCGCGAAGTATGCGTCCTGCTTCTACGGCCCATTTCGGGCGGCCCTCGACTCCGCCCCACGAGAACTAGATGACGTGCCGCGCGACAAGGCGACCTACCAGATGGACCCTGCCAACGCTCGCGAGGCGCTCCGCGAGGTGGCGCTCGACCTCGACGAGGGAGCCGACATGGTGATGGTAAAGCCCGCGCTGGCCTACCTCGACGTGATCCATCGCGTGCGTGGCCTCAGCGATGTGCCCGTGGCCGCCTACCACGTCTCGGGGGAGTATGCGATGCTCCACGCCGCCGCGGAGCGCGGCTGGCTCGACCTCCGCGCCGCCGCCCTCGAAGCCACCACCGCCATCCGCCGCGCCGGGGCCGACCTCATCCTCACCTACTTCGCCAAAGACCTCGTTCGGTGGATGGACGATGTTTGATGTCCGATTGATTGACTCCGAATCTGTTTCAGCGCCCCCGTTTCGTCTCGCAAATCGAACAGCCCCCAATCGAAAATTATCCATCTCAAATCGTAGATCACCCTATGCTCGACGCCTCTGACTATTCCTACCTCGACGGCGGCCTTGTCCGCATGCTGGATCGGCTGAAAGCCGAGGGCACCGCAACGAAGGACCCGGCGGCCGATCAGTTTCTGCGTGACGAACCGAACGCGGTCCTCCTCGGCCTGCTCTACGACCAGCGCGTCCTTGCCGAGACGGCCTTCACCGGCCCCTACAAGCTCCACCAGCGCCTCGGCCACCTCGACATGGCGCGCATCGCCGCGATGGACCGTGAGGCCTTCGCTGAAGTCTTCAGCCAGTCTCCAGCCGTACATCGCTTCACCAACAAAATGGTGGACACCACCCAGGCAATTGCCCAGATCTTAGCCGACGAGTACGACGGCACGGCGGCAAACCTGTGGGCCGCGGGCACCAACGCTGAAGTCGAAAAGCGCGTGCGAACGTTGCCGGGCTTCGGACCGATGAAGGCGAGCAAGCTCAAACACTGCCTCTACTACTTCGACCACCGGGATCTGAGCGAAGCGGCATAGGCCCTACAGCGGCTTCACTCGCTGGCGCGCTCCGACGCACGCTCAGAGAAGCTCCGGGCGAAGCGGATCACGCCGTAGTAGAGTAGCACCGCCGTGACGCCAAACAGACCCACACGCAGGCCATAGCCTGTCCAGAGACCGTAGGTCGCGTAGTCGTGCCAGGTCCACATGGCGCCGGCGCCCATGGATACAGGCAGGCCCAGCCACAGCAGCAACGTCTCTGGCTTGGGGCGGTCCGGCTCCGGGACGCGCTCGGTCACTTCCACTTGATGCTACACCCCATCGACGGGATTTGCTCGGCGGTCACCGCACCCGTGGCAAGCAGTTCGTCGAGCGCACGGCGCAGGTCGTGCTGGGTCACAGTCGTCTTGCTCGGCCGCCCGTCGTCGAGGCGGCCGCGGTACACCAGCGCGTGGTCGGCGTCGAACACGAAGAAGTCCGGCGTGCAGACCGCGCCGTAGGCATGGGCCACCTCCTGGCTCTCGTCGTAGAGGTAGGGAAACGGATAGCCCTTGGCGGCTGCGCGGGCGGCCATCTTCTCGAACGAATCGGCGGGATAAGCAACGGCATCATTACTGCTGATCGCGACGACCTGCACCTGCTTCGGGGCATAGTCCTTTGCCAGCGCGATGAGGCGGTCTTCGACGGCGTGAACGTAGGGGCAGTGGTTGCACGTGAAGGCCACAACGAGGGCCCGCGCGTCGGCAAAGTCGGCACTATGGCGCGTGTCCCCGTTTCGGTCGTCGACGCCAGGGTTGGCGATGGGCAGATCGAACGACGGGGCGGTGGTGCCCAGGTCGATCATCTCAGAGTAGGTGAGGGCCATGAGAGCAACTGGTAGAAGCATGGTGTCGTTCGCTTCCTTTTTCCGCCCAGAGGCGTCGGTGTTTCCTGTGCGCCTCGACCACCCCCCCGTTGACCGTGGCTGCTAGACCAGGGCTTCTAGACCAGGGCTGCCAGCACCTCGTCCGTCATGCGGATCGTAGCAAACTCCTCGTGGAGGTTGGCAAGCGCTACACCGTGGATCTCCTCGGCGGTGAAGGCCTGGCCATCAAAGCTCGTGCGTCCGAACGCGGCCGTAGCGTCGGCCACGACGGTCGTTGTGAACCCAAGGTTTCCGGCCATCCGCGCCGTCGTTGAGATGCAGTGATCCGTGGTCAGCCCGATGATCACGAGGTCCGTGACGCCGCGCTCGCGGAGGTAGGCGTCGAGGCCCGTGCCGATGAAGGCGCTGTTGACCGTCTTCTCGAAGAGCGGCTCGCCGTCACGGGGCATAACCTCCGGCTTTAGCGCGTTGCCGGGCAGGTCGGGTCGCAGCAGCGACGTCGGCACGGTGGAGTTGTGCTTGACGTGGACGACGGGCCAGCCCGCACCGCGCCACGCCGCGAGCAACCGCACCATGTTCGCCTCAGCGGCGGGCGTGCTTCGCCGGCCGTGTCTAGGGTCGTCGAGCCCTTGCTGCACGTCTACGATGAGGAGGGCTGTTTCTGCGTTCACGGTACCATTTTTTTCAAAGCCTCTAGGGCGTGCGGACAATCGGTCTGATCGGTGCTCACGGCCTCCGTTCGGCCTCCGCCCACCTCTACAGAATGGGGGGGCCACTCGTCACACGATCCTACGGGATCGCGCTCCTCGTGCGCCTTTCGGAGACGCAAACGGCGTCTCGTGAGCACCTGACCCGATCAAGGTCCACACGCC
>JBCCLD010000188.1:0-9241 GCA_039027055.1 Bacteroidota bacterium
ATCGCTGAGGCCGTCACCGCCCGCACGCTGGAGACCACGGCGCACGAGATCATGGACACCATGCACCCGCACCCCACGCTCTCGGAGGCCGTCATGGAAGCCACCCGCGACGCCTACGGCATGGCGATTAACGCCTAGCTAAACGCTACACGGCAAACACCGTTGGCCCTCGGCACCGCTCGGCGCCGGGGGCTTCGTGCGTATGGGTAGGCTGGCACCCCTGCGTGATCCCCGAGGTGATCCCCGAGGTGATCCTATGCAGGCTCCGTTCTCGTAGAGGATAGCGAACTCGTCCGTGCTTGCGTTCTCCCCCCTTCACTACGGTCTTCATGTCTGCTCTCCGCGCTACGACGCTCTGTGCCTTCGCCTTACTCGCATGCGCCGCTGACGCGGCCTTGGCCCAGTCCGGAAGCGAGCGCTTCGTCCCGGAGGAAGCGCTCCTCGACCAACGACCTACCGCGGAAGCGCACGTCCTTTTCGAGAGCGGCGCCGTTCAACGGCGAGGCGCGCTGATTCGCTCGACGGCAGCGGGCGGTGTGTGGTCGGAGCCCTCGACCTGGGCAGGCGGGCAGGTGCCAACGCTCGCTGACGAGGTCGTCATTGTGTCAGGCGCCACGGTGGAGGTGCGCGAAGAAGGGCAGCGCGACTGCGCCCAGCTCACCATCGAGGCCGGGGCAACGTTGCGCGGCTACATCGGTGCGCTGCTCGGCGTGCGCGAGGGTGGCGTCGACAACCAGGGTGTCATCGAACCGTCGGGCGAGTTCAGTCCCGGCTATGTGTTTATCCTCGGCACGCTCGGCCCCTTTGTCAACGCGGGCACGATCCAGACACCCGAGGACAGCTGGGCCGTCGAGTTTGAGGGCTACAGCGACGTGGAGAACAGGGGCGTATGGGAGCGCTCCGCGCTTGAACTGCTCGGCGAGATGAGCCGGACGATCCTCATGGGCGACACCGAGGCGGTCACCTTCTTTGCGGGCGACCTCACGCCACTCGTAGGGGACAACACTGTGGGCCTGTACCAAGTCGACAACTTCCTGGACGTGGACTGGGACGCCTCGCTGACGATCACGCGCGACGAAAACGTCGGCTTGTTCTTCTACGAGTGGCTCGGCTTTGCCGCGCTACGCGGCGAGGTCCGGTGGGCTGTTGAGAGCAGCTTCGTGAGCCTCCACGACGCCACCGTCGAGATGGCGACCGGAGCCACAACCATCGCGATGACCTCGTTTGGCTACCGCGCCCCGCCGGCCTACGGCAGCGCCGTCACCCGACACTGGCGGCTCGATACCAGCGACCCGAACGCGCGCCTTGCCTCGCTTTCGCTGCGCTACGCCTCCTTCGACCTCCTGGGCAACGATCCCGAGACGATGACGATCTACCACTCGGCCGACGGCGGCGAGACCTGGACCAACCTGCTCTCCGCTGGCGAGGTATTCCGCAGCTACTTCCCGCCAGGCGACCTCGGCGGCGAGTATGGCTCCGGCGATGTCACCATCCGCGGCGACCTCCCTGCGTCAGGCGACTTCGTGCTCTCGTCGCTACCCCAGACGGCAACGCGGCCTGCGCTCTACTTCCGTATCGACGGCCGGGACCAGATCCGCGTCGGCGGTCCACCGCAGCGCCACATCGTCCACTACGGCAACCTCGGCAGCACGCCGCTCGGCTACGGGCTGCTGCGGCTCGACACGGAGGGCGGCGTCTACATCGAGAGCATGGTACCCTCCGGCTCTGACGACCCCGAGAACGACAGGTGGGACGCCTCCATCTTTTCGCCGGAGGGCGACAGCACGTACGCGTTGCTGCGAACGCCGGAGCTCGCCCCGGGAGAGAGCCGCTCGTTCGTGATCACGCTGCGCGCCGTGCCGGTGGATCCCGCCACGCGCACGGCAGCCCCCGCCGTCGCGGGCGCGGTCGCCTTCGGTATCGCAATCAGCTACCTCAAGGACCTCATGCTCTCGACGGGCGAGGAGTGGCTGGCCGATCCCTGTGGCCCGCTCATCGGGGCAGGTAGCGCGTTCGACCGCGGCATGCAAAACACGGACGCCCAATACAACCCCTTCCGCTCGGAGAAGCCTTGGCAGGCCGGGGCCGAGAATGCCGCGCAGGCGATGTTTGATGACGGCGTGCTCGCTCGAGCCGCGGGACCACTCGGCGTTGCGAACGACATGATCTCGGCGGCCGATGCTGTCACAAAGGGGGCCAACCGCTTCGAGGCGGCCAACGGCCCCGGTAGCCTCTACCAGCCCATCAACTGCGGTCCGGATCAGCCGCCGCGGCCGGGCGCTAGCCCCCCAGAGCGCGCTGGCGGCACCTGGCCGCTCGACCCGCTGCGCTCGTGGGACCCCAACGCGAAGGTCGGCCCGAACGGCGTCGGGGAGCAGAATTTCATCGCCGAGGGCGGACTGTTCTCCTACCAGATCTTGTTCGAGAACAAAGCTGAGGCCACCGCGCCCGCCTTCCGCGTCGTGATCACGGACACGCTCTCGGACGCCTTCGACTTGAGCACGGTCAAGCGTGTAGGCGAGAGCCACCCCGGCTTCACGCTTACTCAGGAAGGCAACGTCCTACGCTGGGAGATCGAGGGCATCGAATTACCGCCCAACCAGAACCCGCCCGAGGGCGAGGGCTATGTTGAATTCACGATCGAGACGCTCGGCGGGCTGCCGACGGGTACCCGCATCGAGAACCGCGCCACCATCGTCTTCGACCTCAACGAACCCATCGTGACGAATACGCACGTCAACGTGATCGACGTTGAGCCGCCGACGACCGTGATGACGCCACTCCCACCGTCGGTGGCCAGCGACTCGGTAGCGGTACGCTTCGCCAGCGACGACACGTCGGTCGGCTCCGGCGTGGCGTCGGTGGCGGTCTATGCCTCGAAAGACGGCGGACCGTTCTACCGCGCTGGCACCACCGTCGGCTCCGCGCTCAACGTGGCCGTCGAGCCTGGGCTCTACCAGTTCTACGCGCTCTCCCAGGACCGTGTCGGCAACGCCGAGCGGGTGCGGCCGGACCTTGTGGAGACGGTTGTGGCCGTGTCTGCCGAGGACGATCTACCCGAGACGTTTTCGCTCGCACCCAACTTCCCCAACCCGTTTAGCAATGCCACGCACATCGCGTTCTCGCTACCTTCCGCAGCGCCGGCTGAGTTGATCGTATACGACGTGCTCGGCAGGGAAGTCGCTCGGCTCGTAGACGGCCCGATGGCGGCTGGGCGTCACAAGGCCACGTGGCACACAGAGCGCGTGGCGAGTGGGGTCTACGTGTATCGCCTCACCCAAGGGGAACGCACCGCCTCCGGTCGGATGGTGCTCGTCCGTTGAGCGGGGCGTGCTTCACTGCGCCCGAACATAGAAGCGCCCTCGGTTCCCCGTCGGTACCGAGGGTGCTTCCTGGTAGGTGCTGTCGTGACCTGTCGCGAGCCGTGAGACGGGCCCGCAGCACCTAGTCCCAGCCGTTCTTTTGGAAGATGGAGCGGAACCAGCCGATGATGCCGCCTTCGTTTTGTTCGCGCCAGCGCTCGTAGGCCTCGGACCGCATCACACCGACGGGGCCGCTGTGGATACCGCCATCGACCCAGCCGTCGTAGACGCGCACGGCGACGGTGTTACGCCCCTCTCGCAGCCGCTCGGCGGGAATGGAGTACGCGCGTAGTTCTTGCCACTCATGGCCTTGGATTTCGCGGCGGTCTATCCGCCCGGTGCCTCCGATGCGCTCTCCGTTGACGAACGCTTCGTCGAGGTCGTCCACCAGACCGAGAACGAGGATGCGACTTTGGCCGTCCCAGTCTTTGAGGGTAAAGGTGGTGCGGTACCAGGCGAAGCCATCCAGGTGCCAGTGACCCTGTTGCTCCCAGCGGCCCGGGACGGTAAGCGTTTCCCAGCCGCGGTCGTCCCAGTCGGGCGCGGACCAGCGGCGGTCGTCGCCCGGCTGGAAGCGCCAGGCGCCGGAAAGATCGACCTCCATCTCCGGTGCATTCCGAGCCGCGTAGATGCCGATCTGCCCCTCAACGATGCCGCCGCCCAGTTCGTCGTCGTAGACCCGCACCGTGAGGACATTGTCGCCCCGGGTGCGGAGATACTCGCTCGGGACGCGGTAGACCCGCAGCGAGTGGTAGCCGGTCTCGTAGGAAGGACCGATGCGCCCCGTCGAGCCGATGAAGTGCCCGTTGATCCAGACCTCGTCGACGTCGTCCACGCGGCCGAGGTGCAGGAACAGCGTGCGGGCCGCGTCAGCGGGGCCGATGCGGAAGGTGGTGCGGTACCACGCGAAGCCATCGTAGCCCCAGAACCCCTCGTCCTCCCACGCGGCGGGCACAAAGATGGTCTCCCACGCGCCGTCGTCGTCGCCAGAGGCCCAGTTCAGATCATCGCCAAGCCGGAACTGCCAAGACCCGCGCAGGTCGACGATGCGCTGCCAGTCGCTGTTCGGGCCGTCCGAGACGTTGGGAGCAAGTCCGAGCGCGGGCGGGGCGTAGAGAAGGAGTAGAAAAAAGGCGAAGCGCATGACAAGGCGTGGTGTGACGAACGCTTCCAAGAAACGGAGTGAGCCTCGTTGTGTTGTCATCCCCAGTTCGCCGTCCTGTCAACGATTGTCACGACAGCCACCCTCAACGGAGAGGCAGCGAGAATCCGATCATGGGAGGCAGCCGTTGGGACGCCGGATCATCGTTGCGTCTGGCCAGAAGCGCATCCACGAAGAGGTGCGCGCCTATGGCGATCCCGCTTCCGAGCAGCGCCCCCACGAGGATGTCGGACGGGTAGTGGACGCCGTGCCATACCCGGCTGAGCGCCGTGGCCGAGGCCCACAGGTAGGCTGGTGCAACGACGTACCACTCCGGATACGACAGGCTCAGCGACGTGGCGATGGTGAACGACAACCCCGCATGCCCCGACGGGAAGCTGTAGCGGTCGATCACGTCGGTCGGACCAGCGCCGCGCCGCTCGATACCGACGAGGACGAAAAATGGGCGTGGGCGACGGATGGTGTTCTTGAGCAGCGTCACGGTGCCAAATGTGCCTACCCACGCGGCCGATAGAGCCAGGGCTGGCTGGGCGTCGGTCCACAGCGTCCCGCCCCAGACGACGAGGGGCAGGCCGATGAGCATGGGCACGGAGGCTAGATGGGCTCCTTCCATCGCGTTGACGAAGCCGGGGGTGTCAATCGCGTAGATGCTGCGCACGAGCCGCGCATCGTACGAGTCTGTGGTGGACGACGAGGCAGACCGTACGACGACGCTCGCACGCTCTTGTGCTTCGGCAACAGGCAGGCCTACCGAGAAGAACAGCCAGGTGCCAAGAAGGCAGACGCGAGTCATCGCACGGGAGGGCGGCGGAGGTGGAAGTCGGTGACTTGCTGATAGGCCATGGCGAGCCGAAGCGCGGCCGCGTCCCGGTAGAGCCCACCGATGAACGTGATCGAGTGGGGGCTACGGCGTGGATCGTCCTCGGAAGCCGCATTCACGTCTGCGAAAGCCGCATTCACGTCTGAGGAGGCCGCATTCACAGGGAGAAACCCGTTCGGAACGCACACCGCAGGATGCCCGGTGAGGTTGGTCAGCAACAGGGTCGGTCCGTTGAACGCAGGCGCGAGGACGACATCGAAGCCGTCGAGCGCCGCGGCGACGGCGCGCAGGAGCATCGTGCGGACCCGGTTGGCCTGGACGTATTCGACCGCCGGGATGAAACGGGCGGCGCGGAAGAAGTTGGGCCAGGCGTTGGCATGTTGGGCGACGAGCAGATCGTCGGTTCCGGACCGTGTCAGGTCGTCGAAGGCGGCGGCGGCCTCGGCCATGAGCACCATCAGGAGCGGCTCCACGGGCAGGTCGCTCGGCCACGCGATGGGCTCAAGTGCCACACCGAGGCTGCGGACCGCGTCGAGCGTAGCCAAGTCGAGGGCACGGCCGGCGCCCGTGTAGCGGTCGGATTCCTCGAAGAGATCCGCGACGTAGGCCACGCGTAGGTCGGTCACGTCGCGCGGCAGGGCGAACGGTACGTCGCGGGTGGTTGGGTCGCGCGAGTCTGCACCGCGTATGGCGTCGTATACGAGCGCGGCGTCGAGGGCCGAGCGCGTCATCGGCCCGAGCTTGTCCATACTCCACGAGAGCGCCATCGCGCCGTGGCGACTCACCGTGCCGAAGGTCGGACGGAAGCCAGTGATCCCGTTGCGCGTGGAGGGTGAGACGATGGAGCCGTAGGTCTCTGAGCCGATCGCGAAGGGGAGAGCGCCCGCTGCCACAGCGGCCCCTGGGCCTGCCGACGAGCCGCTCGAACCGACATCGGTGTTCCAGGGGCTCTTGGTCGTCCCGCCGTACCAGACGTCGCCCATGGCAAGCGCGCCGAGCGAGAGCTTGGCGACAAGTACGGCCCCGGCAGCGTCGAGCTTTTCGATCACGGCAGCGTCCGTGTCGATCACCTGGTCTCGGTACGGGGTCGCGCCCCACGTCGTCGGAATGCCGCGTACGGCCAGGAGGTCCTTCGCTCCGTACGGGATGCCGTGGAGCGGCCCTCGACGTTCGCCCGCCGCGAGCTCTGCATCCGCTCGGCGTGCCTGCTCCAACGCCCGCTCCTCGGTGAGCGTGACGACCGCGAGCAGTTCCGGGTCGAGCCGTTTTAGACGATCAAGGGCTAGCTGCGTGAGTTCGACCGAGGACACATACCCGCCGCGCAGCAGTGCCATAAGCCGATGCACGCTCGCGAACGCCAGGTCTTCGTCACTAGGTCGCGCGTATACATACTCGATGGCTTGGTCAGTCTCTGATACGGGTCCTTCACGCGAGAATTGATCGCCACCGACCGCCGGATCGAAGAGCACGGCAGGCGGGACCTCGTTGGGGACTTCGACCTTGCGGAGTGCCCGCATCATAGTGTGCGCTTGGCGAAGCTCGCCGAGCATCAGCTCGCGCTCGTCGGGCGTAAACGTGAGGCCCAAGAGCGTCTCGGCCTCGGCGATGGCCTCGACCGTGATCGCGTTTTCATCAGGGGTCGGCAGTGGCGTGCTGGCATTCGCTGGCGTCTGCGCCGCGCACGCTATCGGCCCGACCCCGAGCGGTGCGCCCACGCCTATCAGGGCACCGACAGCGAGGAAGTCACGGCGAGAGACGGACATGAGGTCGGAGGTCGGAGGTCGGAGGTCGGAGGTCGGAGGTCGGAGGTCGGAGGTCGGAGAAGCAAACGGCTCGCCTCACCCAGAGTCAAACGAATTCGCCGCCTGCGGTACTTTCCGCCTTCGTACTGCCGCCTCCATCCCCCGCCCCTGTGCCTTTCCGCTTCGTCTATTTCGACCTCGACGACACGCTCCTCGACCACCACGCCGCGCAGGACGCCGCGCTGGCAGCGCTCCACCACGACTACGCGGCTCTGTTTGGAGACCACGACCTCGCCGACGTGCAGACAGTCTACGCTGCCGCCAATCGACGCCTGTGGCAGGCCTACGGTGAAGGGCGGATCACCCGCCACGACCTCCAACACGAACGCTTCGCAGCCCTCATCGACGCGTTCGAGCTAGACGGGATCGCCCCCCTTGCGATGGGGGCGCAGTACATGAGGCGCTACGCTGAAGCGTGGCACTGGATGGACGGGGCTGAGGCTGCGTTCCTCCGCGTGGCACATCGCTATCCCGTCGGCATTCTCACGAATGGGTTCGCGGAAGCGCAGCACGCCAAACTGGACCGCTTTCCGATCCTTCGAGAACGCTCGGAGGCGATCGTCGTGAGCGAGGAGGTAGGGGTCATGAAACCCCAGCCAGGCATTTTCGCGCATGCGACCCAGGCCGCGGGCGTCCACGCCGATGACATCCTCTATGTCGGCGATTCCCTGCACTCTGATGTAGAAGGGGGCACCGCCTTCGGCTGGCACGTGGCGTGGTTCCGCGGCGATGTGTCACGGGTGGACGAGCGTACTCGAACGACGGTCATCGCGGACTGGGAAGCACTCGATGCGCTGCTGTGACGATGTGTCGCCTATTGCCCAAGGCTAGCTGAACACGCTTGTGACCTGCGCCATGAAGAAAGTAATGACCGAAGGATAGAGAAGTATCGTGAGTACGACGCCGCCCAAGGCCCCGCCGAGGTGGGCTTCGTGGGCGATGCGACCTCCTCCTTGTCGTGACGCCTGCACCGAGAAGAGTACGTAGAGGACCGCGAACAGAATCGCCGGTATCGGGATCGCGAAGAAGAGGTAGAGCATCGCGAACGGATCGAACAAACAGTACGAGAACACGACGCCGGAGACGGCTCCCGACGCACCGACGGCAGAGTACGTCGGATTATTTCGGTGCCGCACGAGCGTGAACACGTTTGCCGCTAGGTCTGAGCCGATGTAGAGTAGCGCGAAGCGTATGGGACCTAGGATACCCTCCACGGCAGGTCCGAAGCCGAACAGTGAAAGTGTCAACATGTTGAACGCGAGGTGTGCCACGCCGACGTGAAGGAATCCTGCCGTAAAGAAGCGGTACCATTCTCCATGCTGCAGTACCCGGGCCGGTTTGAAGGCAAAGCGGCCCACTAAACTTGGGTCCACCGTCAACGTGTAGACCCCGATCAGCACGTTGACGATCACAATGAACAGGGTGACGGGCGCGTCTAGGAACATGAGTGTGCGAGGGTCGGGTGGGGAGAGCGGCCCGTTACACGCGACCTCGGGGCTTCGGTTGCCCCGTGTTCATGGACGCAACCATCAATGCTGAGCCACTCGCACCGGGGGCGAGCGTTCACTAGCTTCACGCGCCACTCCCACCAATCTCTGCGTCTATGTTGCCCCGCATCGCGCTCCCCACTTTCCTCCTTTTCGCCGCTGTCCTGGTTTTCGCTGGGTGCGAGAACCGCGCCGAAACTGTCCGCCAACAGCTACTCGGTACCTGGAGTCTCGCTGGGTCCGACTCGTTCCGTTCCACCACAGCTGGGCAACAGTACACGTTTGAAGAGGATGGCACATACACTGTCCGAGAACGGCGTCGCCTCGGCCCGGCCAGTACGTTGCGGGCAGCCTACGAGATCGCGCGGGACGGCTCGCTCACCCTCCGGGACGCGGCGGCCGCCCAGCGTTTCACGCCGTCCTTCGCCGGCGACACGCTTCGCTTGCAAGCCATCGCGTCTGACGATGCGCTCACGTTGATCCGACGCCAAGCCGCGCCTTAAGGAGGCCTACGGCTTGATGCGTAGACAGCGCCGCCACAACCTCGGGGTGCTGATCGACTTTCTCGCGCAGGAAGACATCTATGCCGAAGTGACCGCGCGCACGCG
>JBCCLD010000189.1:0-9240 GCA_039027055.1 Bacteroidota bacterium
CAATCACGCAGGCGTTGCAGCCCGAGCACGTGTTGAGGTCCACCGAGAGCGCCCACTGGTTCTCGGCGTACATCGCCTCGGCGATGCGCGGGTCCGACGCCGCTTCGGCCTCCTCACCCCAGATGGGCGGGTAGTCCTCCCACGGCACGCCCTCGATGAGCGGGACGGTGTCGTAGGACGCGTCATTGCCCTGCTGGTAGGCGGCGAGCGTCGACTGGCGGATGATGCCGCGGTCTTCGACGGCCGTCGTGGCGTTCTCGACGTTGAGGCCGCCGTGGTCCTGCGTGGTCGCGATGAGGTAGTCCTCGTCGAAGATGGCCGGGCGCTCTTCCAGGGCCGTGACGCGGCCGCCGAGCGGGCGCAGCGGCGCGACGTTGGTCCCGATGCCGTTGGCGAGCGGGCCGTCGTCGTAGATGTCGTTGTCGAAGTAGCCGAGCTTGAAGCGCTGGAAGAGCGGCTTCGGCGGCGAGATGCGGTCCGAGGCGAGGGTACGCCCGTAGCCCGCGACGACGGTGATCGAGTTGTCGGGGTGGCCCGGCTGGACCCACGCGGGGATCTCGACGGTCGCCCCGCCCGCCTTCAGGCTGACGACGCTGACGTACTGCTTGCCCTTGCGCAGGACCGAGTTGACGCCGAGCGCCTCGGCCGTGCCGTGGCTCATGATGGCCACGTTGTCCCAGGTGATCTTGGTCACCGTCTCGGACGCCTCCTGCATCCACGCGTTGTTGGCGTAGCGGCCGTCGTAGACCTTGCCCGAGAGCCGCACCACGAGTTCCACCGCGTCGGGCGCGAGAACGGGCAGGCCGCTGAGGTCGGGCACGGTCACGGTGGTCGGCCGGACGACGGGATAGCCCGTGTCGAGCAGCACCCCGTCGTGCAGGACGGTGCGCCAGCCATCCTCGAACGCGCCCGTGAGTTGGCTGCGCCACGTCGTGCGGACGAGGTCGTAGCCACTCGTGTCACGGCCCGTGGTGAGGACGTTGATGAGTTCGAGGTCGGAGTGGGCGTCCTCGTAGAGCGGCGCGATGGTGGGCTGGATGGGCGAGAGCGTGCCGTCGTAGGCGCGGCCGTCGCCCCACTGCTCCAGGTAGTGCGCCAGCGGCACGTGCCACGTGGAGCGCTGGGCCGTCTCGTCGATGTGGAGCCCGGCGTGGATCGTGACGGGCACGTTGGCCATCGCCGCCTCGAAGCCGAGGGCAGCCGGGGCGCTATAGACGGGGTTGGCACCGAGGCAGACGAGCGCGCCGACGGTGCCGGCGTTCATGTCGGCGACGAGCGCCTGGAGCGCCTCGTCCTGCGAGGTGACGGTACCCTCGCCCGTGTCCCCTCCGCCGGTGTCGTAGTAGCGGACGACCTCCTGGCCGTACTCCGCGTTGAGCGCGGCCACGAGCGCGTGGACCTCAGGGGGCAGCGTGCCCCCTGCCGAGAACACCACGCGGCCCTGGGCGGCCTGCACGTCTTCGAGGAGCGCTTCGAGGATCGGCGTGCCGTGGTCGTCGGCGGTCATGAGCGCCGTGCCGGTCGCGGTGGCGCTGCCCACGCCGAGGCGCGCGGCGACGGCGCTGACGAGGTGCGGGATGTCGGCGGCGCGCATCCGGACGCGGTGGTCGGCCATGCCCGCCATCGGCGACATCTGGCTCTCGACCAGGTAGATGCGGCTCATCGTGCTGCGGCGGCCCTCGGTGATGCGGCGGCTGGCCGCGATCCCGCGCTGGTTGGCGATCGTGCCGAGGTGCTCCGCCCCCATCTCGTCGCTGTCGAAGCTGACGATGATCTCGGCGTTGGCGTAGTCGTAGTTGGGGCGCAGCGGGCGACCGAACGCCTGCTGCGTACCGAACGCGCTGGCGTCGTCGCCGAGGGCGCGGTAGGTGATCCAGCGGAGGCCGGGGTAGGCCGCTTCCATCTCGCGGCGCAGCCGGGCGAGCGTCGGCGAGTCGTTGGGCTCGGCCAGGACCGCTACATCGCCCTGCACGCCACCATCGCGCATCTGGCGCGCGAACGCCACGAAGTCACGCCAGGACGACGACGCCTCGCCTTGGCGGCGCACGACGCGGGAGCGGTCGGGGTCGTAGAGGTTGAGCACCGACGCCTGCGCGAAGACGTCCGTCGCGCCCTGGTTGTAGGGGTGGGCGGCGTTGCCCTCCACCTTCGTCGGGCGGCCTTCGTTGGCGCGGATCAGAACGCCCTGGACGGGGCCCCCGAGCGGCATCGAGGTGGCGTAGTAGTTCGGGACGCCGGGGATGACCTGCTCGGGCTTGCGCGCGTAGGGTAGGATCTCCTCGGCCGGGCGGCGGCAGCCCGTCAGGCCGGCGAACGCCATCGAGGCGCCCATGATCTTCATGAAGGAGCGGCGCGACGTGCCGCTGGCGAAGTCGTCCCCAGCGCGGTCGTCCAGCTTGAAGGCGTCCTCTCCGGCAAAGGCGTCCCCGGCAAAGGCGTCCTCGGCAAAGGCGTCCTCGGCAAAGGCCTCCGGGTGAAATTCGCTCTGCTGGAGCGCGCGGACCTCGGCCGTGCGGGCCTTGTCGGCGGGGCTGCGCCACGCACGAGGCTGCCCGTCGAGGGTCACGTCTGCTTTCGAGAGAATGTCGAGTTCAATCATGGAGCGGGTGTTTTGCCGTGGGGCCGTTCCGCCGTGGAACCGTGGTCGCTGCCTTCGTCACAGCACAACCGCAGCACGGCGAAACTGCAAAACGCTAGTAGTGGCAGGCGGAGCAGTTTTGGGGCGGCTTGATGCCCTCCAGTTCGATGCGCGCGAGGTTGGCGGCGATGTAGGCCTGGTAGGACTCCTCGTCGGCGCGCACCATCTCGTTGTAGCCCATCGTGGTGACCTGGTCCACCGGGCGGAGGTACTGTTCGGGGGCCCGGTGGCACTCCAGGCACCAGCCCATCGAGAGGGGCTCCACCTGGTAGACGACCTCCATCTGGTCGACACGCCCGTGGCATGTTTCGCAGCCCACGCCCACGTTGGTGTGGACGGCGTGCGAGAAGTGCGCGTAGTCGGCGAGGTGGTGCACACGCACCCACTCGACTGGCTCGCCCGTGGCCCAGCTCTCGCGCACCGGCAGCAGTTCGAGCGACTGCGCCTTGATGAGCGTGTGGCAGTTCATGCACGTCTGCGTGGGCGGCACGTTGGAGTGCTCGCTGGCCATGACGTGGTTGTGGCAGTAGGTACAGTCCATGCCGAACTCACCGGCGTGGAGGCGGTGGCTGTAGGGCACTGGCTGGTCGGGCATGTAGCCGACCTCGTAGAACTCGGGCGAGAAGTAGTACCACACCGCGCCGATGACGAACACGGCACCGAAGAGCAGCCCGACGAGGCTGAGGGCGGGTAGCTTGTTCGCACCGCGCTGGAATATCTGGGGCATAACCGCAGTCGGGTGAGGGGTCGGCGACACACTGTCCAGGTGCACCTAGGTGTGAGGTGCTCCTGTCCAGGCGTGCCGCAGGAATGCGGGCCAAGGTAGAGGGTGGCCTTTCGGGGGGGGGTCGAAGAACAATTGAAAAGGTCCTGTCGAGCGGGTTCCCGCTGGCTTCACACAGCCATCCGGCGCGACAGAATCAGGCCCCACGCTGCCACACGGAAGCGCTTCGTGAATATAGGAGACCGGTAGGCCGATATCTATCGCTCACGGAGGGCTGGCGTGGTCGAGCGCGTGCTCATTTGGCCCAAGGGTAGGGACCGGTGCGCGCCAAAGCAAATGCCGAGCCTGCTACTTTCAGCAGAAAGTGAAACTTCGTCAAGGGTCCATATCGGCCGCGCCGTCCACACCGCTTGGCTCGGGCTTGTTGGCGTGCGCGCGGCGCACCCGTCGGCGAAAACGCCACGATAGCGCCACCGCAGCCGCCGCGAGCCCTGCGGTCAGCCCCCACCACACCCCGGTCGCCCCGAGGGGCGTCGCCCCGCCCATCCCGAAGCCAAGCACGACAGCCAGGGTCAGCCCGACGCCCCAATAGGTAGCCAAGGCGATCCACATCGGAACGCGGGTGTCCTTGAGGCCCCGCAGCGCGCCGTTGGCGGTCACCTGCAGCCCATCCACAAATTGGAACACGGCCGCGATGCCGAGCAGCGTGGCGGCCTGCGCCGTCACGACGGCCACCCCGGGGTCGCCGAGGTCGAGGTAGGCCGCCACGACCCAGCGGGGGCGCAGCCAGAAGAGCGCCGCTGCCGCGAGCATGAAGGTGCTGCCAAGCAGCATCGCGGCGTAGCCAGCGCGCTCGGCGGCAGCCCGGTCGCCGCGCCCCACAGCCTGCCCCACGCGCGCCGTCGCGGCCAGCGCCAGCCCCAGCGGCACCATGAAGGTGATCGACGCCGCGTTGAGCGCCACCTGGTGGGCGGCTAGCGCCACGTTTGCCGCCTCCGCCGACCCCTCGACCTGCGTCCCGATGCGGCCCACGAGCAGCGTCGAGATCATGAAAAGCCCGCCCTCGATCCCGAACGTGACCCCGATGGGCCAGCCGATCCGCACGAGGTCACGGAGCATGGACGGATCGGGGCGCCGCAGGTGGGTGAACACTTCGTAGCGCCGCGTGAGGGGCGAGCGCGCCACGTAGAGCGCCATCGCCGCGAAGAGTGCCCAGAAGACGAGCGTGCTCGACCACCCGCAACCAGGTAGCCCCAGGGCAGGAAAGCCCCACGCGCCCACCATCAGCGCATAGTTGCCGACAATGTTGAGCACTACGGCTCCGAGCGTGACGATCAGGATGATGCGGGGCCGGCCTAGCCCCTCCACCAGGCCACGCAGGGACGCAAACCAGAGGTTGGGCACCGTCCCCCACAGAATCGCGCGGAGGTAGGCCGCTGCGAGCGCCGCCGTCGCCTCGGGCTGCCCAACGGCGAGGAGGAACGGCTCGACGTTCCACAGCAGCACCATCATCGGGACGCCGAGGAACGTGGCGAGCCAGAGCCCCTGCCGGGCCGCCCGCCCGATGTCGGTCTCGTCGCCCTCACCAACCTCCACAGCGCCATAGGTCTGCGCCACCGTCGGCCCGACGGCCAACACCACCCCGACGCCGATGAGGATCATCGTGAAGAAGATCGTGGCCCCCAGGACGCCCGCGGCGAGCGCGTCTGGCCCGAGGTAGCGCCCGATCATGAGCGTATCCACGAAGCTCGTCGCCATCTGCGCGAGTTGCGCGAGGATGAGCGGCACCGCCAGCCGCAGCGTCGCGCCGAGTTCGCGGCGGAAGGGAGGAGAGAGCACAGGCGCGGAAGCGTTGGGGAGAGCGAGACTTGAAGGATCGGGCGCACCAGACCGACTCTGCTGCGGAGAATCCGGGGAAACGGCGAGCCCGTAACTCCAATGCACAGACGAACCCACGGCGAACTACCGTTCCCCCTTGTGGCAATCCGCCCGCTGCGGACTATCTTGGGAGCCTATGACCCCAACCGCTACGGTCTTCCCCACCACGTCTAGCCCACCGCGAGCCGCCACCAGCTCGGGCTCGGCTGCGGTACACCAGACCGACACACTCGACGTGTCGGTGGTGATCGTCAACTACAACGTGCGGGGCTTCTTGGAGCAGGCGCTCTCGTCGGTCCAGCGCGCCGTGCGCGGGCTGCGCGCCGAGGTGTTCGTGGTGGACAACAACTCCGTGGACGGCTCCGTGGCGATGGTCCGCGAGCGCTTCCCGGACGTGCACGTCATCGCCAACCGCGAGAACGTGGGCTTCGCGCGGGCCAACAACCAGGCCATCCGCGAGGCACGCGGGCGCATGCTCTTCATCCTCAACCCGGACACGCTCGTCCAGGAGGACACCATCGAGCGGATGGTCGCGTTCATGGACGCGCACCCTGACGCCGGGGCTGTCGGCTGCCGCATTCTCAACCCCGACGGCACGTTCGCGCCCGAGAGCCGCCGCGCCTTCCCGACGCCGTCGGTGGCGTTCTATCGGATGACGGGCCTCGCGCGCCTCTTCCCGCACAGCCCGAGGTTCGGGCGCTACAACCTGACGTACCTCCCGAGGGACGAGGTCTGCGAGGTTGATGCCCTCTCGGGGTCGTGCATGCTCGTCCGCGCCGAGGCGCTGCGCGCGGTCGGCCCCCACGTCGACGACTCGGTTCGCACGGAGGGTGCGGGCCTGTTCGACGAGTCGTTCTTCATGTACGGCGAGGACCTCGACTGGTGCTACCGCATCCAGCAGGCTGGGTGGCGGATCTACTACACGCCCGACACGCAGATCATCCACTACAAGGGCGAGTGCACCAAGAAGGGCGAGCTCCGCTACGTGCGCCTTTTCTACGGGGCGATGATCAAGTTCTCGGAGAAGCACTTCTCCGGAGACACCGCGCTGAAGCCCCGAGCGCGCCTCTCAGGGGCCGTCCTGCGCTGGGCAATCCGACTCGCCGTGATGCTCCGCGCTGCCCTCAGCCTGGCGGGGCGCGCGCTCCGTGCTGCAACCGCGCCTGCGTTTGAGTTCGCCTTGGCTTGGGGCGCGATGGCAGCCGCAACAGGCCTCTGGGGCGCTGCCCGCGGCGTCGCCTTCGACGCGGCATTCTATCTCTCGGTGCTCCCGCTCTACGCGCTCGGTGCCATCGCAGCCGTCGGGCTGGCACGCGGCTACGGGCGCGGACGGCATCGACTTCGCCCGCTCGTCACCGGCCTCAGCAGTGCCTTCGTGACGGTGGCCACGGTCTCGTTCTTCCTCCCCGCGATCCAGTTCTCGCGCGGTGCGGTGCTCTTCGGCTTCGCCGCAACTGCGGCCGTCTTGCTCCTGGGGCGGCTTGCGCTTCACCTACGCGCCCGCGAGGCCCGCAGCGTGCTCCTGGTCGGCGATGCCGCCGAGGCGACGCGCCTCCACCGGATGCTAACCGGGCGACCGCGCTCGCGGCTGAAGCTCTTGGGCTTCGTCGCCAGTGAGGATGAGGCCAAGGCCGCCGTGCTCCGCCTCGGCGCGCCGCACCACCTCCGCGACCTCGTGCGGCTGCGCGGCGTTCACGAGGTCGTCTTCGCCGCGGACAGCCTCACCAACACGGGCATCCTCAGGCTCATGCGCGACCTGCGCGACCTCCCCGTGCAGTTCAAGATCCTCGTCCACAACCACGACCGTCTCATCGGTAAGGCCTCGGTGGACGACTTCTCGATGCCGCTGCTCGACGCCGAGCGCACTATCCCGCCGCTGCGCACCGGACGCCGCCGCCTACTGCTTGACATGCCCGTGGCGCTCGTCGGGACGGCGATGCACCCGCTCTGCCGCCTGCTCGCGCGCCTCCGCCCCACCGCACGGATGCGCAGCCTCGCCTGTGCCACCGCGATGATGCCGTCGGTGCTGGCGGGCCGCCGCGCGCTCGTGGGCTACGACACCAGCATCGCCACGCGCCCGCCCGAGGCTTGGGCGCTCCAGCCAGGCCTCGTCTCGATCCTCGACACGCTCCCGACCCGCCCCTCCGGCATCGTGGAGGTCCACCGCGCCTACTGGTTCTACGCGCGCCACCAGTCGCTCTGGCTCGACCTGGAGATCCTCGGCCGCGCGCTCGTCCGTAGCCCGAAGGAGTGCTGACGCGAGGGTGCGCTGCGGAGGGGCCTCCCTTGGAATTGCCTCGATCCGGAATCTAGGCCTCCCCCCCAGCGTATGGGGTGCACCGCGTATCTTTTCGATCCGCCTTGCTACGCCCCTCTCGTTGGTCTCTGCCGCTCTCGACGCTGCGCCCCATGCAACTCCTCGACTTCGAAAAGCCGGTCGCCGATCTGGAGCAGAAGCTCGATGAGCTACGCCGCTACGACGCAGAGGACGCCGCGGTCGATCTCACCGAGCAGATCGCGGCACTCGAACGGCGCGTGGAGCAGCTCAAGCAGCAGGTCTACACCGGGCTCACCCGCTGGCAGCGCGTCCAGCTCGCCCGCCACCCTGACCGCCCCTATACGCTCGACTACGTCCAGGCGCTCACGCGCGGCTTCGTGGAGCTGCACGGCGACCGCCTCTTTGCCGACGACCCGGCCATGATCGCGGGCCTCGGCACCTTCGAAGGCCGCCGCTTCGGCGGGCGCGACCAGACCATCGCCCTGGTGGGCCACCAAAAGGGCCGCGACACCAACCAGCGGAAGTACCGCAACTTCGGCATGCCCAACCCCGAGGGCTACCGCAAAGCGCTACGCGTGATGAAGCTCGCGGCCAAGTTCGGCAAGCCCGTCGTGGCGCTCCTCGACACGCCCGGCGCGTTCCCCGGCCTCGAAGCAGAAGAGCGCGGACAGGCCGAGGCCATCGCCCGCAACCTGCTGGAGATGGCGCGGCTGCCCGTGCCCATCGTGGTGGTGATCATCGGCGAGGGGGCGTCCGGCGGCGCGCTCGGCATCGGCGTGGGCGACACGCTGCTCATGCTGGAGAACGCCTGGTACTCGGTGATCTCGCCCGAGAGTTGCTCCTCGATCCTGTGGCGCTCGTGGGACTACAAGGAGGAGGCCGCCCGCGCGCTCCAGCTCACCGCGCCCGACCTCATCGAGCAGGGCATCGTGGACGAGATCGTGCCGGAGCCGCTCGGCGGAGCGCACCGCGACCCCGAGGCCACGTTCGGCGCCGTGGGTCATGCCGTCGCCCAGGCGCTAGGCACGCTCACCGCAATGACCCACGACGAGCGCTTCGCCGCCCGCATGGCCAAGTACGACAGTATCGGCGCGTTCGAGGAGGCCTAGCGATGGACCCGGTTCGCGAGCGGCTCCATACCCAGCGCGGGATCCTCAACGCTATCGCGGGCGGACTGTTTATTCCCGTTTGCTGGGGACTCGTGTTGTGCGTAGGTAGCGTCTTTGACGCCCACGACGTCACTCTGGGAGTCATCTTCGCCTCTCTCGTGTTTTTGCTGGGTCCAATCAGCCTCGTGGTAGGCTAGCGGGGCCTCCGCTCCTACCGCGCGCACGCTGACTATCCCGACAACCGACGACGGCCCTCGTCAGCCTCTTTTTGTTCCAGGTCGGGCGTTTTGTCCTCTCGTCATCTTGAGCAGAGTCCGGAGGACGACGTCGAACGATCGCTGTCTACCTCGAAACTCTCGGTAAGGGAAACTCTCGGTAAGGCTTGGAAGACCGAGGACCTGGCCCTTTCCTCCGTGAGGGTAGGGGGTCGGCTTATACGGATTCGGTGTCACGATGTCACTAGTGCATAGACAACCGGTCTTTTGCGATATCGAAGCCATGTCCGGAAGCCGCAAATGCAGTTCCCCTCCTGGATAGGAGGGGACAGGGGTGGTTGACCGAATCAGCTGTAGCGGTATTCAGTGGCGTTGAGAGGCCACCGAGGAAGTTCTCC
>JBCCLD010000190.1:0-9226 GCA_039027055.1 Bacteroidota bacterium
CGGTGCTGCATCATCACCTGGATGGCCTCGAACAGCCGCGCCTCGGCGTTGAGCGCCACCGGCGGGCGCGTGATGAGGTCCATCACGGGGTCTTCGGCGAGGCGGCCCGCGGCCACCACGCGCGTGGCAATGTCGCCCTCGGTGACGAGGCCCATCGGCAGGCCGTCCTTCACCACCACGACGGTCTCCGTCTCGAAGTCGCGCATGGCGCGGGCGACGTCGCGAATCGACGCGCCGGGCGGGCGGGTCACCGGCGGCTGATGAATGAGCTCGCCGAGCGTGGTGTCAAAGAGGAGGTAGGCCCCGGCGGCGTCGCGGTCGGTCTCCCGGGTGCGGACGAAGCGCTTCAGGTTCTCGGCGAAGAACGCGTGGAAGTCCTCGTTTTGCTTGAGGAGCGCCCAGAACCGCTCCGCGTCGATGAGGGCGCACACGGTCGGCTCGACGGCGCGCGCCTCGTAGGGGAGGATGCCGCCCTCCATCAGCCCGTAGGCTCCGAAGTGGGTGTTCTCGCCGCACATCTCGATGAGCCGCTGCTGCTGCGCGTCGAGGAGGCGGACGAGACCCGACTCGACGAGGTAGAGCGCCTTGTGCGTGTCGACGCCCTGCTCCAGGATGAGCGCCCCCTCCTCGTAGATGCGCGTGGAGACGAAGGGGACCGTCGCGGCGCGCTGCTCTTCGGTGAGCAGGTTGAACGGCTCGGTGGCCGCGAGCAGCGCTTCGATGCGCTCGGTGATAGACATAGGGGAGGGGCCGGGCTACGGGGTGCGGTCGCACAACCCTCTAGGCCTCGGGCATGACGGCACGGAGCGTGGCGGCACGAAGCAGGGGACGGCGCTGACGAACATGGGTGAACCCGCAAGAACGGCTTCGTACCTAGCGCGGGGCAAGTCCTCCCCGTCGATCTTGAGCGTAGGACTACGCTGGCGTTCCCCGCCCCCGTGTCACCCCCGCGCCCTCACACGAGTGCGCCTCTCGGCGACACCTCCCTTACCTTCGCACGGCATCGCCCGCGACCGGGGTGCGGTGCGTCCTCGCCTCCCGTCGTTCGCGTCCGCTTGTGCCCACGATTCCTGTCCCGACCGCCCTCAACGTGCCGTTGAGCTATGCCGCCGCGGGCGTCGGGCCGCGCCTGCTCGCCTACCTCCTCGACACGCTGATCGCGGTCGGCTATGTCATCCTGGTGACGCGGCTGCCTGGCCTGGCGCAGTCGGGCGGTGGACTTGGGATGGGAACGGCCGTGTTTATGGTGATCGTTTACCTACCGGTGGTCTTCTACCACCTCATCTCTGAGATCGTGCTGGGCGGTCAGAGCATCGGGAAGAAGGTGCTTCGGCTGCGCGTTGTCCGGCTGGACGGCACGGCGCCGAGCCTCGGCGACTACCTGATGCGCTGGGTGCTCCGCCTCGTGGACATCCTCGTCTCTTCAGGGGTCCCCGCACTCGTGTCGATCTCCGTGACCCGCCGCAGCCAGCGCCTCGGCGACCTCGCCGCGGGCACGACGGTCG
Source organism: Bacteroidota bacterium (assembly GCA_039027055.1). Taxonomy (GTDB): domain Bacteria; phylum Bacteroidota; class Rhodothermia; order Rhodothermales; family Rubricoccaceae; genus JBCBEX01. The sequence goes on from JBCCLD010000190.1 coordinate 1,506, forward strand.
TAAACACCCGCCAGAAGACGTTCCTCACCGACACGATCTACCGCCGCCTCGACGAGCAGCACGTGCCGAGCTACCCTGAGGTCGAATTTCTCTCCGACGCTGACGTGCAGACGGTGCGCGACGTGCTTGCCAGGCTACGCGCGGACGGCCGCACGCCCAACGCAGAGAAGCTCGCGCGCCGCGCCAAAGCGGCCATCGAGCGCAAGCTCGGGGTGCCGCCGGTGAAGGAGCCCGCCGCCGTGTTCCTGCAGCGCATCGTGAAGGACTACAACGCCGTGCTGGACACCTACACGCTGCCGACGGTGCGCGCCGCGTAGGTCATAGCGGGCCCGTGGTGGGTAGACGACCCAGGGCAGCCCGTGCGTTCACGTGGGAGTCCCGCGCGTCCGGGAGCCGTAGCGAGCCGTCGATGCTGCCTATCGCCCTGCGGTCCTACTGGATTACCCTTGCTCTAAGCGAGGGATTGTGCGAGTTTAGCCGCCCGCTTCGCCCGTTGAGTTTGGCCTGCTTCTTGTCGCCGATTGGACCTCTGGTACGCCCCCCTTTCGTTCCCTGCGCCGTGGCCGCTCGCGTGAGCGCGCGCCCGGTGCCTCGAACCTAGCTCGCACCACCATGCGCCGCCACCTGTCCATCGTCTGCCTCACCCTCGCGCTCGGCCTCCTCGAGCTGCCTCCCGTTCACGCCCAAACCGTCGTGAAGTACGGGGCCGAATTCCTCGCGGGCGGCGTCGGGGCCCGCGCGCTCGGCATGGGCGGGGCCTACGTCGGGATGGCCGACGACGTCACGGCGGGCTACTGGAACCCCGCGGGCCTCGATGCGCTCACGCACCCCCAGGGGGCCTACATGCACGCGGAGCGCTTCAGCGGCATCGTCTCGTTCGACTACGGCGCGGTCGCGTGGCCCGTCACCACCCGCTCTACGCTCGGCATCTCGTTCTTCCGCAGCGGCGTCGACGACATCGCCAACACGCTGGAAGCCTTCAACCCGGACACCGGGCTGCCGCTCCCGAACGCCGAGAACAACGTCACCTACTTCTCCGCCGTCGACTACGCCTTCTTCGTCTCCTACGCGCGCCGCCTCTCGGACAACCTGCGGCTCGGCGTGACGGGCAAGGTCATCCGCCGCTCCATCGGCGACTTTGCCAACGCCTGGGGCTACTCCGCCGACCTCGCCGCGCAGTACCAGATCGGCCGCTTCGCCCTCGGCCTCAACATCCAGGACGTGACGGGCATGCTCCAGGCGTGGACCGTCAACGACGAGGCCTTCACCGACCTCTACGAGGACCCGGACAACCCCGGCGCCTTCCTCGGCTTCTCGGACGTGTTCGGCCAGGACGCGCCGGTCGGACTGACGGAACTGGTGCTGCCGGTGGCCCGCCTCGGCTCGGCCTATGCGCTGCCGCTCACCGAGGACATCGGCCTCAACCTCGGCTTCGACCTCGACCTCGCCTTCGACGGGCAGCAGACCTACGTCCTCAACGCGGGCGATCTGAGCTTCCGCCCGCGCTTCGGCACGGAGGTGACCTACCGTGGCCTCGTCGCCCTGCGTGCGGGCATCGCCGACGTGACGACCTCGGAGCGCTACGGCACGCAGCTCACGCCGACGCTCGGCGCGGGCCTCGCCCTCGACCAGATCAACGTCGACTACGGCTTCGGCGACTTCGGCGGCCTGCAGTCCGAACTCGGCTCCACGCACCGCATCTCGGTGATGCTGACGCTGGAGCAGCCCCGCTTTGCCCGTACCGACCGGTGAGGGGGTGTGGGTGGTTGAGGGTATGGGGGTGGAGTCTAGTGTGGCTCCTCGCCACACCCTTTCTGTTTGCTCAGGAGCCAGCCTCGGCGGATTCTACGGTTGAGCAAATCATCTGCTTCTTTCCTCCAGGGCCCACGTGGATCGGCGGAATAGACTCCCTGGTCGCGTTGGGCCAGTACCCAGACGTTCCAGAGAATGTGAGTGGGAGGGTCTTCGTCGCCGTCGAAATCAATGAGGACGGTGTAGTCGAGAATGCAGAGGTCATGCGTAGTCTCAGCGACGCGTTCGACGCCGAAGCGCTGCGGATTGCACGCATGGCCCGGTTCGAGATGCCCCCTGACCTTCCTCGCTCACTCTACAGCATTCCGGTCCGCTTTGATGCGGGCGAGTGCCCAGGGGACCAACCCACGATCTGCCGATAGCCAGGCGATACAGGCACGGGATCGCCGAGGTCGTACGTTACCCTCACACTCCTCCTCTCCCACACTCCCGAACGCTCCCGTGCGTCCCGAAGACCGGAAGGGCCTGCTCGCCACCGTCGCGTTTCATATCGTGCTGCTCGCGGTGCTGTTCGTCTCGACGTACACCGTGACGATCCCTCAACTCGGCTTCGTGGAGGTCGACTTCGGGCCGATCCAGGAGGCGCGGCCTGCCCAGCAGGCGTCGGTGCCGACGCCGGAGCCGCCGCAGCCCGAGCCCCAGGCGGAGACGACGCCGGCCACGGCCACGCAGCCCGTCGATCTGCCCGAGACGCCGCCGGAGCCAGATCCCGACGTGATCGCGACGCCGGAGACGGAGCAGCGCGACCCGGAGCCGCAGGGCGAGGCTGCCGCCGACGAGCGTGACCCGCGTCCCGAGACGCCCGACGTGCCCGAGACCACCGGCGGCAGCCCAGACGCCGACACAGGCCAGACGAGCGACCAGGACGGCACTGGCAGCGCCGACCGCACCACGTCGCCGTTCTCGCTCGAAGGCCTCGACCGGACGCCCCTCGCCACCCCGCGACCTTCGAACCCCGGCGCGCGTGGGACGGTCGCGATCCGCGTGACCGTGGACCCCTCAGGCCGCGTGGTGCAGGCGCTCCCTCTCCGACGCGGCGGCGACCCGCGCCTCGACCGCGCCGCCCTCGACGCGCTCCGGTCGTGGCGCTTCGACGCGCTCCCTGCCGACGTCCCGCAGGAGTTGCAAAGCGGTACCGTCACATTCGTCTTCCGCCTGGATTAGCGCCGTGCTCCGTCTGCATGCAGGGGAAATCGTTCTGGACTGGTTGTTGCAAGTCGTTGGGGTGTGTAAGGTTGCGTAGCCTTTGCTTGCTCTACCCTCCCCCTGGCCCCCTCGTCACCCTCAGGTATGCCTGCTTCGTTCCTGACGCGCGGTTGCGCGCTGCTCCTGCTTTGCGTCCTCGCGCACACCAGCGCCGCCCAGCAGGCCTACGAGCCCGGCGAGTTCGAAGCCCCCGTCGGGCTCGTGCTCACCATCGAAGACAGTCCGGGCGTGGAGCGATTCCTTCGCTGGGCAGGGCAGGACGCGCTCGCCTTCCTCCGCACGACCGGCACCACGCTGCCCCTGATCGCCCTGGCCGGGAGTGCGCTCGTCCCGACGGCGGCCAACCTCGACGGGCCGATCTCGGACGAGTTGCAGGGCCAACCTAGCGGCCCACTGGGGACATTTCTGGACGTGGGCGACCGGCTCGGCGAGCGCAAGATGGCCCTACCGGTGGTGGCCCTCTTCGGCGCGTCGCTGCTCACGGACAACTACCGCTTTCAGGACGCCGCGTTCACCTCGATGCAGTCGGCCTTCTACGCGACCGGCGTGGCGATGGGGCTCAAGTCGCTCGTCGGGCGCGCGCGTCCCTACACCGACGACGGGGCGCTCGCCTTCGTCCCGCTCTCCCCCTCGCGCGACTACTACTCGTTTCCGTCGGGCCACACTACGCTGTCGTTTGCCGTGGTGACGCCGTGGGTGATCTACTACCCCAACGCGCTCACCTACAGCCTGCTCGCCGTCAGCACGGGGACCGCCATCGCGCGCATCGCCAAGGACGAGCACTGGGCGACGGACGTGCTCGCAGGCGCGGCCATCGGTGCGTTCACGGGCGTGTTCCTGGCCCGCCGCCACCTCCGCGAAGCGGAGGCCCGCGCCGCGTTCCAGGTGCAGCCCATCGTAAGCGCGGAGCACGTCGGGGCCAGCGTCACGATCCCGATTCGCTAGGCGCACGCCGGACGGCGAGGCCTACCGTTTTGGCACGGCGACAGCCAACGCCGCTTCGGCGCGTTGCACGAGCGAATGCTGAGGCCCGAGAAGGTCACGCATCGGCGGGACATACTCCACGAGCAGCGCCTGGCCCTCGCGCTGCTTGGCCGGGTCAGCCTGCGCTACGAGCATCAGCCCGAGCACCACATGGGCATCGATGACGGCCTGATGGTCGGGTTCCAGGTGGCGTCGGAGTCCATCGAGCGCGATGCGAGAGAGGCGCTCCGCCTCAGCGTCGTCGCCACGTAGGCTCGCCACCGAGGCGCGCTTCATGAGCAGGTCGGCCAGGCGCGGGTGGTCCGGCGTGTAGGTCGCCTCGAACACCGGCGCGGCGGCGTCGAGGAGCGCCTCGGCCTCGTCAGGCTTCCGCTGCGCAATGAGCAGCGTGGCGATGCGTACCTGGTCCCCCGCGACATACGGGTGGCCCTCGCCGAGCGCAGCCATGTCGATGCGAAGCGCCTCGCGGTAGGCGGCCTCGGCTTCGGCGTAGCGCTCCTGCGCGAAGTGCAGCGCGCCGAGGTTGAGCACCGTCGCGGAGAGGTCCGGGTGGCTCTCGCCGAACACCGTGCGCTGGATGCGGAGCGCCTCCTCATAGGCGGCCTGGGACTCGCGATAGCGGCCCTGGTCGACCAGCACGAGGCCGAGCTGGTTGTAGTCGAGCGCCGCCGACGCGCTCTCGGGGCCGAAGAGCTGGATGCTGAGCGCGAGCGACTCGCGGAAGAGCGGCTCCGCCTCGTCGAGGCGGCCCGTCGTCCAGTAGAGTTGGGCGAGGTGGTAGAGCGTCGTTGCCGTCTCGGGGTGGTCGTCGCCGAGGTGCGTGCGCTGGAGGGCGAGGGCGCGCTGGAGGATCGGCTCGGCCTCGTCGTAGTCGCCCGCGTCGGAGCGCAGCAGGCCGAGGCTGCTCAGCGTGGCGGCCACGGCGGACGGCGGCGCTTGCGCCTCGCGGACGGCGAGCGACGCCTGGAACAGCGAGTCGGCGCGGACGAGGTCGCCGGACTCGTGCGTGAGCATGCCCAGCAGGTGCTCCGTGCGCGCCAGCGCGATCGCGTCCGGCGGCGTTTGGGCAAGGCGTAGGGCGAGGGCACGCTCCAGGCGGGCCATGGCCCCGTCGAAGAAGCCTTGCTCGTAGCGCAGCAGGCCAAGGTGTTCGAGGTTCTCGGCGAGCGCGTCCGTGGCAAGCGGATCGCCGGCGGCGGCGAGGGCTTCGTGCTGGGCAACGGCCGCCGTCAGCAGCGAGTCGGCCTGGTCGTAGAGCCCGAGGTTGGTAAAGACGCGCCCGACGACGCCCTGCACCTCGGCCTGGACGAGCGGGACGTTCGCAAGCTCCGTGCGTAGCCGCCTCGCGCCCTGGTCGAGGAGCTCCTGCGCCGTCACGCTCGCCCCGCGCGACTCCGAGGGGTCGGCCACCTGGAACACGCCCACGAGGAAGTCCTTCACGGCCTCGGTGCGGCTCGCCTCGCGCTCCACGCGGTCGCGCTCGGCGGCCAGCAGCTGGTTCTGCCGCGCCACGACGCCGGCGAACACCGTCGCCACGAGGGCCAGCCCGGCGACGAGCACCGCCGCGACGGCCCACGCGGGGTTGCGCCGCACCCACTTCGCCATGCGGTAGCGCTTGGTGGCAGGCCGCGCCGCGATGGGCTGCCCGGCGAGGTGCCGCCGGAGGTCGGCGGCGAGCGCCTCGGCCGAGGCATAGCGCCGCGCGGGGTCTTTGGCGAGCGCCTTCAGCACAATCGTGTCGAGGTCGCCGCGCAGCTGCCGCCGGAGCCGCGCCGGGTCGAGCGTCGGCGCGTCGGCGCCGATGCGTGTGATGGCGAGCGAGGGGCGGGGCGGCTCCGTCTCGCAGATCACCCGCTCGATCTCGCCCGCCGAGGCGCGCGCGAAGTGGTAGGCGCGGCGGCCCGTGAGCAGCTCGTAGAGGATGAGCCCGAGCGCGTAGACGTCGGTGGCCGTCGTGACGGCCTGGCCGCGCACCTGCTCGGGGGCGGCATACTGCGGCGTGTAGACGCGGCTCCCGGTCGCGGTCAGCGGCGCGTCGTCGTCCAGGGGGCCAAGGTTGTCGGGCGTGAGCAGTTTGGCAATGCCGAAGTCGAGTAGCTTGGCGCGGCTGCGGCGCACGCCTTCCGTGGGCGCGACCAGGATGTTGGACGGCTTGAGGTCGCGGTGGACGACGAGGTTCTGGTGGGCGTACTGGACCGCGTCGCAGACCTGGAGGAACAGGTCGAGGCGGTCGCGCACGCTCAGCCCGTTCGTGGCGACGTGCTCGGTGATCGGCTCGCCGTCCACCACTTCGAGCGCGAAGAAGGGCGTGCCGACGAGGTCGTCGCTCTCGGGGCCGGCCACGCCGCCGTCGAGTAGCCGCGCGATGCCGGGGTGCTGGAGCCGCGCTAGCGTCTGGCGCTCGGCGAGGAATCGCTGCCGCAGCGTCGGGTGCGGGGCCGCGATGAGCTTGAGCGCCACCGACTGCTCGAAGCCGCACCCGTCTTCCACGACGCGCTCGGCGAGGTAGACGGCGCCCATGCCGCCGCGACCGAGCTCGCGCGCAAGCTGGTAGGGTCCCACGCGCCTCCCGACGAGCGCGGCCAGGGCGTCGGCCCCATCGCCGCCCGTCGTCGTGTCGAGCAGGTCGTTCCCAACCTGGCCAAGCGCGTGGTCAGCGAGGAAGCCGTCGGCCTCGGCATCGGCGGCGAGGATGGCCTTGATCTCAGCACGCAACACCGGGTCGTCCCCGCACTCCTCGTCCAGGTAGTCGGCGCGTGCCGCTGGGTTCAGTGCAAAGGCGACGTCGAGGAGAGTGTCGAGGCGCGCCCACTGCTCGGGACTGAGGCGCTGGGGGGGGAGGTCGGACATCGCGCGGTGGGTAGCGTCGTCCGGAGAGGCCGCCGCGGTGCAGAGCAGCGTCACGTCCGGGGGCAAACATACTGGCTGCACATGCCCTGCACCAAGGACCGCGCACCAAGGAGCGGACACGAAGGAGCGGGCGCGAAGGAGCGGGCGCGAAGGAGCGGGCGCGAAGGAGCGGGCGCGTACTATGCCCCGACTGACGCGAGACCAGGGTGCTGGGCCCAGACGCGCGCCTCGGCGACAAAGCCCTCGAAGAGCCGCTGCGTCCCGGCGTCGGTGTCGACGAGCATCTCGGGGTGCCACTGCGCCCCCACCGCGAACCCGCGTGGGCGGTCGACGGGGTCGAACTCAATGCCTTCGATCAGCCCGTCTGGGGCCCACGCCGTCGCCACGAGGTCGTGCCCGAGCCGGTCGACGCCCTGGTGGTGCATGCTGTTGATGGCGACCGTCTCCGCGCCGAAGGCGGCGTGGAGGTGGCTGCCCGGCGCGACGCGGAGGTCGTGAGCGAGGTGGTCGCGCGCGTAGCCCTGCGTGGGGAAATAGTCGTGCTTGATCGCGTCGGGGAAAAACGCCGTCGTGTCCTGGTGGAGCGTACCACCGCAAGCCACGTTGAGGATCTGCATGCCGCGGCAGATGCCGAAGAACGGCTTGCCTTCGGCGAGCGCCCAGCGCGTCATGCGCAGCTCGACGGCGTCGCGCGCGAGGTCGGTGCGCCCCGTGAGCGGGTCGAGGGCCGCCCCGTAGCTGGACGGGTGGACGTCCACGCCGCCCGCGATGAAGAGGCCGTCGAGGCGGTCGTAGATGGCGCGCAGCGTGGCCTCGTCCTGGTCGAGGAGCGGGATCATCACCGGGGCCGCGCCGGTCGAGGCGAGCGC
>JBCCLD010000191.1:0-9210 GCA_039027055.1 Bacteroidota bacterium
CGCACCACCGGTCCTCCCTGGACGAGCGCCCGCGCCTCGATGCGCGTCCCGACAGCGCCGTCGACTTCGATCCCGCCGAACTGGTTGGGGATGAGGTCGCTCCCAGCCGCCGCGGCGCCGAACGTGTTGCCCGCTATAACGGTGTTGGTCGCCGCGCCGCGCTCGGTTTGCGTTACCTGGAGGCCCGCGCTATTGCCCGAGATGAGGTTGCCAAGCACTACGTTGCCGACGCCCTCGGCAATGAAGACCGCCCCGATGACGTCTTCGAAGGTCTCTTGCCGGTCGTTGCCGAGTTGCTGCGTGCCGGTGGCGTCGGTCCCGATGCGGTTGAAGGCGACGATGTTGCCGTTGCCTCCCACGCCACCGCCAGCCTGGGCGGTCGCAACGCGATCGATGTCGGTGAATCCAGCACGCAGCCTCGCAATCACCGGGCGCACATCGGGACGCAGCCCACCGCCCGAGCCGAGCGCGAGGTCGGTGCCGATGACGAGCCCAGGACCGATGTTGCCCGAGATTAGATTACCAAGGCCTTCTGCCCCGATCACGTTCTCGTTGCCCGTAGCGGAGGTACCCTCCGAGGTATAGCTCCCCGGCATGAACAGCCCAACTTCGTTGGGGCGCGCCTCCGTGCCCATCGGGTCTGTACCGATGCGGTTCGAGACGACCGTCGCACGGTCGGCCGTGATCAACACGCCGATGCTCTGCGCCCCCACCACGTTGCCCGCGACGGTGGCCTCGGGCGCGAGCAGCAGCCAGATGCCAACGGCTGCGGTGTCGGGTTCTGCCCGCGAGCCGTCGGCCTTGAGGCCCACTACGTTGCCCGCCACCGTCACGCCCGCCGAGCGAGTCCCTGCTACGAGGAGTCCAACCTCGGCATTCACGAGGTTGCCTTGGCCCGCCTCCGTCCCGCCGAGGCACATGCCCTGTACGCCACCTATTTGGGGGGCGTCGGTCGTGACAGCGACGCCGAAGCTGAGGTCCCCTAGCGGCGTCTGCCCGTCGGGCGTGAAGCCGATCACGGTGTTCGTGACGACGCTGTTGTCGGGCGCACTACCCGCGGCGCCTCCCTCGAACGCAATCCCGGTCTGCTCCTCCGCGCCAGCCACCACGACCGAGGCTTCGGGGCTGCCGATCTGGGTGTCCGTGGCGTTGTCGCTCACGTGGATGCCCGCATCGCCGTTGGCGACGAGCATGCGCCCGTCGGCACTCAGCCCGACCCAGGCACCGAGCACGCGGTTGCCCGTGGCTCCATCGCCATGGATATCGATCCCTGCGCCCGTGTTGCCTGCCACCACGAGGCGGCGCTCCAGCACATCGCTCCCGATCACGTTGTCCGCCGACCCGTCCACGGTGAGCCCCGTCCCGTTGGGAAGGGGCGAGAGGCCGTCCCAATTCAGGCCGAGGTAGGTCGCCTCGATGCGGTTCTGCCCGTTGCCCACAAAGACGACTCCGCTGCCGGTGAAGCCCCCGATGGCCATCCCGCGTAGGGCCGAGCGCCCGTTCTGAAACACGAGTCCGTTTTCGACTCCGCTCCCGACGAGGTGCACGAGTGGCACAACCGTGTAGCCCGGCTGCGTCGTCGCGTCAAGCGCGAGGGGCTCGGTGATTTCAGGCAACGCAGAAACCACGGCGATGACGTGCGGTGCGCTCCCGGCGATGTCGAACGAGACAGAATCGCGCCCAGCGCGGGCGTTGGCCTCCTCGATCACGGCACGCAAGGTGCACTGCTCGCCTTCGGTGGCGAGATCTACATCGCAGGCGCCGTCCATGATATCGGCGTCTCTTTGGTCGCGCGTGTCGTTGACAACGAGAGGATTTTTGCCCTGGAAGATGTACGCTCGGCCTGGATTCGAGAGATCGGCGTAATCCTCAGAGCTTGCACCAACGATGACATCGGGCGACGAGGGGATGTGTGCCACGTCTGAGCCGAAGAACCCGTTCTGAACCGCGTTTGGGCTCTCGTAGGATTCAAGGAGGAGGCCCGTAGCTCCGCTGAAGAGGTACGCCCGGCCTGACGACAAGACGGGGCCGGTGTTGTCGGTCCCTGACGGAATGAGGAGGTCATTGATCTCGTCCCCGTCGGTGTCGGGCACGGCGGCGAGGCTGCGCCCGAACGTAGAGCTACCCGGGCTGGTGCCTGGACTGGTGAGGGTGTAGAGGAGACTCGCCGTGGCTCCGCTGAACACGTAGACACTCCCACCTTGCGGGACTAGAATGTCTCCCAGGCCATCGCCATCGAGGTCCGATGCCCCTGTGACCCATGCCCCGAACCCGCTGTTCTGCGATGGGGCTGGACTCAAAATCTCATGCACGAGCCCGCCGGTGGTCCCATCAAGCACATAGAGGCGCCCCGCATTGTCGAACGTGTCGACGGCCTCGTTGTGCGCTGCCACGAGGAGGTCACCGCGGCCGTCCCCGGTCAGGTCAGGCACCCCGGCTACGTAGGACCCATAGTCTCCGAAACGCTCGGGGTTGAAGCTCTCCAGCGTGAACACCAGGTTGCCGGTCGCGCTGTTGAACAGGTACGCGCGGCCTGCCTCTTGGATGCCGCCTACCGTCTCCTCACCGGCCCCAATGAGATAGTCGGGGCGGCCATCGCCGGTGGCGTCCGGCACCGACGCGACGGTACCGAAGAGACTATTGCTCTCTTGGTTGGGGCTCACGAAGGTTTGTAAGAGCTCACCCGTGGCCCCGCTGAAGAGATACGCCCGGCCATCACGGAAGAAGTCGCTGCCCACCTCATAGTCCCTGATTGCCCCTACCAGGACATCACCAAAACCGTCTCTGTTGGCATCGCCGGCGTTGGCGAGCGTCCCGGAGAAGAGGCCGGACGAGACAGGCTCGGGAGACGCAAACGAGCGCAGGAGGTCACCTGTGGCGCCACTGAAGAGGTACACCCGGCCCGAGCTAATCTGGTCACCGGCACGCTCCCGCGTCCCGATGGCTACATCTCCGTGCCCGTCATTGTTTACGTCCTGAATCCCGACAACGGTAGTCCCGAATACGCCTCCGGCTGCCGGGTTTGGGCTCTCGAGGGTGATACTGCCCTGGGCACTGGCAGCGAGGGGGGCGAGCAGAAGGAGCACGAGAAGGCGGTACATGGCCAGAGAGGGCAGGTGAAGAGACGACCGGTAGACTTCATTCCGAGATCCCTGCCTGTTTTCCCTCGCCGTCCGCAAAGAAATCCGAGGCGGCGTGCACCCCTCGCGCCACCACCTCCGATATTCAGCCCTCCCGACCTGCCTGATCGCCAACGCTTTACCGCTGCGCCCGATGGACGCGCCTGACCTCACTCACCTGTTGGCCGCCGCACAGGCCGGCGACGCGGCGGCGCTCGACCGGCTGATCCCGCTCGTCTATGGGGAGCTGCGCGCACTCGCGCATCAGCAGCGGCTGCGCCGCCCGTCGGACACGCTCAACACGACGGCGCTCGTCCACGAGGCGTACGAGAAGCTGGCTCGGGGCGGGCGCGGCTTCGCCAACCGGCAGCACTTCTTCCGCGTGGCGGCGAAGGCCATGCGCGGGGTGCTCGTCGACCATGCTCGCGCCCGCCAGGCTGCCAAGCGCGGCGGCGGCGAGCGCCCGCTACCCCTCGACGAGACGCGGCTCCTACCGCCCGCGCAGGCCCACGAAGTGCTGGCGCTCGACGAGTCGCTCACGCGGCTGGAGGCACGCCACGCCCGGCAGGCCGAGGTGGTCACGCTGCGCTACTTCGTCGGGCTGACCATCGCCGAGGCGGCGACCGTGCTCGGGCTCTCCGAGGCGACGGTCGAGCGCGACTGGGCCGTGGCGCGCGCCTGGCTCCACCACGACCTCTCGAAGGCGGCATGAGACAGGAAGTCAGAAGTTCGAAGGCAGAAGTATGAAGCGGCCACCCCGGCTATTGAGGCCGCACCCACCATCGGAGTCACGACTGGAGTGGCACCGCGCAAGCAGGAGACGTGGGCCTTCGGCTCCCAATGCGCAGCTTCGCGCCCGTAATCAGGTCGGGGACAACGAAGGTGGAAGCGGAGCTACATCCGGTGATCAGGTATGAGCGCGGAATTCCCACGTACGGGCACGTCGTCCACTGACGTCGCTGACGTGCATGAGCGCGTCTCCGCGCGCTTCCTCGCAGCCCTCGACGCAAGCATGGACGCACGGACACCGGATGAGCAAGCCGCGTGGCTGGCTGAGGTCGAAACCGACGAGTCGGTGCGAGCCGAGGTCGTTGCGATGCTCGCCCAGCACGGTGCCGCCGACGGCCTGCTCGACACGCCGGTCTTCGCGCGCGAGGCGGCGCTCGCGGACGGCACGCTTCTGGGCGGCACGGACGCGCGGATCGGCGAGCGCATCGGGCCGTGGCAGATCGAGGACCGGCTCGGCGCAGGGGGCATGGGCGTCGTCTACCGCGCCGTGCGGGCCGACGGGCTCTACGACCGGACGGTCGCGCTCAAGCTGCTGCACCCCGGCCCGGACCGCGCGGCGCTGGCCCGCCGCTTCGCCAGCGAGCGGCGGATCCTCGCGCGCCTCGAACACATCGGCATCGCGCGGCTCTATGACGGCGGCGTCACGGACGAGGGCCTCCCCTACCTCGCGCTCGAGCGCGTCGACGGGCGGCCGCTCATCGCCTACGCCGCCACGCGCGACCTGGCGCTGCGGGCACGCGTCGCCCTCTTCGTGCAGGTCTGCGAGGCGGTCGCCTATGCCCACCGCCGCCTCGTCATCCACCGCGACCTCAAGCCGTCCAACGTGCTCGTCGCCGAGGCCGAGGACGCCACGCCACAGGTGAAGCTGCTCGACTTCGGCATCGCGAAGCTCCTTGAAGGTGGGGACATTGAGGGGGAGGACGATGACGCGGTGCTCACGCGCGCGCCGCGCGGGCCGATGACGCCCGCCTACGCCGCCCCCGAGCAGTTCCTCGGCGAGCCCGCCACAACAGCCACCGACGTCTACGCGCTCGGTGTGCTGCTCTACGAACTCCTCGCCGACGCGCGCCCCTACGACCTCGGCGCGCTTACCGCCGCCCAGGCCGAGCGGGTCGTCTGCGACGCGACGCCGCCGCGCCCGTCCGCCGTGGCCCCGCCGAGCCGGGCACGCGCCCTCGCGGGCGACCTCGACCAGATCGTGCGCACGGCGATGGCGAGGGAGCCGGACCGCCGCTACGCCTCCGCCGAGGCGCTCGCGGCCGACCTCCAGCGCTACCTCGACGGGCTGCCCGTGCTGGCGCGCCCAGCGGCGGCGGGCTACCTCGTTCGCAAGTTCGTCAGTCGGCACCGGACCGGGGTGGCGGTGGCCGCGCTCGTCGTGGCACTCCTCGCTGCCACAATCGGGTTCTACACGCAGCGGCTCGCCGCCGAGCGCGACCGGGCGCAGCAGGCGGCCATGGAGGCCACGGCCCACGCCGAGCGCGCCGAGGCCATCGCAGGCTTCCTCGAACAGATCCTCCGCGCACCCAACCGCCGGTGGTACAACGACGCCGAGGCCACAGGCCCCGCCACGCCCATCCGTGCCGTGATCGACGAGGCGGCCGCCCGCGTCACGCGCGACTTCGCCGACCAGCCGGACCTCCGCGCGGACCTCCACCACCTCCTCGGCGACACCTACCTCGCTCTTGGCCTGGGCGACGAGGCCCGGCATCACCACCGTACGGTGCTGGCCCTCCGGGAGTCGCTCTACACCCCGCCGCACCCCAAGCTGGCCGAGGCGCTCTACTACGCGGCGTGGTACGTCTCCGACCACCCCGAAGACTGGGCGACGCGCACGGGCATCCTCCGCCGTGCCGTGGCGATGCAGCGCGCGCGCAACGAAGGCAACAACTTTCCCTTTATGGTGCAGCCGCTGGCCGACGCCTACCTCCTCGCTGAACGCCCCGCCGAGGCGGATTCGGTGCTCGCGGAGGCGTTGGACTTTGTGACCACGGTCTTCGTCCCAGGGCACGATGGCCATCGCTATCGTCAGCCCGTTCAGGCTGCGCTAGCTCGTGACCGCGCCGTTGCCCACCTCAACCTTGACCGTCTTGATGAGTCAGACCGCTGGCTCACCTACGCGGACTCCGTGCTTGGTCTACTATCCTCGGAGGCGCAGCACCTGTCGACGTGGCAGACGCAGCGGTGCGTGGAAGGCCGGCTCCGGTCGGCACAGCAGCGACCCAGCGAGGCCGAGCGGGCATTGCTCGCATGCGCGGGGGTTGGCCCTCCCCGTGCGCCAGCGGCCCCGTTCCAGCCTCCCGATGTGGTGTCGCCCATCTTCGATGCACCTTCAGTTCAAGCGAGCGCCGCGCTGGTCGTCTTCTACGACGAGCAGGGGCGCCCTGACGAGGCCGCCCCCTACCGTGCTACCGCCGCCGCCTACTCTGCGCAGCGCGACTCCATCGGCACGCTGCTTCGCGCCAGCGGCGTGTTCGACAAAGCGCTGGCGACGTGGTGACCTCGGCGCTCGCTCAGCGTAGCAGCACGAGACGCTGGGTGACGCTACCCTGCTCGGAGGCGAGTTGCACGACGTAGATCCCGCTCGGCAGACGGTGTCCGTCGAATCGAGTGACGTGCCACCCCGGCTCCTGCGGCCCGTCGGCGAGGCGTGTCACCTCACGACCGAGCGCGTCGAGAACGACGAGGCGCACCTCGCTAGCCACCGGGAGCCCATAGCGTAGGGTCGTCGTCTCGCTGAAAGGGTTGGGGTAGGCGGCGTCCAGCATCACCTCGTCCGGCAACCCCGTGCTGGAGGCCGTCGCCCGGCCGGGCGTCGCCCGCCCCCCCACACAGGCCTCGTTGTTGGATGCATCGGGGTCGTCCTGGTTACCCGGCGTGACCTGCACGCAGCCATCGACAGCGTTCGTGACGCGCTGGGACACCTGCTGACCGGGAGCGAGCGACGGCAGCGACAGCGAGACTAGACGCCAGCGGCTACGATAGCTGGCTTCCGCTCCTGTCGAGGTGTCGGGGCCGAGGTTGGCCACCACCGCCGTCCTACCGTCGTAGGTGATCCTCAGATCGGCCCCATCGTTTCCGGGCGGAGGCGGAGGCGGAGGCGGAGGCGGAGGCTCCTCGCCGTCGCAGGCCTCGTTGTTGGCCGGGTCGGGATCGGCCTGGTTGCCAGCCTGGACGCGGACGCAGCCGTCGGCAGGCGCGACGCGCTGCGACACCAACGCGCCGACGGCGAGCGGCGGCAGCCGAAACGTGACTGGGCCGCGCGCGCCCTGGAACGTGGCGACTGCGTTCGTGGCCGTCTGAGGGCCCAAGTTGGTCACCACCGCCGTCGTGCCGTCGTAGGTGATCGACAGGTCCGCGCCCTCCGGATCTGGATTGGGGGGCGGCGGAGACGGTGGTGGCGATGGTGGCTCGGGAAGGTCGCTGGGCGGTGCCACACCTCCGCCTGCAGACGCACTCCCATCAAAGCGCCGGGTCGGCGTAGGGCCGTAGTAGGACGACGCCGTCGTGTAGGCGAAGGCGTTCGACGCAAACGCCTCGGCGTCGGACCGGCTCGTCGCTGTTGGGGCCAAGCGCATGCGGCGCAACCCCGCGATCGTCCAGTAGCCTCGGCGGCGCGGGTCGGTCTCGTCGAGCCCCTGCTGCACGTAGAGGCCACTCGTGCCCCGGTCGGTCGCATCACCCGTGCACGCCTGGACGGCGCTGCCTTCGGCGTAATAGGAGGTGAGCGTGACGAGGTCATTCCAGTCGGTGACCACCTGGAGGGCGGTCGTGACGGAGCGCCCCGGCGCGTTGACCGTCTCCCAGAACGGCGCGCCGACGACACGGGTGCCCTCGACGTCTCCGTCCGGACGCGCATCGATAGGCAGCGCGATGTTCTCAGCATTGTCGTAGGTCGCGCCGGTCAGTGTCGGCGCGTAGTCCATCAGGTCCATCAGCGACGGCACCGGGTGCACACGCAGGTCGGTGACCGCGACGATGTCCGTCTCGTAGAAGTAGTGCGTGCGCGTGGTGAGCGGCCCCGAGTTGAAGCCGCGCACGACCCGGATGGCGCGCACTGGCCCGTCGATGTTGGCGACGGTGGTGCCGGCTCCCGCCGAGGCCGTCCACTCAGTGCGGTCGCAGACGCCCGGTGCAAACCGAATCTGAGCACGGTCGAGGAGGTCTGGCCCGAGGCCAAAGCCTGACTTGACGTAGAGCTCGTTCTGAATCCAGCGGTCATCGAACACGGTTCGGTAGGCCGCCGTCTCGATGGTCGACGTCTCGGGGTTCGCGCCGAGGTCGGTGCCAGTCGGCTGGCCGTTGTTGCCCCCCTCGATAGCCTCGAACTCGTAGGCATCGGGAAACATGCCTGCCGAGAGTGCAAACTGGTAGTCGACGAGGTCGACGCCCGCCGAGGGGTCGGCATTGCCGCTCGCCACGTAGAGATACACCGCGCCGTCACCCGCAGCCACACCGGTCCGCGTGCTCGTCACGACGCCGTCCGGGTGCCACCCAGCGGGGGCCGCGTCTCCGGCGAAGCGCGCCATGAAGACGAGTTCGTCGTCCTCGTCAAAGGCTGGGTTCGAGTCCGGGCCGATGTAGGAATCCGGATCGGTGTATTCCAGCACCTCGACGAGGCCGATGCCGGCGGTGCAATCGGGGTCGGTGCACCCTGCGAAGTCGCGGCCCGCGAACGACACGACGATGTCGAGCCACTCGCGCTCGTCGACCTGGACAGGGACGGGCGTCCATTGGCCCGAACGGTAGGCGTAGGCCACAAGACTGGCAGGCGTTTCGCCGAGCAGCATGGGCAACTGTGCGCCGGTGCGGACGATTTCACCGGCGTTGGCGGAGGGTGCGTAGGCGCACACCACGAGCAGGAAGCAGGCTAGAGAGCCTCTCCAGGAGGTAGACATGGCGGAGGTCGGATAGGGAGCCGCCGCACCTGAGAGGAGGTGGTGCAACGGGTGGTGGATACAGCGGCGCGAGAGAAGGGCGAAGGGGCGCCTGACGGGGGGTACCGGGCAAATACGGTACCGTGCTGAGCATTTCCTATGGCTGGCTGAGCCTCCAGGTTCGCCGCCGCCCCACATAACCAGGGCACTCAGGCGCCACCCAGCGTACAGACCCCAAACCTGACGGCACGATGTTTGGCACAACAGGCAATCCCGCACGTTGCGGAGCCTCGCGCGCAGCCCCGCGTGTACCTATTTCTCATCACCGCTCCCCCGTTCCGTCCGCCATGACCCTCACCATCCCCGTCGACATCGTGCGCGAGGTGCGCGTGCAGACCCGCGCCCAGGACGCGCTCACGGCGCTC
>JBCCLD010000192.1:0-9031 GCA_039027055.1 Bacteroidota bacterium
CCTGCCCGAGGAGGTCGCGACGCAGATCCGCACCGCCTTCGCACCGCATGCCGGGGTGTGGGACGGGCAGGTCTAGCCCCGAGCCCCATGCCCGAGCCGCCCCTCGTCACGGTCCTCGGCCTGCTCGCCGCAGCCCTGACCACGTTTGCCTTCCTCCCGCAGGCTGTCAAGACGTGGCGCTCGAAGTCGGTCGGCGACCTGTCGCTGGTGACCTACGGGATGTTCCTCGTGGGCGTGATGCTGTGGCTCGCCTACGGATTGCTCATCGCCAACTGGCCGCTCATCCTGTCGAACGCGGTGGCGATGACGCTCCAGGGAGCCCTCGTCGGACAGATCGTGGCGGTGCGCTGGAGGGAACGGTCCCGCGCGAAATAGGAGGCGTGTAGGAGGTAGACGGGCATCCTGTCTAAGCGCGTAGGAACGCTCCTACAGGGTCGAGGCCGGCGCGTCAATTCACGATCCGTACATATTCGGCGCCGCAAAGCGGTTCCGGAAGCAATGGCACCGCTTCCATTGACGCATTGCGGCATCGAATACGCTGCGGCCATGTAAACTCTACGTTTTGGAAGCGATTTCGGCGATTTTAGGAGTGAAACCGTCGGTCGATGCCCTCGTGGAAGCAACCCGGAAGTCACAGCGACTCTCGCTGTCTGGCTTCCTCTTCCATAAACACCAACCCGCTCTGACTATGTCGATGCTGCCCTTCCATCTGATGGGTTCGTGGCTCGCCGACCTGTCTGGTAAGCTCCCGAACATCACGGCCACCGAGCACTGGCACCAGTGCCCCCACTGCGAGGCAACGACGCCCTGGCGCGTGAACGCGCTCCGCGGCGAGTACCGCTGCCTCCGCTGTGGCGAAAACCCGCTCGACGGCCCCACCGTCTAATTCTTTATCTGGCACCCCCGATCGTCGACCCCACCGACTTTTCACCTCTCACGCCATGATCTACACGTCCTACCTGGTCTACGCGCTCGTCGCGCCCAAGGAACCCCAGAAATCGGCCACCGCGCCGAAGCCAAACGAGACGCCCGCTAAGCCGAAGCGCTCGTAACTGCACACCCGAGGGCGGTATCCCCCGCCCCCGCACACCGCCGCCGGCCGGGCCTCGTTGCTCGGCCGGCGGCGCTTTGTTTTGGTGCGAACGTCCGCCGGGTGCCCGGCGTCCTGAGGGACCTTCTCGCGCACGAGCGCATGCGCTGGACCTCGGACAGCCCACAGGCTCCATCCAGGAGCGTGCATCCTTACGCCCATCTTGACATTACAAGTAGGAACAAGATGGAAGTGGGGCCATAGGAGTCTCCTTGTCCTCCAACCCGCACGTTTATGCTCGACGCTCTATCGCAACCATGGCCCTGGTACGTCGCCGGGCCACTCATCGGGCTGATGGTACCGCTGCTGCTGCTCGTCGGCGGGCGCGTCTTCGGCGTCTCGGCCAACCTGCGCCACCTGTGCGCCGCCGCGCTCCCCACGCGGCTCCCGTTCCTGCGCTACGACTGGCGCGCGACGGGCCTGTGGAACCTCACCTTCGCGCTCGGGATCGTCCTCGGCGGTGTCCTCGCGGCGACGGTCCTCGCCGGGCCTGCCACTATCGACCTCGCGGCGGCGACCGTGGCCGACCTCCGTGCGCTCGGGCTTACAGACTTCAGTGGCCTCGTGCCCAGCGAACTCGTGAGTTGGCAGGCCCTCGGCACCGTGCCGGGGCTGCTCATGGTGGTGGGCGGCGGTTTCCTAGTTGGCTTCGGCGCGCGCTACGCGGGTGGCTGCACGAGCGGCCACGCCATCAGCGGCCTTGCCGACCTCCAGGTGCCCTCACTCGTGGCCGTGCTCGGCTTCTTCGCGGGCGGCCTGCTGCTCACCTACGTCCTCCTCCCGATCCTGCTCTAGTTAGCATGTCTACTACGACCCTTCCTCGTCCGGCGCAGGCGTCCCTCGAGAAGACCCCAGCCGAGGCCTGCCTCGATGCCCCGCAGACGGGCAACGCCGCGCCTATGCCAACCGTCTCGCTCGGCGGCTTGCTCATCTACCTGCTCCTCGGCACGTTCTTCGGTGTCGTGCTCGTCAAGAGCGAGGTCGTCTCGTGGTTTCGCATCCAGGAGATGTTCCGCTTCGACAGCGTCCACATGTACGGCGTGATCGGGAGCGCGCTCGCCGTCGCAGCGTTGAGCTTGCACGTGATCAAGCGGCTCGGCCTCAAGACATTCGACGGGCGGCCCATCGTGGTGACACCGAAGCAGTGGGGGACGAGCCGCATCCCAGGCGCGCGCTACTGGATCGGCGGGACCCTCTTCGGCCTCGGCTGGGGCCTCCTCGGCGCGTGCCCCGGCCCGATGTTCGCGCTCCTCGGCACGGGCCTCAGCGTGATCGTCGTCGGGATCGGCAGCGCGATGGCGGGGACGTGGGCCTACGCCGCCCTCCGCGACCGCCTGCCGCACTGAGCTAGCGATCGCTTTCCTTAAACACGGGCTCGAACTCCTGAAGCGGCATCCCGGCGTGTTCCGTCGCAGCGGCCTCGGGGTCACGGGCGAGTTCGAGGTCGAAGCCGACGCGGTCGGCTCGGTAGGTGCGGCGCTGGTAGTAGATCGGCCGATCAGCGGTCGTGAAGCTCGTCCGCTCGACGAGCAGCAGCGGGGCACCCTCAGGCACGCGGAGTGCTTCTGCCTCCTCGTCGCGCGCGGCGACGGCCTCGATGCGGACGCGCCCACGCAGGACCGGGATGTCGTACTCCCGTTCGAGGATGCCGTAGATGGTCTCCACAGCGAGGTCGTGCTGGTCGAGGAGCTGCGCGTAGAACGGCGGCAGCCACGTCCGGTCGAAGGCGATAGGCCTATCGTTGCCGAGACGCAGGCGGTCGAGGCGGATGGCGGTGGCGCCGGGGTCGAGGCCGAGGGACACCGCGGCGGGCGGCGGGGCAGGAACGGCTCCCCAGTAGCGCACCTCGCTCGAGGCTGTGAGCCCGGCGCGCTCCATGTCCTGCGCGAAGTCGGTCAGCCGCACGAGGCCCTGCGGCACCAGCGGCGGCGCGACGAACGAGCCGAGGCCCTGCCGGCGGTAGATGCGCCCCTCGCTCTCCAGCGTCTGGAGGGCCCGGCGCACCGTGATGCGGCTCACGCCGAACGCGTCGCCGATCTCGTGCTCGCTCGGGAGTTGGTCGTGCGGCCCGGCCTCCCCTGCGCGGATGCGCTCGCGCAGCCAGTCCGACACCTGCTCGTGGCGGGGTCGTCCGGGAGTCAGAGGTGGGGGATCGAGCGGCATGAGAGCGTGCACAGACGAAGCGGAAAGGAAAGGTACGGGAGCACCTAGGTGTAGTGACAGGAACCAACTTGTTATTACATAATAGAACAACCTACCTTGCCGTCCTGCCACGGTCTCCCCTTTTTCACCTCCTGCCATGCTGTTCCGTCAGTACTTCGACCCCAAGCTCGCCCAGTATGCCTACCTCATCGGCTGCCAGAAGACGAAGGAGGCGCTCCTCATCGACCCCGAGCGCGACATCGATCGCTACATCGACGCCGCCGAAGCTGAGGGGCTGCGCATCGTGGCTGTCGCTGAGACGCACATCCACGCCGACTTCCTCTCGGGCGCGCGCGAGTTCGCCGAGCGCCTCGGCGTGAAGCTCTACCTCTCCGAGGAGGGCGGCGCTGACTGGCAGAGCGAGTGGGCCAAGGGCGGCTCCTACGACGTCACCTTCCTACGCGACGGTGAGGCATTCGTCGTCGGTCACATCGAGATCATTGCCAGCCACACGCCCGGTCACACGCCGGAGCACATGAGCTTCGTCGTGATCGACCGCGGCAGCGGCGCGACCACGCCCATCGGCGTCGCGACCGGCGACTTCGTGTTCGTGGGCGACCTCGGGCGGCCCGACCTGCTCGAACAGGCGGCCGGCATGCACGGCGTCCAGGACCCCTCGGCGCGGACGCTCTTCCACTCGCTCGACAAGTTCCGCGCGCTGCAGGACTACGTCCAGGTCTGGCCCGCCCACGGCGCCGGCTCGACGTGCGGCAAGGCGCTCGGCGCGGTCCCGCAGAGCACCGTCGGCTACGAGAAGCTCTACAACGCCTCGCTGGGCGCGGCCGATGCGGGCGAGGACGCCTTCGTGGACGCCATCCTCAGCGGCCAGCCCGAGCCGCAGACCTACTTCGCGCGCATGAAGCGGGACAACAAGCGCGGCGTGCCCGTCCTGGGCGGTCTCCCGCAGCCGCAGAAGCTCTCCGCTGCCGAACTCGAGGCCTACGTCGAGAAGGGTGAGGCGCTCGTGGTCGACGCGCGGCTCGACCGCTCGGCGTTCATGGCGAAGCACATCCCCGGCGCGCTCTACGCCCCGATGAACAAGACCTTCAACACGGTCGTGGGCTCGCTCGTCGTGGACGAGACGACGCCGCTGCTGCTCATCGTAGACGCAGACGACGTCGACGAGGCCGTGCGTGACCTCATCCGGATCGGCTACGACCACCTCGTCGCCTTCGCAGAGCCGAAGACGCTCGACCGCTACTTCGCCCAGGGCGGCCCGTCCGCTACGATCCCCGAGATCGGCTTCGCTGACGTGGAAGCCCGTCGGGACGAACCCGGTGTGGCTGTCGTGGACGTGCGCTTCGCCGCCGAGTTCGCTAGCGGCCACGTGCCGGGCGCGGTGAACGCGTCGTACACGCGCCTGCCCGACTACGCCGAGAGCCGCATCCCAGTGGGTCAGACGCTGCTCGTCCACTGCGCCTCAGGCGCACGCGCTGCTGCCGGCGCTGCCTTCCTCGCCGCGCAGGGCCACGACGTGCAGTACGTCAACGACGCGTTCTCGACGTGGCACGTTGGACGTGAGACGTTGGAAGTGGTCGCGTAGCAGGCACGCCTGGAACAGACTTTTGGGTCTTCGTCTCCCCGTTTCCTCGACTCCCTGCTTCATGCTCTACGCGCTCCTCGGTGCCGTCGCCATTGGCCTGGTGCTCGGCCTACTCGGCTCGGGCGGCTCCATCCTGACCGTGCCGGTGCTCGTCTACCTCGCAGGCGAGCCCGACAAGGTCGCCATCGCGGAGAGCCTCGCCATCGTCGGGGCGATCGCGGCCGTCGGGGCGATCCCGTATGCCCGTCAGAGATCCGTGGACTGGCGTAGCGTGGGGTGGTTCGGCGTGCCGGGCATCCTCGGAACGTACCTCGGCGCCGCGCTCTCGGCGTACGTATCTGGGCCGGTGCAGCTCGCGCTCTTCGCCGTGGTGATGCTGCTCGCGGCCGGGCTGATGCTGCGCGGCCGCAAGGAGATCCAAGGCGAACGCCCCCGACAGGCCGCCTGGATAATCATGGTCGAAGGGCTGGCCGTCGGCGTGCTGACGGGCCTGGTGGGCGTCGGCGGCGGCTTCCTGATCGTGCCCGCGCTGGTGCTCCTCGGCGGGCTCTCGATGCGCGTTGCTGTCGGGACGAGCCTCCTCATCATCGCGGCGAAGAGCCTCGTCGGCTTCTGGAAGTACGTGGACGTGCTCGCCGTGGACGGGCTGGTGGTGGACTGGCGGCTCATCGGCGTGTTCGCCGCCATCGGCATCGTCGGTGCGACGATCGGTAACCGCATCAGCCAGCACGTCCCGCAGGCGATGCTCCGCCGCGGCTTTGCCGTCTTCCTGCTCGTGATGGGCGTCGGCATCCTAGCGCGTGAGGCACCGGCCGCGCTCGCAGGCAGCCCGGAAGTCGTGGCTGACGCACCTGCAGCCGCACAGCCCACCGTGCCCGCTGACACGGTCCGCGTGACGATGAGCGAACAGGCCTACGCGGCTCGCTACGACTCCACCGCCCAGGTCATCGACGTGCGAACCGGGATGGAAGTTGGGCGCGGCCGCGTCGCAGGCGCGCACCACGTCAACTCGATGCTGCCCAACTTTGCGGGCCGTGTCGAGGAGTTGAACCTCGATCCTGAACGCCCGGTCTACCTCTACTGCGGCTCCGGCGTGCGCTCCGACCGCGCGGCGCGTGCCCTCCGAGACGCCGGCTACGAAGCCTACAACATCGGCGGCTTCCGCGCGCTCAGGGCTGCCGGGGTGCCGACGGCGGAGTGAATGTCACCTCCGCAAGCGAGTCCGATGGATGCAGGTGTGCACGTTTGAACAGGTGGACGAGAAGAGGCACCTTCACACCTCCATACGTTCACGCCCAGACTGCTAGCCCTCCTGGTCGCGACTGTCCACGGTGCACGTCGTGTTGATGCCACCGCGCACGGTGTAGACGGTCTGCAGGATGAGGCGGTGCGGGTTGCCGAGGCGCCGCGCGAGGTCGGCGTACATCAGCGCGGTGACGTCCTCCTGCGCCGCGCCGATGTCGCGCCACGAGATGAGGTAGTACTTCAGGCTCTTGAGTTCGAGGATCCAGTCGCCAGGGACGTACTCGATGCGGACGCGCCCGCTGTCCGGGAGGCCGCTGAACGGACAGAGCGCCGAGAATTCGCCGGGCTCGGTCTCGTAGACGACGACCTGCTGTGCCGCGTGGCGGTAGGGCAGCCGGTCGATGGTCTGCTGCCGCGTCTCAGGCGGGAGGAACGGACGCACGTGCCCCTCGGGCTTGATACCAAACTGCGCCATGTAGGCGAGCGCCTGCTCCGTGTGGGCGGCGGCGCGCTCACGGTGCGCGTCGAGGTCGGGCGTCGTTGGGTCGGTCGCCATTGGGGTGGGCTCGTTGAACGGAATGCCGTACGGGTCGTAGGCGTGCTAGCACGAGCACGCCGAGTGTGCCGTTTCACTTGCCTCATGCCTCGCCGTTTCTTCGTCTCCTCGCCTCTCCCGCTCATGCCCCGCCGCGCTCTGGTCCTCTTCTCCGGCGGCCAGGACTCCACGACCTGCCTCTTCTGGGCACTACACCCTGATTTTGGTGGCTTCGACGAGGTCGAGGCGGTCGCTTTCCGCTACGGCCAGAAGCACGCCGTCGAGCTTCAGCAGGCCCAGGCCATCGCCGACCTCGCAGGCGTGCCGCTCAGCGTGCTCGACCTCACCGGCCTCCTCTCGGGAAGCGCGCTCACCGAGCACGAGAAGGACGTCAGCGGCGCGCACGAGCAGGCCCCGGAACTGCCCGCATCGTTCGTGCCGGGACGCAACGCGGTGTTTCTCACGGTGGCGGCGTCGCTCGCCTACACGCGCGGCATCGAGGACCTCGTCGGCGGGATGTGCCAGACGGACTACTCCGGCTACCCCGACTGCCGCCGCGTCTTCGTGGACAGCCTTCAGACGACGATGACGCTCGCGCTGGAACGCGACCTCCGCGCGCACACGCCGCTGATGTATCTCACCAAGGCCGAGACGTGGAAGCTCGCCGCCGACCTAGGGCGCATCAATGGGGTGGACGTGCTGGAGACGGTGCGCACGATGAGCCACACGGACTACAACGGGGACCGGACGACGCTGAACGAGTGGGGCTATGGACGACTCGACAACCCCGCGTCGGAACTACGGGCGGCAGGCTACACCGAGGCGAAGGCTCAGGGGTGGGTCTAGGCTGCGCGAGGTAGGCTGCGCGAGGCCCTGGGAGTCTTTGACAGGCCGAAGCCTGCATCCATAGCGCCTACGAGGACACCAACAGACACATGTGCGGACGTGTGTTCACCGATATCGGTGATCCCGTGCGGGTGTTCCATGCGCTATTCTTCGGTGAGCATCCGGACAGGCACTCGCCTGCGTCGGTGCTTGTCTTCGGAACGTCCCACCTCGTCCTACCTCCATGTCCCGTCTCCTCCCTGTAGCCCTCGCGCTCCTACTCGTGCCCGCTAGCACCCTAGCCCAGGACATTGCCGCGTCTCCCACCTACGGCGACGTCAGCCTCACGGAAGGCTTCCGGCCCGACCCTCACACGACCACCCTCACCGCTGGCGGCTCCATCGAGGTCAACAAGGGCGCCTGCACCTATGGCTACGTCGCCGATGCCCCCGACGTGGACCTCTACTACACCACCTCCGGCGGTAGCGACCTCTACATCTACGCCGAGTCGGACTCCGACGTGACGCTGCTCGTCAATGCGCCCGACGGCTCCTGGCTCTGCGACGACGACGGCCTCGGCAATCGCGACCCGCTCATCGCCATTCCCAACGCGGCCGACGGGCTCTACGACATCTGGATCGGCACCTACGGCGACGAGATGCAGGCGGCCACGCTCCACATCTCCGAGATTGCTCCGAGCGGCGGCGGCGGCTCGTCCGCGGACGGCATCGACATCGGAGCGGCCCCGACCTACGGCGACGTGAACGTGAGCCGCGGCTTCGGCTCCAACACGACCACGCTCACCGCCGGCGGCTCCTTCCAGCCCGACTTCGGCAGCTGTACCTACGGCAACGTCGCAGGCGCGCCGGACGTGGACCTCTACTACACCACCGACGGCTCCGGCCCGCTCTTCATCTCGGTCGAGTCCGAGGGCGACACGACGCTGCTCGTCAACATGCCCGATGGCTCCTGGGTGTGCGACGACGATTCGGGCAACGGCAGCAACCCGCTGCTCATCATCCCGAACGCCGCCGACGGCCTCTACGACATCTGGGTCGGCACCTACGGCGACGCGATGCAGTCGGCCACGCTCACGATCTCCGAGTCGCAGTAGCGCCGGCACGCCCAACGCTCAGACATCCCGACGCAGCGCGTGCTACCGGACCATTATCGGACCAGGGTCACGCGCTGCGTTGCGTTTGCGCCGTCCGCGTCGAGGCGCACCACGTAGACGCCGCTCGGGAGGTCGTCCAGCGCTAGCCGCGCCTCGTGCGCTCCGGCGGGCTGCACGCCCTCGGCGCGCGTGAGCACGGTGCGTCCGAGCACATCCGTCACGGTGAGGCGCACGGTGGCGGTTGTCGGCAGGGCGTAGCGCAGCGTGGCGGCGTCACGAGCGGGATTGGGGAAGACGGCGTCGAGCGCGAGCGTGGGGGTGAGTGGTCCGCTGCTCTCGTTAGCGACGGACGAAGCGGCGAAGCGTTGGGCATAGACACCACTATCGTCGCCGTCCTGATAAGCACCTGTGCAATAGTTGCCAGGCATTTCTCCGGTGCGGCTCCCCCTGTCCTGCGTCGCCTTCGTTCTGTCGAAC
>JBCCLD010000193.1:0-8983 GCA_039027055.1 Bacteroidota bacterium
GTAGTTGCTACTCGTCCTCCTACATAGTTTTTCATGTCATTATAAACTTCACAAAATATACATTTATATTCCAGTACACATATAATTCTTTCTATCTCTTATACATATTAGGAAATCATTGATACAGGAATAATACCAAATTTTGTATTTACAAAGAAATTTAACTGTCGATTCCTTTCTCTACCCTCTCCCTCTTTGATTTCTTTTCGTTGTTTCTTACTTTTATATCATGTTATACTCACTGTATATCACCGTCACACACACTTAAAATCCAAAAAATATAAACTTTACATAATTAGCCTATCCTGTATTTTCTTTTTATCTTGGCATTAACAGTATACTATTATGCTTTTCGATTTAATGTCATTCATGTTAAAACATAAATGTTGATCCTAGTGGTTCGCCGTTTTTTCCTGAGCCGATCAAGTCCGAAATCGGCTGCGGGCGGTAGCTCAGGTAGAAGCTGGCCACGTCGTCCATCTTGTGGCTCGCCTCCGGTTCGATGAGGTAGTGCGCCACCATTGTGTCGAAGAGCGGCCCGCCGACGTCCATCCCATGCTCGGCGAGGACGACGAGGTCGAACTTGAGGTTGTGCCCCACCTTGAGCGCGTCGTTTTCGAGCGCCGGGCGCAGCGTGTCGAGGAGCGCGGCGGTCTGCGTGCCGTCCGGGAGCGGCGTCGGGACGTAGTGCGCCTCGCGGACCTGCGCCGAGAGCGAGACGCCGACGAGGTCCGTCTCCATCGCGTCGAGGCTGCTCGTCTCCGTGTCGAGGGCGAAGCGCTCGGCGTCGGCCACGTGGTCGTGGGCGCGGCCGACGGCCTCGCGAGAGAGCGCGGTGTGGTAGTCCACGCGCTCGTGGTCCATCTCCTTGACCGGCTCGTACGGCCCGAAGTCGAAGCTCAGCGCGGGATCGTCCTCGGGCAGCAGATCCGTCTTACGGACGCGCTCCTTGCCGTCGTGGTAGTCACGGATCCGCTTGCGGAGGCGGTTGCCGAACTCCAGTTCGTCGAACAGCTCCTCGACGCGGTCGAGGTGCGGGTCGGTGCGGCGGAGGCGATGCCAGGCCACGTCCTGCCCGTGCGCCGCGAAGTCGATGTCGGTGAGGATGGTGACGAGTTGCTTGCTGAGGATGGCGTCGTCGCGGTGGTTCTGGAGGCCTTCTCGGACGCGCTTGCCCTTCTGCTCGTCGGCGTGCTCCAGCAGGTTCTCAACCGTACCGTATTCCTGGATCAGCTTCGGCGCGCCCTTCTTGCCGATGCCGCGCACGCCCGGCACGTTGTCCGACGCGTCGCCGAGGAGCGCCAGGATGTCGATGAACTGGACGGGCTCGACGCCGTAACTCGCGCGGAAGGTGTCGGCGGTTTCGAGGTCGAACTCCTCGCCTTTGTAGGCGGGCCGCAGCATCGAGATCGCCCCGTGGCCGCCGTTTCCAGAGTGGTCGTCCTGCAAGAGTTGCCGAAAGTCCTTATCCGGCGACACGATGATGACATCGACGCCCTCCGTAGCGGCTTGCTTGGCGAGGGTGCCGATCACGTCGTCGGCCTCCACGCCAGGCACTTCGAGGACCGGGATGTCGAAGGCGCGGACGAGTGCTTTGATATACGGGATGCCCCCCTTCAGCCCCTCCGGCATCGGCGGGCGGTGCGCCTTGTAGTCGGCGTAGAGTTGGTCGCGGAAGTTGGGCGGCCCGTCGAGCGCGTCGAACACGACGGCGATGTGCTCGGGGGTGTGGTCTTCGAGCAGCTTGAGGAGGCTGAGCGCGAAGCCGTAGACGGCCGAGGTGTCCTGGCCCTTGGCGTTGATGAGCGGGCGGTTGATGAACGCGAAGTGGGCGCGGTAGGCGAGCGCCATCGCGTCGGCGAGGTAGAGCCGCTCGGAGGCGTCGGGCGCGGCGTCAGCGCGGGCTTGCTCCGTCGCCTGTTCTTGTGCGGCGTGGGCGTCGTTGAGGGCGTCGAATAGATCCATGCGGGGGACGTGATTCCGTGGTTCAGTGGGGCCGTTGTTCAGTGGGGAGCGGTCGGCACGCCATCTCAGGGAAGCTACGCGGGCGAGGTGACAGGGTGCCGTCGTCGGGCAGGTCGAGTTCACTTCGTCCAGATTCCGCTTCGCTCGGCACGATCTTGGACGATACTGGGTAGCGATTCGCCGTCTCCCCGATTCTCCGTCCCCCTTTCCATCTCCGCCATGCCTACGCAGCACACGCCGCGCGTCGTCCTCGTCACGGGCGGCGCGGGCTTCATCGGCGCGAACTACCTCCTCCGGATGGTCCCGCGCTACCCCGCCGTGCAGTTCGTCAACCTCGACGCGCTCACGTATGCAGGCAACCCGATGACGCTCCAGCCCATCGAAGACGCCGAGAACTACACGTTCGTCCACGGCGACATCGCCGACGGCGCGCTCGTGCAGCGGCTCTTCGAGACGTACGACTTCAGCACCGTCGCACACTTCGCGGCCGAGAGCCACGTCGACCGCTCGATCCTCGACCCGCTCGCGTTCGTCCGTACCAATGTCGTCGGCACGGCTACGCTCCTCGACGCAGCCCGGCGTGCCTGGACCGTGGACGGGGCGATTGATCCCGAGGCGTTCCGCTTCTACCACATCTCGACCGACGAGGTCTTCGGCACGCTCGGCGACACCGGGGCCTTCGACGAGACGACGCCCTACGACCCGCACTCGCCCTATTCCGCGTCGAAGGCAGGCTCGGACCACCTCGTCCGTGCCTATGCCGACACGTACGGGATGCCCGTGGTGATCTCGAACTGCTCGAACAACTACGGGCCGTTCCAATTCCCGGAGAAGCTCATTCCGCTCATGATCACGAAGGCGCGCGACCTCGCGCCGCTGCCGGTCTACGGCGCGGGCGAGAACGTCCGCGACTGGCTCCACGTGGAGGACCACGCCGACGCCATCGACCTGATCCTGCGCGACGGGTGCAACGGCGAGACGTACTGCATCGGCGGCCGCGCCGAGCGCCGCAACCTCGACGTCGTCCACACGCTCTGCGACCTCGTCGACGAAGCCCTCGGCCGCGAGGTCGGCACGGCACGCGCGCAGATCACCTTTGTCACCGACCGCCCGGGCCACGACTTCCGCTACGCCATCGACGCGAGCAAACTCGAAACTGAGCTCGGCTGGACGCGCCGCCACACCTTCGAGAGCGGCCTCCGCGCTACCGTCGCGTGGTACCTCTCCAGCGAGTCGTGGCTGCAGGCCGTGATGGACCAGAGCTACCGCGACTACGTGCAGACGCAGTACGGCGAGCGCGTTGAGGCGTGAGCTTCGCAGTGAGTCCGCAGCAGCGCTGGCGGGCTGGCGGGCTGGCGGGCTGGCGGGCTGGCGGGCTGGCGAAGTCAGGGTATGCAAGTGCGGACGTATGGACGAGGAGGGTACTTCACTCGTCTACGTCTGCGCACCCAAGTACTGGCGTACTGAATCACTGAGCACCTGAATCACGGCGACCCCATCGCTCGGGGCATTTCGAGCAGGTAGTAGAGGAGGTTGTCGGCGAAGGCGACGGTCTGCGTCATCTCCAGGTGGTCGGCGAAGATGAACGTCACGGATGACCAGTCGATGGGCGAGACGAGCATCGGGGCCCAGTCGCCGCCGACGCGCTCGTCCATGAGCGCGCTGGTGCGCAGGACGGTATCGTCACCTGGCTCGTAGCTGAGTTCATTCACCGCGCCCGTCTCCCGGTCGACGGAAAGCCGGGCAAGCGTCGGGGCGGCATCGCTGGCGATAAGCTTGAGTTCGAGTCCAGGCGGACGAGAAGCCGGCGTGTCTAGTGCGGCGAATAGCTGGTGCGCGCGCTCAAGATTCTTCCGCTGGTGGTCGAGCGCGATGCGGAGGCGGTCTTCGCGCGTCTCGGCGTCGGGCAGCAAATTCTGGAGCACCTCGTCCTGCTCGGGATCGGCGAGGCCCCACCCCATCCGCTCCCAGTAGTCCGCGTGCAGCACGGAGTCGATGGAGGTCTCGGGGTCGGCGGCGTCCACGAGCACGCGGTGCCGATCGCGGGGAAGCAGCTGGTAGACGGCGGGCATCGAGCCGAGGATGGCTGCCGGATAGTCCGGGGTGATGCGCGGCGTCTTGAGGCCGTTGACGAGCTGCTCGACGGTGCGCGCCGCCCCCGCGTTGGGCGGACCCACGAGCACGACCCGCTCCACGCGCTCAGCTCCGGCCCAGGTCAGTTCCGGAAGGCTGCCGTCGGCGGGTAGGTCTTGCGCGCCGTAGCGGAGGTAGTAGCGCGTGATCAGTCCCCCCATCGAATGCGCGACGATGTCGAACCGGATGTCGTAGTCGGCCTCGCCATACTGCTCGGCGTATTGTGCCTGGAGCGTCGCCCGCGTCTCCTCGATGAAGGCATGCAGGCGCTGGGCGTTCTCGACGTTGTCGCGGCGCCAGTCGTAGTCGAACTGGAAGCACGTGAAGTGGTCGCTGCCATAGTCCACCGTGTCAAGCGCGCCCGCCTCGTCTCGGTACCCTCCGATGCCTAGGACGCTCAGGATCTGGGCGTAGGCACGCAACCGAATGGGCAGCCCGAGGACGCTGATCTGTAGGCTCTCCAACGCCCCGTCGGGCACCACCTCGTCGGTCAGCTCTCGGAGCGCCCGCCCCTCTTCCATCGGCAACGAGACCAGGCGCTGCCCCTCGGGCTCTTCGGGGTTGGCATAGTCCCCGGTGAACGCGCCCCAAACGGTGGTCCCGCTCGCTTCGTCGCGTAGCCGAGACCCGAGTATGCCTGGAATCAGAATCACCGGGTTGCGGTCGATGCCCTGGTATTGCGCCTCGCGGTTGTAGATCGCGGCCAGGTCGGGTTCCGGGCGGCTCGACTGGCACCCCACGAAGAGCGTTGGGCATCCTAGGATCAGCGCTATGAGAGCGTGCCTACCCAGGCGAGTCGATCGGAGGGTCCGTCGTGGATGCGCGTGTCTCATGACGTCGAGACGAGTAGGCTGTGGGGAGGCGATCCGGTGCTTCGCCGGGGTGACACAATACCACTGCCGCGCCCATCTGTGTCTGCTCATACTCGGATCGGGGCTGCCGTCTTCACCGTATTGCTGCAACTACATGGCTTCGGTCTGTCGGGACCGGGATCGCGGGTGGTGCCCCCCCTTTCTGTAGAGGTGGGCGGAGGCCGAACGGAGGCCGTAAGCGCCGATCAGACGGAGGGTCCACACGCCCTAGTTTGGATACCTACTGGTCTTCATCCTGTCACGGCCCTGCTGATGCGCTTCATCGTCGCCCTCCTCCTTGCTCTTCTCGCTGGACTGCTTGCCTGGCACACGGTGGCGCTGTCGCTACCTGAGCCCTTGACCTCTCCCACTTCGCCGTCCCTGGAGCGACAGGTGAGCTACCCAGTGCCCCAGCCGCGTCCCGACTTTGCCCGCGCGTTTGAGGACGAGGGCGTTGACGGCACCTTCGTATTGGCCGTGCTCAGCGGCGAGCCGTTGCTCGACGCAGCGGCCATCGGCATCGACCGTCTTCAGGTGCACAATCTGGAGCGTGCCACCACCCGCTACCTCCCGGCGTCGACGTTCAAGATTCCCAACGCGCTCGTCGCGCTCGAATCGGGAGTCGTGGCCGACAGCAACGAGGTGTTCGTATGGGACGGTGTGGAGCGGTTCGCCTCTGCTTGGAACCAAGACCTCACCCTCGGGCCTGCGCTACGAGCCTCCGCCGTGTGGGTCTTCCAGGATATCGCCCGGCGCGTGGGCGAGGACCGCATGCAGGGCTACGTGGACCGACTCGGCTATGGCAACCTCGACATCAGCGGCGGCATCGACCTGTTCTGGCTCAACGGAGGGCTGCGCATATCGGCGCTCGAACAGATCACGCTGCTCGAAGGCCTCGCCCGAGGGTCGCTACCGTTCTCGTCCCCGACCCAGAAGGCGGTACGTAGCATGATGACGGTCGAGCGCGGCGTGCTCACAGACGGAACGCCCTACGTACTGCGTGCCAAGACAGGCTGGGCGAACGCGCCCGAGCCAGACATCGGCTGGTGGGTGGGCTACGTCGAGCACACGACACCCGAGGGGCCACGTCGGTGGGCCTTTGCTCTCAACATCGCCATGCCGGAAGGCGGTGACGACGCACCCAAGCGCATCCGTATCGCCCGGACTCTCCTAGAGAGCGAGGGCCTCGTACCTACCCGTTGAATACGCCACGGGTAGCTGCAAGGCCTCGGGGGACACCCCACGTCGAACAGAAGCGGCGCGGGCACCGTCCTCCAGGCAAATCCATCGCCGCTGTGCTCTCAGTTGAATCGAGCGCGTGCGTGGACGTGCGCTTGGGGGGGCGCAAGCATGCCTTCGACGCGGTAGCCGCACCGCACGTCGCGCTCGACATCGACGAAGATGAGCAGGCCCTGTGTGTTGGGATCGTACGTCTCGAGTTGCTCGGCCTCCCAGCCCGAGAACCACTCGTCTGGGGCTCCGGGGACGTTGTGCACCTGGGTGGTATACCAGATCGTTTCGGCCACGAATGGCTCACCTGTGCCGAAGAACGACGACGCAGCACTGCCGATCAGCACGACAGCCCCTGCGCCGTGTCGCTTCCAGCCGTCGAACGCGGCGGCGGCGAGGCTCGGCCAGTGATCGGCGATGAACTGCTGGTGCGCCCCCTCCACACGCCGGACGGCGCGGTCCACCTTCGGCTTCATGGCGATGGTCAGCACGCCATCCTGGCTGGCGAGCGTCGTGGTGCGGGCGTTGGACATGGGTAAAGAAGTCGCCAAACTGGACGATGTATCTGTCGTGACGTACACGCAGGAACGTGCGGCTGGTGCTGAGTCAGTCGCACTGCGCCGTCTGGGCGCGCTGTCGTATGCTTGTTTGCCCAACCGTGTTGCCCTGTTCGGGTAAGAGTCCCGAGTTTGTCAACATCTTCGTTGAGGCCCCGCTCGCCCTACCACCACTGCCTGGCGACCGCCCCTCCACGCCATGTTTGCCCCTCCACGCTTCCGATCCGCTCGGCTTGTCGCCGCGGTCGGCCTCGCCGCATTCCTACTGCTGCCGCTCCTGGCGGTTGGCTGTGACCCCGCCGCCTTTTTCGAGGACGACGACGATCCGGTCGCGCTGCTCGGTCCCGCGAGCGGCACGGCCAGTTGGTACGGCTATAAGTATGCAGGGCGCCCCACGGCCAATGGCGAGACGTTCGACCCCGAGGGGCTCACGGCGGCTCACCGGACGCTCCCCTTCGGCACGCGCGTCCGCGTCACCCGCACGGACTCGGGGGCCGAGGTGATCGTGCGCATCAACGACCGGGGGCCCGAGCCCCAGGACCGCATCATCGATCTCGCGTTGGGCGCCGCACGAGAAATCGACATGGTCAACGACGGGCTCGCGGCCGTGCGGTTGGAGATCTTGCCCTAGCGGGCACGGGCACGGGTTAACAGTGTGCACCCATGGCGTCTGCGTGTATCTTGGGCGCTCTCTCCTCACATACGCTGCGCTCCTATGCCCCGCTACGCTTCCATCGACGAGGTCATTGCCTCTTACCCCGATCGCTTCGACGCCGACAAGGCGGAGGGTGTCGACGCCACGGTCTACATGGACCTCTCCGGCGCGAACGCCAAGCAGGTCCTCCTCCGCGTCGACGGCCCCACCCTGACCGTGGAAGAAGGTGCGGCTGCCCCCGACGACCCGACGCTCACGCTCGTGGCCAACGCCGACGACTGGCTCGCTATCGAGAACGGGCACACCAACCCGATGATGGCGCTCATGTCGGGCAAGCTAAAGCTCAAAGGCTCGGTGCCGTTCGCCACGAAGTTCATGACGCTCTTCGGCGGCTAAGGGCCCAACCGGACAGTCGGCTCGAACAGCGGAGCCCGAGCAAGCGGTGGGCAAGGTGCGTGAAGCAGGCGATGCGTCAGCGATGCAACGCACCGACGCCCAAGGGTCGCGTAGCGAGGCGGAGCCGGGAGGGCTTTTCGGATTGGCCCTAACCAAGCACGCTGACTACACGTCTGTCGCGGTATCCTCAGCGTGCCGCGTCGGGTCGAGCGTCCGAAATGAGAGGCCGAGTTCGGCTTTCGCCCGGGCGTTGCTAACGCATTTGCCGAGAACACTCCCGGTGCTTAGCGTGAACGCAGGCGGCTTGAGGCCCAGCGCCACTGCTGCGGCTGGATAGAAGTCACGCCGCGCGGGGTGTTCGTCGGCGACGAGGTTGAACGTGCCCTCGACACGCCCCTCAATCACGTGCAGGGCCGCTGCAATCACATCGTCGCGATGGACAAGGTTTACGGGCCGGTCACCGCCTTCGAGGTCAGACCGTCCCGCAAGGTATCGTGCAGGCGTGCGCCCTGGCCCGTAGAGGCCGCCGAGACGCAGCACGGTGCTAGCGCTCGTCGGCTCCTCAAGAAACGCTTCCGCAATGAGGCACGCTGCGCCGGACTCACGTGCCGCCGTGTGCTTGGTGACAGGATACGTCTCGTCCAGCAGAGGGGCGCCTTCGAGATTGGGGTAGACGGACGTGGAACTCGTGTAAACCACGTGATCCATCTCCTCTGCCGCGTAGCTGACCGCCAAGATCTGCTGGACATAGAGCGCGGCGTCCTCTCGGGCACGGCGACCGGGCGGCAGGGTGATCACGAGTGCATCGGCCTCGAAGAACACGTCGGCGTTGTCACCCGTGACGCCGTTGTGCGTCACGTTCAGCAAGAACGGCTGCATCCCCGCTGCGCGGAAGACGTCGAGCTTTTCTGGGGTCGTCGTGGCGGCGTGCACCGAGTCGCCGCGCGCGGCGAGTGCCCGCCCGAGCGCCGCTCCGACCCACCCAGCTCCGAGGATCGCGACCGTCATGACGTAGCCTCCGTTGCACTGCGGGTTTCGAGGTAGGCGGCGGCACGCAGGATGGCGATTTCGCTTTTGCCATCAAGGATCTCCCCGCGACGGGCCATAGCGACAGCCTCGGCGAAGGGCAACCGGAAGGGCTCTACGAACTCGTCGTCCTCGCTGTGCGCCTCCGTCTCCGCGAGGTCCTCGGCCAA
>JBCCLD010000194.1:0-8860 GCA_039027055.1 Bacteroidota bacterium
CCTGGCAGCCACGGGCTATGTCGTAGCCACCGATGTCGTGGGCAACGCGGACTCTCTTCTCGTCGATATTGCAGCGCTTCCTCCGGATGCCATAGCCCCGCTACTCAGCGGTAGCCTCGACGCGCAGACGTTTGCTGGTTCCGCCACCGAGCGGCAAGCCGACGACCGGGGCCTCGCTACTGTCGCCCTGAGCGTCGATGCGGTCAACCTCACACTCCTCGTCGATGCGTTCGAAGCCGGAGCGGACTCCGTGGGCTACTCTGCGATGTCCGTTGACCCTGACCTGGCAGCCACGGGCTATGTCGTAGCCACCGATGTCGTGGGCAACGCGGACTCGGTGCTGGTAGACATTGGCGCCCTCCCCCCCGATGAGCTTGCTCCGCTCCTGAGCGGTACCCTCGATGGCGGCACCTACACCGGCTCCGCCACCGAGCGCCGAGTTGACGACCGGGGCCTTGCTTCACTTGCCCTCAGCGGCACGGCGGCTAACCTCAGTCTCACCGTGGACTCCTTCGAGGCTGGGGCGGACTCTGTCTGGTTCGCTGCCACGTCTGTAGACGCCTTGGTCGACGCCACCGGCTGGGTCGTAGCGACGGACGTAGCCAGCAATGCGGACTCCGTCTATGTTGAGATCCTCGCTCCTCAGGGCCCGCCTTTTGATCTCACGATCGCCCTGGCCTACGCGTATAACGACGAAACGGATGGTACTATCACTGTCACCGCCATCAACGCGGGCACGGAGACGATGAATAACGTGCGCGTCAAGCGCACGTCCTTTTCGAATGTGACGATTGCCGAGAAGCAGTTGCTGGCCGGCACGATCCCCGGAGGCGGATCGTCCAGCGTGGTGTTCACGTTCAGCGGAGCCTCTCCGGACGCGATCGCGAAATTCAAAGTGCAAGACCTTGAAGTGCGCGTGCGGGACGAGGACGACCCTGACAACAACATCGCGGAAATCGCCCTAGTGCCGAATGGAGGCGCACGCATAGCTGGCCTCACCGACGGTGAAGCCGACGTCGAGACGGATGACTCCTCGCCCCAGTCTGACGCGCAGGACCAAGATGTGCACGAAGACCCAGCCTTTGAGGCAGGGGAGTTTCTGAGTGACGCTCCCCCAGACGCCAGTGCCGATGAGGCGTCGTCTGGGGACAGCCCACGCTCGCTCGATGACCGAGCCGCGGAGGACCGGGCTGAGCTCGACCGTGCGCTGGACTCGACTGAGGCGCTCGATACCGAGAGCCAGAAGCCCGACGAGGGGGACTCTCATCATGGACGGTCCCTGGAGGGGCGCGCCCAGACAGATGCACCGGAGACAGATTCGTCAGTGACCGACTCGTCAGAGTCTGGCAAGCCGGAGACTGGCCGGCCGGAGACGGACGCCCCAGCCGAGGGCGCATCGGAATCGACTTCCCCAACACCGTCGGGCAAGCCCGAGCTTGCAGCGGATCGGACAGGAGCCACGGGCGACGCCCAGGGCGTAGCGGACGCTCCGTCTGTTGAGCCGGAGCTCCGGGTGACGTCCAGCGAGGCGCTTCCGGAGGCGCTCACCATGCAGCTCTACCCCAACCCGGGGCAGTCGCGGCGCACCATCGAGCTAGCCCTTCCGGCACGTACAGAAGTTCGAATGACGCTCACCGACCTCCTCGGTCGTCAGGTAGGCGCGTGGACCTACGACTTAGAGCCTGGACCCCACCTCCTGAACCTTGATATAGGCGCGGTAGCTGCGGGTCCTTACGTGCTCGATGTTATGGCGGGGACCGAGCAGGCGGTTGTACGATTAACGGTGCTCCCTTAGCTGGCTCTTTGACAAATCCTGTGGTCAGGCGGTCGCCATCAGCACCCGGACCCGCATGTGCGCGAAGTTCGGTAGCCCGAACGAGATCCGCTTAAAGTAGCGCAGATAGTTGTTCAGACCCTCTGTCACCGCGTTCGTGAGACCCGTTGAGGCGAACGCGGAGATCGGGCCGAGCCACCGCCTGAGCGTGCCCACGAAGCGGGTCACGGGCGCGCTTCCGAGTCGCTCTGCCTCGCGCGCCCACGACGCCAAGCCCCGCGCCAGCGCCTCTCGCTCCCGCGAGGTGTCCATCAACTCATGGAACGCATTCCGCAGCCGATAGGCCTCGCGGAGCCGTGGCGACCTGGCCAACGCCTCTTCAAGCCGCGTGTGCTCCTCGGCGCTACACGCCGCGGCACGCTTGAACAGCGCCCACTTGATGCCCTTGAAGCACCCCTCGTCCGCGTAGGCGCGGCGGAGTTGCTTGCGGATTCGATCCAAGGCCTCGTTGAGCGCCTTGACGACATGGAAGCGGTCGATGACGAGTTCCGCGCCCGGAAAGCACTCTTCGGCCACATCGCGATAGGGGCGCCACATGTCACAGGCGACCACCTCGATCTGCGCACAGAAAGCGGGGCCGAGTGCCTTGAAATGGGCTGCCAGCGTCTCCTTGCGGCGATTGGGCAGGATGTCGAGTTGGACGCCGCGCTCCAGATCCGTCAGCACACACACGAAGTCGCGCTTGCCCTTGCGGTGCGAGACCTCGTCGATGCCGAGCTTGCGCACGCGCGCGTAGCGGCCCGCGAGGTCGATGTGTTCCTGGGCCATGTCGTAGTAGAGCCGCTCGACGGTCTTGTGGCTCAAGCCCACGAGGGCCGCGACCTCGGTGAAGGGCTGCTTGGCGCACATCTCGAAGATCCACTTGGCCTGTCGGCGGGTGTAGCTCTTGCCGGGCATGATCCACGCCGGTGGCGTCACGAAGTAGGGCGGGCACGTCAGGCAAGCCAGTTGGGGCACGCGGAGGTGGAGCCACACCTCCTTGCCGGAGATCGAGAGGTCCTGCACCTTGCGTCTCTCGTACTGATGAAGGAGGCCGGTGGGCTCGCCACAGACGGGGCACGGGGTCGGTTCGGCGGAAAGGGTGGCGTAGATGAGGATGCGTCGCGGCTGGGTGTCGACGGCGGTGATGCGCAGGCCCGGCAGATCGAGGAGGCGCTGGTAGAAGTCGAGGTCGGTCATGGTGCTAGATCGCACCGACCACAGGATTTGTCAAAGAGCCCCTTAGCTTCAGGTCCAGGGTGTATCTGTCCAAGGCGCATTCTGGCATGTTCTCTGCCTTGCGGACCCTTGGCACGACTTCGTACGTCAAGCTCCGAGATCATATCGGTCGGAGATGCCACAGCCACCTAACCGGACGCCTTCCTTTGACCTAGCGGTCTCATACCAACTCTGCTTCCACAGTTGGGCATGAACGCGTGGACGGTTGAACGTGTGGACGAGGAGAACCACCTTCACACGTGGACACCTTCACGCGTGGACGCGCGGATGGGACATCCGCGCTGCATACGTTCACACCCAAAGCCGGCCTCGAAGTTGGGGACCCATCGCAACGAGGCTTCCGGATTTGGTATGACCTGCGCCCTGTAGTCTGACCTAGACCCGTCCGATACATGGAAGCCTGACAGAGAGGAGAAGCCTGACGCCGGTGGAGCGCTGACCTCCGACGCGCCTACCGAGTTCAGTGCCGAGGCCGAGAACCGGCACGGCGGGATAGTTTGGTGCCGCCGTTTATCCGAACCCATTGACGTCGACTACGACGCTTCGTTTCCACCTGGACAACACGCTTGAGACGCGGGTGGAGGTGAATGATCTGGCAGGCCGGGGCCTCGTCGTTTTGCAGGATGGGACCCTCCACTCGGGATGGCATCGTGTCGCTCTTGATGCGTCCAGGTGGCCCAGTGGCATCTGTGTCTGGCGCATCGTCACCCCAATGCAGCTGGAAACGGGACGCCTGACGGTACTTTACTAGCCCAGCATCGCTTTTTTTTGCCCACTTTGGCTTGGGATTGGCGCGCGGAGCTAGACCCGAGAGGTTGTGCTATGGTATTCTATGGGCTCATGTGTAGACTCGTCATCTACCGTGTAGTACGACGTCTGGACACCACCACCGGGCCTCACCGTAGCTCGCTCTCCCCCCAGAGCCCCATGCTGTCCCGATTTGCTGCGCTCCTCTTCTCGGCCTACGCCCTCGTCCCACCCGCCGTTGCCCAAACCGATGATTTCCGGCCGCTCGTGCTTCTCGGTGTGGACACCCCGGTACTCCTCGGCTCAGACGTCACCGCCCCCGTGTGCCACAGCTGGACCGGCAGCGACTGGACCCAGTGCCCCCTCCAAATAGACGAGCGAGCCCTTCTCGACCGAGGCCTCGCCTACCCTTTCGACCTCTACCCCGAGTTTCACGAGGTCGATGAGATCTACCACTACACGGCGCCACAGGACTACCCCAATCCTCGCATCACGCCCTACGTCCCCGTAGACCCCGACCCAGCGCTGGACGAGGACGACGAGATCGTGCTGATGGCACGCTTCTTCGGACTGCAGGCCGACCTTGCGGCATCCCCGCCGCCTTTCTCTTCGGAGAACATCCAAGAGGTCGAGTTCGAGGGCGGCTATGTCTACCTCTACCTCCCGGCCCTCCCGCTCGACCAGAGCGCGGGCTACGACCTCGTCGACTACGACTTTAACCTCCTCGCCGGGGATTTCCCCGACGACTACGACTTTTCCGGCAACCACTACGACCAATTTCACGCCGAGCCGAACAACCACAACCTCGGCGACTTCCTGGCGGCGAATCCGGAATACAGCCCGATCGAGACGGCGTACTACCGCACCACGTTCGAAGACCGGTGGATTCAGCGAGAGATGCAGTTCGCCGACGCCGGCGGCACGATGGGGCCAGACATCCTCGACCGCATCAAGTATGCCTCGCGCCCCGACTACACCGGATCGCGCTTTGGCTGCGGGCGCACGATCTGGACGGGGAGCGCCGAGCGCGGTACCCTCGGCATTCAAAAGGACGGCCCCCTGCGAGCGCTCCGCTACGCACAAGGCTACAACTCCGGCGGGTACAACCACGTGCTCTACCGCATGTACGAGAAGTACATGGTCTTCGAGATGGCGCACACGATGCACCAGACACCCGGTGCGTCGATGTGGTACGACCTCGGGGAAGAGGCTGTGGGGATGACCTACTACAGCAACCTCTTCCCTGCTGGCGTCACCGTAGACGGCGAGCCCGACTATGCCACGGACCCCGAAGATGACATCTTCACGACGGACTACCTAGAGTGGGACTACCTCATTGGCACGCAAGGGTCCATGGTGGGCGTGTGGGAGAGTGACAACAACCTCCCCGAGCCGCTCCCGTTCTCCTACTACGAGGACGACCGCACCCCCTCGATTCAGAACTGCTCCGGCGACGGCCAAGCGATAGGCAACTTCGGCAACATGTACTTCGAGCAGAAACCGGCCTCCGAGGAGGTGACGATGCGCTCGACGGACCCGCGTGAGGCCGAGGCGTACTTCCTCGACGGGACGTTGCGGTTCATGAAGCTCATCCGGCGCGCCGTGCCAGCAGTGCCGAACCTCTCGCTCGCCGAGGCAGAGACCGTGCGCGACCGGCTCTTGACTCCGATCGAGTTTGCCACCACCACGCTCGTGGTGCCGGGCAACGACAACACGCCGCCTCAGATTGAAGGGGCCGTCGAACGCGCCGCGCAGACCTATCTCGGAACAGCTTCCGACATCGGCGCAGGCATCGCCTCCCTCGTGCTCGACCGCGACGCGGTCAACCTGAGTCTGGCCAGCGACTTTTTTGCGCCAGGTGCCTCGGAGGTCACCTTCACGCTTATGCCGATCGACCGAAGCATGGCGGCGAGCGGCACCGTCGTCATCGCGGACGGACGCGGCAACGAGTCGACCTTGTTTGTGCAGATCGATGTGCCGCAGGAGGACATGCTGGCCCCGCGTGTGACACAGACCGCGGAGCGCTTCTTTGTCGAAGGCGAGATCGCCGAAGACCGACTTGACGATGCCGGTTTGGCCTCGGTTGAGTTGAACGACGCCGTGAACCTCGCGCTCGACCTCGAGGCCTTTGAGGTCGGCGAGACGGCCCCGGTCGCCTACCGCGTGCGTCTTCTTGACGTTGCGCAGCCGGGATCGGGCACCCTGCGCGTAGACGACCTGAATGGCCTTCGCACCGACGAAGTATTTGACTTGGCACCACCGCCAACAGACGATCAAGCACCCTTGGTCACGGCCGACTTGGAAGGCACACGCCTCGAAGGCTCGGTCACCGAGCTCGCCACCAACGACCTCGGCCTCGTCTCCGTGGTCATCGACGCCCCCACGAATGTCACCGTGGACCTGGGCGACGTGGCCTTAGGCGACACGGAAGTCACCTTCGTGGTGGCTAGCATCAATACAGAGCAACCAGGGTCGGCCACGCTCACAGCAATCGACGTGACCGGGAACGAGCAGACGTATGTCCTCGACATACCGCCTTCGCTCTTTGACATGGAGCTACGCGCCGAAGCCCCCCAGTTCGAGAGCGAAACCGAGGGCTCTATTCGGCTCTGGGTAGGGAACGTCGGCACGGAGCGGTTTACCCTCTCGCGCGTCCAGACGATCAGCGAGATGGACGCGGACGTGACGCCCAACCGCATCGAGGTGGGCGCGCTCGCCCCTGGCGACTCGGTTGCCGTGACCTTCGACTTCGTCACGACGAGCACCAACGCCGAGGTGCGCTTCAAAGCCCTCGACCAATTCATCGGCGGAGCCGAAGTCGACAACGACAACAACGTGGTGGACGTGCCGCTCGTCGCCTCGACGTCAGGGCTGCTGCTCGTGGGAAGCGTGCAGAACGGCACCTTCACCGGCACCGTCCGTGCTACGGCCGCCGGTCTGACCAGCGTCCAGCTGAGCGAGGATGCTACGAACCTCTCGTTGACCGTTTCCGACTTCGCGCCGGGCACGCAGGAGAGCGTGAGCTTCCTCGTCGCGCGCGTGGCCTCCGACCAGGACGGAAGCGGCGAAGTCATCGCGACCGACCAAGCGGGCGTCGTCGAGCGGATTGCCATCGACCTACTTGCGCCCGCCCCGGACACCCGCAAGCCTGAGCTTGCAGGCAGCGGTACCGAGGGCGCCTTCACCGGCACCGCGTCGGATGACGAACAGAACGACACGGGGCTAGCGAGCGTGGCGTTGCAAGGCAGCGCCACCAACGCGGTGCTCAACGTCGACGCCTTTGACGACGGCCAAGAGACGGTCGGCTTCGTGGTGACGCTGGTCGACCCGACCCGCGACGGCCTGGCCACGATTGCTGCCACCGACGTGGCTGGAAACACGGGCACGCTGGAGGTCGCCCTCCTCCCCGCTCCTACGCCTGAGTTCGACATCGTCTCGAAGGCCGCCTACGTATTCGACACGGAAGACGCGGGCCTGATCGCCGTCACCGTACGCAACAACGGGTTGCAGCCGATGAGCTCCGTCCGGGTGCGGGTCCGCAGCGTTGACAACGTGACCCTCTCCACGGACGCCATCACCATCGGGGAAGTCGTCCCAGGCGATGCGAAGACCGCCCTCTTCGACTTCTCGGGAGTTGGAGCCGACGCGCGTGTCTTTTTCCAGGCGCAAGACCTGATCGTTCGCCGCGATGAGAGCGACCTTGACAACAACGAGGTCACCGTGCGGCTCACCGCCGAAGGCGCTGACACGACCGCGCCCATCCTGTCGGGCGACCTCGATGCCGAGGCGGAGGTGCTCACGTTCGAGGGCGACGCCCGTGACGATGCGCCGGGGGACGCCGGCATCGCCTCGGTCGCTCTCGGGGACGACGCCGAGAACGTACGCCTCGCCTTGGCTGCTTTCGCCCCCGGTGATGCTGCCGCCTCGTTCTCGGTGACGCTCGAAGACCCATCTCGGTCGGGTAGCGCCACGGTCATCGCCACCGACCTGTTTGGCAACCAGGCAAGCCTGCCGGTGGCGCTCGCTACCGTGACCAACGAGGACAGCAACGGGCCGAGCGACGGTGCACTCGCAGCCGAGGTGTTTCCTACCCCATTCTCTCGAGCATCGACCCTCCGGTTCCATCTCGACCAGGCACGACCTGTGACGGTGACCGTCTTTGACTTGACTGGCCGCCGACGCGCGCTCTTGCAAGAGGGCACACTGGCCGCAGGCTGGCACGAGCTTCGCGTCGACGCGTCGGGTTGGCCCAGCGGGCTGTATCTCTACCGCATCGAGACGGATGTGCGGGCGGAGACCGGGCGGATGACGCTGCTTCGCTGACCCGGCCTCAGCCGCGGGGCCCCTCCTTCAAGGACGAGTGTCCTCGTAGAACGGGTTCATGGCTGGACTTGCCTCCCCCCGGTACATCGCGCTCATACGGACGTAGTGCGCTGCGTTGGCCCGGTTGCGCTCCACCTCTGCATCGCTGAGGGTCCGCACCACGCGGCCTGGCTGGCCGAGCACAAGCGAGCGTGGCGGCACCACCGTATTCGGCGTCACCACCGCGCCCGCGCCGACGAGCGAACCCGCTCCGATCACCGCGCCGTCCAACACGATGGCCCCCATACCGATCAGGCAGTCGGGCTCCACCGTCGCCCCATGGACTACGGCATTGTGCCCTATCGTCACTCGCTCATGGACGTGACACGGATGAGTCCCACGGGAGACATGAATCGTCACATTGTCTTGGACGTTGCTCTCGGCTCCGATCTCAATCCAATGCACGTCGCCTCGAAGCGAGGCTCCGTACCAGATACTCGCGTGGGCTCCCAGCGTCACGTTGCCCAACACGATGGCGGTCTCGGCAATGAAGTTGGTCGCGTCAAAGGTAGGCGAAACGCCGAGGAACGAGGCAGTCATGGTCGCGGGGCTTGTGCAGGTGCGAGTATACTCCGATCCGCCTCCCCCTTGCCGTCCCCTTGCCGTCCCCTTGCCGTCTACCGTGTCGTTTGCCACCTTCGGCGAGACGGAGTCGCTTCGATGGTGACATGCACGAGCGGAAACGCACGCTCGTCGAAG
>JBCCLD010000195.1:0-8824 GCA_039027055.1 Bacteroidota bacterium
AGATTGGCTTCGCCGGCCTTCGGCTCTGAACCGAGTTCAGGATGACACCATCGCAACTCATCAGGCGGACTTGGTATCAGTACCCCCTCAACCCTCTAGGGCGTGTGGACATTCGATCTGATCGGCGCTCACGGCCCCCATTCGGCGCTCGCTGCGTTCTGTTCGTTGCCCGATCCTCCGGGATCGCGCTCCTCACACGCCTTGCGAGCCCGCAAACGGTGTCTCGTGACCGCCTGACCCCCTGATTGTCCACACGCCCTAGTCGAGCAGCCGCATCGTCTGGGCGACTACGTCGGCGAGGACGGCACGGTCGGGGCTGACGCGGGCGGTCACGCGGAGGCCGTAGACCATGTTGACGAGCACGCGCCCGAGCGCCCGCGCGTCGCGGTCGGCGGGGATCTCGCCGGCCTCCTGGGCGAGCCGGACGGCCCGCTCGAACTGCGCCTGGAAGACGTCGAGGCTGGCGCGGGTGCGCTCGGCGGTCTCGGGGTCGTGCGCGGCGCGCTCGGCGGTGGCGTTGACCACGAAGCAGCCGAGGCAGTTCGCCGCCGCATCGTCCACGACGGCGTCGAAGTAGGCCGCAATGCCCTGGCGCGGCGAGCCGTGCACGGCGATGAACGCCTGGATGGGGTCGGCGGTGGCCTCGTCGCCGAGGCGGTAGCGGTCGAGTGCGGCGAGGTAGAGCGCCTGCTTGCCGCCGAAGGTGTCGTAGAGGCTGCTGCGACTCAGGCCGAGGTGATCCACGAGGTCCTGGATCGACACGGCTTCGTAACCGCGGTCCCAGAAGAGGTTGGCGGCACGGTCGAGGACGGCCGTTTCGTCGAAGGCTTTGGCGCGGGGCATGGACGGCGCAGGTGGGTCAGCAGCAACGTTTGCGTTCTGGAACGACCGATCCACGCCGGAGTTGCGCCGCTTGGGAGGTGCGGGCGTGTGTAGGGATGAAGGTGCGAACGGGGGTCTCGTTCTTCCCTTTCACGATCCGTCGTGTCTAGCTTTGTTCAGTTGGCTAGCTGGAGAAGGCACAAGGCCTGGCGACTCGGGTTGTCCACTTTCACAGCTCCTTCAGTCCCGCCGTAGCGCCCGCGCAGGGTCGATGGTGGCCAGGCGGACG
Organism: Bacteroidota bacterium; assembly: GCA_039027055.1. Classification (GTDB taxonomy): domain Bacteria; phylum Bacteroidota; class Rhodothermia; order Rhodothermales; family Rubricoccaceae; genus JBCBEX01. The sequence goes on from JBCCLD010000195.1 coordinate 1,112, forward strand.
GTGTGGTAGCTCACGGTGCCCATCGCCAAGAGGAGCACGGCGAGAGCGGGCCAGACGAAGAGCCCCACGCTCAGGTCGATGCGCGCGGCGTAGTCCTCCAGCCACGCGCCCACGCCCCAGACCATCAGCGGCACCGCGATCACGAGCGCCACGCCGACGAGCTTACCGATGTCGGTGAAGAGCAGCCGCGCGATCTCGCTCGGCGTCGCGCCGAGCACCTTGCGGACACCCATCTCCTTGGTGCGTTGCCCCGCCGTGTACGCCGCCAGCCCGACGAGCCCGAGGCAGGCCACCACGAGTGCGAAGCCCGCGAACACGCCGAAGAGCGTCCCGAAGCGCCGGTCGGCTTCATAAAGTTGGTTGAACTGCTCGTCGACGAAGCGATACTCGAAGGGGTTGCCGGGGAAGACCTCTTCGTAGGCGGCACGCACGCCGCCGATGGTGCCCGCGAGATCGTCCGATGCAACGCGGAGGGTAAACCACGCACCTCCGTGTCTCGGGAAGAAGAAGAAGGGATCGATCTCCTCGTGCGCGGACGCCCAGTAGATGTTCTCGACAACCCCGACAATAGTCGCCTCGTTGTCGGAGCCAGCGCCGCCCATTAGGACAATCTGACCGATAGCTAGTTCTGGCGACTCGAAGCCCAACTCCTCGATGGCGGCACGGTTGAGGATGAGGTCGTTCTCGCCAAACGCCTCGCCATAGTTGCGACCCGCGATGAATGTGAGGTCATACACCTCTGCGAACTCCGCGTTGATCCACACGCCCGTGGCATGTACCTCCTCGGTGGCAGGCGCGCCGCTACGCAGCATGCTCGTTCCCCAGTTGTAGCCGTTGCCGGGTACGTTGTCGGACATCGCCACGCCCTGCACAGCGCTTTGCTGCTCGACGCGCTGGGCGAGGGCTTGCATCATCCCCGTGCGCGTGTTCACGCTATCCGTTTCCACAGCGCTTGGCCCGCTGACGAGGAGCAAGCGGTCCGCTTCGTAGCCTAGGTCGATGGTGCGGAGGTGCTGGACCTGCTGGTAGACGGCGTAGGTCCCGATCAGGAGCGCGAGCGACGCCGCGAACTGGAACACCACGAGCGCGCGCCGTAGCCGATCCTTAGAGAACGCCGTGCCGAGGCCGTCCTTAAGCACCGTGATCGGGCGGAACGACGACAGCACGAACGCCGGGTAGAGGCTCGCCAAGACCGCCCCGACGGTCAGCACGAGCAGTGCTGCCAGCCAGAACGAGGGCTGTGTCCAGATGGCGAACGTGATCTCGGTGCCCGCGAGCCGGTTGAGGATGGGCAGCCCGAACGCGGCCAGCCCCATCGCGGCCACCAGCGCTATGCCGTTTACGAGCGTCGCCTCGACCAGGAACTGGCTCACGAGCTGCCGCCGAAACGCACCCGACGCTTTGCGCACGCCGACCTCCCGCGCACGCTCCATCGCGCGTGCCGTCGTGAGGTTGACGTAGTTGACCCACGCGATCACGAGAATAAAAAGCGCGACCAAGCCGAACACTCGCAGCATACCCAGGTCGCCCGTCGGCAACCAGCCATTGGACTCGGTGAGGTAGGCCTCGGCGACGGGCACGAAGACGTAGCGCATCTCAGCACCGGTCTCCGCCAGGTCCTCGCCGTAGACTTCCATCGCGATGTCGGTGGCCTTGGAGGCCGCGGTCTCGACGCTCGCGTTCGGCATCACGCTCGCGTAGGTCATGAAGTTGGTCCAGCCCCACCCATCGTTTTCCGAGTATTGCGGGTTGGTGGTGAGCAAGTCGTGCAGGGGCAGCAGCATCTCCGCCTGGACGTGCGAGTTGCCAGGCATGTCCGCGTAGACCCCGCCGACGGTGAAGTCGAGCCGCACCCACGACCGGATCTCCAGCGTCTCGCCGACGGGGTTGTCGATGTCGAAGTACTTCGCGGCGAGCGTCTCCGAGAGCCAGAGCGTGCCCGGGGTGCCGAACGACCTGGGGTCCCCGTGGACCACCTCCAGGGCAAAATGGTCGACGAACGCCGAGTCCGCGTAGTAGGCGGGCTGCTCCTCGCGGATGATGCGACGCTCGCCGGTGTCGTCGGTGAGGATGACCGTCATCGGCCCGTAGTTCGGGTGCACCCGAAACGCCACGTCCACCTCCGGGATCGTCGCGTTCATCTCCGGTGCGAGGGCGTAGGTCGAGTGCTGCCCCTGGCCGATTTCGCCGTCCATGGTGCGCTCGGCGTCGATGCGGTGGAGCCGGTCGCCCTCGGGGTGGTAGCTGTCGTAGCTCCGCTCGAAGGCGACGTACTGGAAGATGAGCAGGCACACCGCCATCGCGATGGCGAGCCCGCCGATGTTGAGCGCGGAGTAGGACGGGCGCTTGCGGATGTGGCGGAGCGCGAGGCGGACGTAGGTGCCGAGCATAATCGAGCGGGTGAAGGAGCCGCGGAGCAAAAAAGACGGAAGCGAGCGAAGGAATTGACCGACGTACCACCGCGTTGCCCGGCCCGCGCCGTCGTCAGCAGCGCGGTCGGCGAAGCCCTCGGCGAAGTCGCCCAGGATGACCTCGCGGTCGGGCAACGGCGCGAAGCCAGCAACGAGGCGCTCCAGCCAACGAGGGGGCTCTGGTGGGAGCCGGTCAGGGCGTGGGCTCATGGTCATCGGAAGAAGCCCAGACCAGACAGAGAAAGCCCGAGGCGCTTCCAGGCCAGTTCGGGGAGCCGCGCCCACATCGCCTCGTGGAGGTCGCGGGCGGCACGCAGCGCGGCGAACCCGGCGGACGTGACGCGGTAGCGGCGACGCGGGCGGCCCCGGCGCTTGGCCGTCGGCGCGCCCCCCTCCGTCTCCAGTAGCCCCTTGCGGACGAGGCGGTCGAGCGGGACGTAGACGCCGCCTACAGAGTAGCGCCGTCCCGTGACGGTCTCGACCTCGGCGCGGATGTCAGCGCCGTAGGCATCGTCACCGAGGCGGCAGGTGGCCAGGAGTAGCATCTCTTCAGTGCGAGTGATCGTCTCCATCCAGCTCGTGGGCGTTCGTGCGACGTCGGTTTTCTCTACGATGTAGAGCAACGAGGTGCGCGCGGCTACGGGGGCCTCGCTACCGGGTTGCGCTTTTTTCTACAACGCAGAGAAAAAGGGGGGACTTCTCCACTCCCGCGCCCCCGTGCTCCCGTGCGCCCCCGCCCCCGTGCGCCCCCGCCCCCGTGCGCCCCCGCCCCCGTGCGCCCCCGTGCGACACAAAGCCGTCACCGTGCCGTCGTAGCTTGCTTCGCTCCACCCCCTTCCCCACGCTGCCCGTGATCACCTACGTCTCCGGCACGCTCGTCGCCAAGACGCCCACCGAAGCCGTCATCGACGTGCAGGGCCTCGGCTACGCGGTGCTCATCCCCGCCTCGTCGTTCGACAAGCTGCCCGCCCTCGGCAGGCCTGCCAAGCTGCTCACTATCCACCACGTCCGCGAGGACGCGGCGTTGCTCTTTGGCTTCGCGACCGACGCCGAGCGCACGCTCTTCCGCGAGATGACGAGCGTCTCGGGCGTCGGGCCGAAGCTGGCGCTGGCCGCGCTCTCGGCGATGGCGCCTGCCGAACTCCGGGCCGCCGTGATCGCCGACGATGCGGCCCTGCTGACGCGCATCCCCGGCGTCGGCAAGAAGACCGCGCAGCGGCTCTGCGTCGAGCTGCGCGACCGCCTCGCCAAGCTGGAGGGCCTCGGGCAGGCCGACCTCGGCGGCGACGCCGAGAGCGCCGCGCTCCGGGAGGACGCCCGTGCCGCCCTCATCGCGCTCGGCCTCAGCCGCGCCGACGCCGAGAAGCGCATCCGCAAAGCTCTCCGCGCCGACGCAGCCATCCCGTCCGCTGAGGCGCTCATCCGCGCCGCGCTACGCGAGAGCTAGCCTGCACGCTCACGTCTTTCCCCATCATGCCTCGACGCTGACGTGACGGTGCTCTACGCGCTCGACCTCGCCGGGACGTTCGTGTTTGCGATGTCCGGCGCGCTCCGTGCTGCGCGGCACGACCTCGACCTGCTGGGCGTGCTGGTGCTCGCCACGGCGACGGGCATCGGCGGCGGGCTCATCCGCGACGCGCTCCTCGGCGCGACGCCCGCCGCGGCGCTACAGGACGAGGCGTACCTGCTCGTCTGCCTCGCCGGAGCCGTCATCGTGATGCTCGCGGCCTCGCGCGTGCAGGCGCAGTGGGACCTGGTTCGCTATGCCGATGCGGTGGGGCTGGGCGTCTTCGCAGCGATGGGCGCGGCCAAGGCGACGCTCTTCGGGCTCGGCCCCATCGGCGTGATGATGATGGCGGCGCTCACAGCCACCGGCGGCGGCGTGATCCGCGACGTGCTCGTCCGCGAGGTGCCCGCCGTGGTGCGCAACGACTTCTACGCTACGGCCGCCCTGCTCGGCGGGGCCGCGTATGCGCTCGCGCTCGCGGCTGGCATCGGTCCCAACGGCGCGCTGGGTGCGGCCGCCGCCGTGACCTCGGGCCTGCGCGTCTTGGCGATGGCGCTGAACCTGGAGCTGCCGCGCTTCCGTATCGGACCCAAGCGTCCGGGCGCATCGTACCCTGATCGCTGAGCAGTCCGCTCTTTCGCGCAAGCTCTGGCGGGGCGTTAACACGGGCGTAATCTTCGCTTTCTCCCTCCGGCCTAGCTTTTTCAGGTTCCCCCATGTCGTCCCCCGACCCGACCATGAGCGCTGCCGCCGCGTCCAACCCCACGCCGCCGCAAACCATCCTACTCGTCGACGACGAGCAGGACCTCCTCGACCTCGTCAGCTACAACCTCGAAAAGGAGGGCTACCAGGTCGTCACGGCCCGCGACGGCGAGACGGCGCTGGAGCACGCCGAGGCGCGCGTGCCCGACCTCGTGGTGCTCGACGTGATGATGCCCCACATGACGGGCCTCGAGGTGTGTCGACGGCTGCGCGAGAACGCGAAGCTGCGCCTCACGCCAATCCTGATGCTGACAGCCCGCGGCGAGGAGTCAGACGAGATCAAGGGCCTCGAAGCCGGGGCCGACGACTACCTCGCCAAGCCGATCTCCCCGCGCCTGCTCGTGAGCCGCGTCCGCGCGCTCCTGCGCCGCGGCGAACGCGAGGAGACAGCCTCCACGACACAGCTCCGCGTGCATGACCTCCACATCGACCGGAGCCGCTACGTCGTCACACGCAACCAGGGCCGCGGCGACGAGCAGACGTTCCGCATGCCGCGCAAGGAGTTCGAGTTGCTCTACTTTCTCGCTGCCCACCCCGGCCGCGTGTTCTGGCGCGAGGAACTGCTCGACGGCGTCTGGGGACCGAACGTCTATGTGGTGGACCGCACGGTGGACGTGCACGTGCGCAAGGTGCGCGAGAAGATCGGCAGCAACTACATCGAGACCGTTAAAGGCGTCGGCTACAAACTCCGCGAGGAGATGTAGCGCGGACGGCGGCGGTGCCACCTGTGTGTGGCCCATGGTTCGTGCGAAGCGCTCGCTCGTAGGGCGCACGGCTCACGTTATGGATACAGTACCTCGCAGGCTACGATGCCCCCAAACGGATCCTCGACCGTCGGAATCAGCGGGGACAGAAACGAACCGTTGCTCAAGGCGCCCTCGCGCAGCCGATAGACCAGGAATGCGTTCGCCCGTTCCGAAGTACGCGCCTCCCCATCGTGGACGTACAGAATGCCTCGGGAACCCGGTGCTGCCTTGAGAACCCGGCGCTGTGGCGCTAACTCTCGAAGAAAATCGAGTACGGGCTCATACCGATGGGTCCTCGATCCCGCGACGCTCAGGACGTGCATGTCACCGTTCAGGCTCTCATCGCGATGCACGTGCGCTCGACCGGGAATCGCAACGCGCTCCGCCTGACGTCGCAGCTTGGGGATGCGTCCGCGCTCTTCAGCGATGCGTTCGCGTCCAGAGGCCGACGCGTCCTCAGTGTTGTGTGGAGCCTGTCAGACTCCGGCCCAGCCGAAGACTTCGAACCGTTGCCCAACGCCGTGTTGTCACCCCTCCACTGCAAACGTCTCGGCGATGGCTTCGCGGACGCCGGTGCGGACCATCTTCGCGGCTTGCCGGATGAGCTGCGTGATCGCACGAGCCGAGGAACTGCCGTGCCCGATCATCACGGTCCCGTCGATGCCGAGGAGCGGCGCGCCGCCGAAGTTCTCGTAGTTGAACGGCTCCGTGACGCCGTGCAGCACCTTGGCGATGGTCATCTGGTCCTCGACCCCGAGCTGCTGTTTGCCGATCTCGCGCTTGACCATCTGCGGGAGCACCGTCGAGAAGCTCTCGCCGAGCTTCAGCATCACGTTGCCAAGGAAGCCATCGCACACGACCACGTCGGCTCCGTGGGCGAGCACGTCGCGGCCCTCGACGTTGCCGATGAAGTTGAGGGCGGCGTCCTGGAGGAGCGGGTAGGTCGCCTTGGCGAGGTCGTTGCCCTTGCCCGGCTCCTCGCCGACGTTCACGAGGCCCACGCTCGGCGCGTCTTGGCCCATCACCTTCTCGACGAACACGCGGCCCATGTGCGCGAATTGGACGAGGTGCTCGGGGCGGCAGTCCACGTTGGCCCCCACGTCGAGGACCAGCGTGACGCCGGCGACGGTCGGGAAGTAGCCTGGCAGCGGCGCGCGGCTCACGCCGGGGATCCGCCCGACGATGAAGAGCGCGCCTGCCATCACAGCTCCGGTGTTGCCTGCCGAGATGAAGGCGTCGGCGTGCCCCTTCTTGTGCAGCCCCAACCCGATGTGGATGGACGACTGCCGCTTGGTCTTGATTGCCGTTGTGGGCGACTCGTCCATACCGATGACCTCGGGGGCATCGATGACCTGGACGGGCAGCCCGGCGTGGTCGACCTCAGCGAGGTGACCGCGGACGACCTCTTCCTGCCCGACGAGCGCCACGGCGATGTCGCCGCCACGCGTGGCCTCGACGGCTCCCTCCACAACGACCTGGGGAGCGTGGTCGCCCCCCATAGCATCGACAGCAACAGTAATGGGCATGGGAGAGAGCGGCTGGGAGAGAGGACGAGAGAAGGGTCGAAAATATACGGGGGGCCCTCGACGTACGATCCCGCGCAAGACGATCCCGCGCAAGACGATCCTGTAGAGGATCCTGTAGAGGATCCTCCCTGACGAGGCGATCCCGCTCGGCGCGGGCAGCGGGGTTGCACGCGAACGCGCCGCCCGGCACGTAGACCAGGCGGCGCGGGAACGCAGAGGCGCGGCAGGGCGGCTAGTAGCCGGTCTCCTCCTTGACGGCGACGACCTGGCGACCGCGATAGTAGCCGCACGACGGGCAGGCGCGGTGGCGCTTGTGCGGGGCACCGCAGCTAGGGCACTCCTGCACGACCGGCAGCGAGCGAACCTTGTACTGGGCGCGGCGGGTGCGGGTGCGGGCCTTGGAGTGGCGGCGCTTCGGGTTGGCCATGGGTCTGGGGGCTGGGCTGAATGTAAATGGGAGGCGGTGGCTCAGTCGCGACTCGGAGGATCGTGCCCGCCGCCGTCGGCGAGGCCGAGGAGGGCTTCCCACCGAGCATCGATGGGGGTACCCTCCGGTGTGGTGAGCGCACCAAAAGTGGTCTCGATCTCCTGGTCGCGAGCCTCGGGGGCGACGCGGCGCATGGGAAGCGCCAGCATCAGCGTCTCGCCGACGGCGGCGGCGATGTCCACCGGGGCGCGGTCATCGGGCAGTTCGCGGACGTCCTCGTCGTCGTCGGTCATGAGCGGCGAGCCGGGGGGGACGTACAGCAGCGTGTGGGCGC
>JBCCLD010000196.1:0-8816 GCA_039027055.1 Bacteroidota bacterium
CTCCGCGAGCGTGATGAAGGGCGACGCGCCGATCTGGAGGCCGCCGATCTTGAGCCCGATCACCATCGACAGGAGGAACGTGAGGCAGAGCGCGCACACGGCCATGACGGGGGCCTCGAACTGCTCACGCGCCTTGACGCTCGCCGCCGTGATGCCCGCGCGGCGCGTCGACCACCACAGCACGCTTGCGCCGACGGCGCCGGTCATGAGGATCCACAGCATGAACGAGCCTTCTTGCCCAGCCCAGAACGCCGAGAACTGGTACCGGAACGGCATCGCCGACGACGTCTGGCTGTAGACGTAGTGGTACTGGTACTGCTCCGTGAGCAGCAGTGTCCACAGGATCACCGACGCCGCGACGGTTCCGCCTACCGAGGCAAGCCAGCCGCCACGCCCGAGGCGTTTGTATTGGAGCACGTCGGCGGGCGTGAGACGGTCACGGGCGGCTAGCACGTAGGCCACGCCCGAGGCGATGGCCGCCGCGAAGGCAACGAAGAGCGCAAGTTCGCCGATCAGTCCGAGCATCTGGGGGGTGCAGCGGTGAAGGAGTGCAGCGGTGCGGCGGTGACTCTGTCCGGGGGCCGCGCAGCAGTTCCACCGCTACACCGCCTCACCGCGACACTGCCGCACCGACGGGGGCGTTTTCAAAGGAGACTGAAACCTAGAGTTCCAATCCGGGCGGCGGTTCCCCCTGCGTTTTGAGCATTTCAGCCTTGGTCTCGCCTGTTTCACGGCGGATTGACGGAGCGGCGTGTCCTCACGCGGCCTCGCCTCACGCCGTACCGTGTTTGCTGTCGCCAAACACCGCATCGAGCGCCGCGCCGTAGATCGCAGACGCGCGGGCCGCGTTGGCCTTCGACTGTCGTGCGAATGCTTCCATCATCACGCCCGCATTGACTTCCAGCACACGCCACGTGCCGCTCACTTCCACGAGGTCGACGGAGGCAAACCGAAGGCCGAGCGCCTGCATCGCGGCACAGGCGTGCTCGACCAGCGCATCCGGCGGCGGATCGAGCACCTGCGGCGTGGCACCCAGGCCGAGGTTGTGTCGCCATTCTGTGTCGATGGCGGTCCGAACCTTCTCGTAGGCCAGCCAGCACGTCCCGTCGAGCATGACGAGGCGCACCTCGCGGTCGATGGCGTGGAACGGGCTCAGCGCGAGCGCGCGGTGGTGGGCGAACAGCTCGTGGACGGCGGTTTCTAGTTCCAGCACGGAGCCTGTGCGCAGCACCTGCTGCCCGCCCGTGCCTTCGTTGGGCTTCACCACGAGGTGCTCGCCGTGCTCCTGCGCGTAGGCAAGCATCGCTGCCCAGTTGCCGACGCTGCCGACGTAGCCCGCGAGCGCTGGGCGCAGGAAGAGCCGGTGTTCGACGCACGGGACGCTGGCCTCGGCCATCGCTTCCGAGGCGGCGGCCTTGTCGCCCGCGAGCATCGTAGCAGGGGCGCTGTTGAGCGGGAAGTGGTAGCCCATCACCGTCGCCCGCTGGTCGCCTCGGCTGAGCCGGACGATCCAGTTGGCCGAGTACGTCGTGCAGGCAATGCCGCGCCGTGCCGCTTCCTCGCGCAGCGCGGTCACGAGGAATCGTTCGGCGTTCGAAGGCGATGCAGCCGTGCTCACGCGTCAGCCGTGGCGGGTGCGTCCGGCACCGTGCGGGGCGGCTCCGACTGGAGGAGCCGGTGCAGGCCTCGCAGCGGAATCCAGGCCCAGTGTGGGCGGCTGCCGAGCTCGTAGCGCACCTCGTAGAGCGTCTTGTCGAGGAGGTAGGCCCACAGCATCGGCTCGCGGGCGGACGGCGGCTGCGCGAAGGGGTCGGCCTCGGCCACGGCGTGGTAGGCGTCGCGGAAGAGCGCCTCGCACCAGCGGACGAGCCGGTCGGTCCACGCGCGGAGGTCGTCGTCCCCCATGCGCGTGCCGAGGGTGGCGTAGGCGGCATACTCCAGCGAGCGCAGCATCCCGGCCACGTCACGCACGGCGTAGTCGCGCGCGCGCCGCTCGTCGAGGGACCGCGCGGGCTCGCCCTCGAAGTCGAGCACGTAGAGGTCGCCGTCGGCGATGAGCGTCTGGCCGAGGTGGTAGTCGCCGTGGATGCGGATCTTCTCGCGCGTCGTCTCCACCTCCATGAGGCGGTCGAGACGGGCGCGCAGGCGGGCCCAGTCGGCGTCCGACGGGAGGGCGAACGGCAGCGTGTCGGCGAGGCTCGCGGCTTGCTCGGCGAGCATCGTGCGCGTGACCTGCATCTCGGCCGTCACCCGGTCGATGAGGCCCTGGACGCCCTCGGGGATGCCCGGCTCCGGCCGGATGGTGTCCGACGTGCCGGTGGCGAGCGCCTGGTGCATCTCGGCGGTGCGGATGCCGAGCGTGCGGGCCAACTGCGCCATCTCCGGCGCGTCCGTCTCAAGCCACGGTGGGAGGTTGTCGCGGTCCCACGCGTCGAGCGGGGCTGGCTCGGCGGGCAGCACCCGGCCCTCGATGCGGCCGAGAAAGCGCTCGACGAGGTCCGTGGCAAAGGTCCAGCCGTCGGAGTCCACCGGGAGCGCCTGCTGGATCACGCCCATCGAGACGTCTTGCCCGCGCTCGGTGAACGTGATCGTGCCGAGGAGCGCCGGGACGTAGGGGAAGCTCGACCCGGTGAGGTGCCCGAGGAGCTCCACCTCCGGGCTGACGCCCTGTTCGAGGCGGCGGTAGAGCTTGACGAAGAACTGCCCGTCGAGAATGGCGGCGGAGTTGGACTGCTCGCCCGCGAGCGGCCGGGCCACCTTCGGCGTGTGCCGGCGGACGACCTCGGCGGCGTCGCCCGTGTAGGTGCCGCGTAGCGAACGGCCCTTGGTGCCGCTCGTCCACCAGCGGAAGAGCCCCAGCCAGAAGTCGGGGCCGACGGCGGCGTCGTAGAGGAGCACCCGCTGCTCGGGCAGGTCGAGCCAGGTGAGCGCCGCGTGCGGGCGTTCGAGGAGCAGCGTCTGCACGCCTTCCTCGTTGCGTACGGCCAGCGGGAGGAGGTAGGTGTCCCGTCGCTCCGGGCCGTCGGCGGGCTTGAGCGTCACGTCGAGGATCGAGAGGTAGACCGGCCACGGGTCGCGCACGATGCGTACGGCGTCGGCGATGCGTACGTCGAGGATCGCGCAGTCCTTCGCGCCGAACCAGCGCTGGCGGCGGATGAAAGACGGCAGCATCCGCTCGAAGGCTGCGCGCGCCTGCTTGTCGGCCAGCGTCGGCACGAGGAGGTTCTGCACGCCCTCGCGCACCCGCAACGAGGGTAGCGGCGGGAGGGCGCTCTCGGCGGGCCGCTCCGACGGCGTCTCGCCCGACTTCGGCCGGGCCAACGCGCGCGCGGCGAGGGCCTCGGCGGGCTCGAGCGTGAACCAGAAGAAGCCGTGCGGCCCGAGCGGGAGGTGGTAGGGCGTGTCGCCGAGCGGCGGCATGGCCGTCCGGCTGCCCATCTCGACGGGGACGAGGCCCTGCAGGTCGTCGCGGACGGGCAGGTGGCACGACTGCATCTGCCCCGACAGGTTCGCCACGACGAGAATCTTGGTGCCCTCGTGCTCCCGGATGAACGCCAGCACGGCGGGGTTTTCCAGGTCGAGGATCTCCATCGAGCCGCGGCCGAAGACCTGCGCGTGCTGGTTGCGGAAGCCGATCAGCCGTCGCATGAAGTGCAACAGCGAGTGCGCGTCCGACTCGGCGTCCTCCACGTTGACGAACTCGTACGAGTAGCGCCCGCGGTCGATGGACGGCATGAAGAGGCGGTGCGGCGCGGCGCGGCTGAAGCCGCCGTTCTTGTCGGGGGCCCACTGCATCGGCGTGCGGACGCCGTTGCGGTCGCCGAGGAACGGGTCGTCGCCCATGCCGATCTCGTCGCCGTAGTAGAGGATCGGCGAGCCCTTGAGCGAGAGCAGCAGCGCGTTCATCAGCTCGATCTGCCGCCGCTCGCCCTCCAGCAGCGGGGCGAGCCGCCGCCGGATGCCCACGTTGATGCGGAAGCGCGGGTCCGAGGCGTAGGCGTTGTTCATGTAGTCGCGCTCCTCGTCGGTCACCATCTCGAGCGTGAGCTCGTCGTGGTTGCGGAGGAAGACGGCCCACTGCGTGTCCTCGGGGATGTCCTCGGTGAGTTTGAGCATCTCCACGAGCGGCCGGCGGTCGGCGCGGCGCAGCGCCATGTACATGCGCGGCATGATGGGGAAGTTGAACGCCATCTGCACGCCCTCGCCGTCGGCGAAGTAGGGCAGCGTGTCCTCGGGCCACTGGTTGGCCTCGGCGAGCAGCACCTTGCCTGGCCCGTAGCGCTCCTCGATCGCCTGCCGCAGCTCGACGATGTAGTCGATGGTCTCGGGCAGGTTCTCGCAGGTGGTGCCCTCCCGTTCGAAGAGGTAGGGCACCGCGTCGAGCCGCAGCCCGTCGATGCCCATGTCGAGCCAGAAGAACATGACCTCCTTCATCGTCTCCCGGACCTCCGGGTTGTCGTAGTTGAGGTCCGGCTGGTGGCTGAAGAAGCGGTGCCAGTAGTACTTCCGCGCTTGCTGGTCCCACGACCAGTTGCTCACCTCGGTGTCGGTGAAGATGATGCGGACGTCGTTGTACGTGTCGTCGGTCTCGCTCCACACGTACCAGTCGTGCTTGGGCGAGTCGGGGTTGCGGGCCTCCTGAAACCAGGGGTGCTGGTCGGAGGTGTGGTTGAGCACGAGCTCGGTGATGACGCGCATGCCGCGCTCGTGCGCCTCGTCGAGGAACGCCTTGAAGTCGTCGAGGTCACCGTGGACGGGGAGCACCGTGTAGTAGTCCGCCGTGTCGTAGCCGTCGTCCTTGAGCGGGCTGTCGAGGAAGGGCAGCAGCCAGAGCGTGTTCACGCCGAGGCGTTCGAGGTAGGGCAGCTTTTCGCGTAGTCCCGCGAAGTCGCCGTAGCCGTCGTTGTTGGCGTCGAAGAAAGAGCGGACGTGGAGCTCGTAGATGACGGCGTCTTTGTACCAGTGGGGGTCTTTCAGAAAGTCCATTGTGAGTGGTCCGTTGTCAGTTGTATGCGGACGACCGCAGGGGGTCTAGTCGTCCTTCGCGCTGCGTCCGATGGAGCGGAGGTAGGCACCGAGTCTAGGAGTCAACTCGTCGATCTGGGTTTCAACGCGTCGATGTCCGTGGGGCTGATGAGATCGCGATGGTGCGCGCGGCGGAGCCAGTAGCGGGTTTCGTAGAGCGAGGCCCGTGCAATGCGGACGAAGCGGCGATTGTCATGGTACGAACCACGCCCCGCACCTTCGGCGATGTTCGCGCCGATGCTGTCGGCAGCCCGCACCAGTTGGCTGCCGACCGTCCGTTTTGCAAAGCCGTCCCAGACGCTCACTACGGTCCACACGCGATCAGCAAGCCGTTCGGCCAACCGAAACACCTCGAGGTTCTCATAGTGACTCCGGGCCATCAGGCTAGCACCTGCAACGGACCACGAACAACGAACTACCTACCCCACGACGAAGACGTGGGCCGGCAGCACGTGCGGGTCGAGCGCGACGAAGTTGTGGGTGCCGCGCCACTCGTAGCGCTCGCCGCCGAGGAGGTCGGTGACGGCGTAGGGCTGGTGCTCGTCGATCCCCAGCTCCCAGAGCGGGAGGTTGACCCAGCCCGCCTGCACATGGTGCGGGTCGAGGTTGACGACGCAGAGAATCGTGTCCATCGAGCCGTCCTCACGACGCGCTTGCTTGCTGTAGGCGATCAGCTGTGGGTTGTCCGTCTCGTGGAAGCGCAGGTTGCGCATCCGCTGCAGCGCCGGGTGCGCGTGGCGGATCTCGTTCACGCGCTGCATGATCGGCTGGAGGCTCGTCGGGTCGTGCCAGTTCCAGGCGCGGACCTCGTACTTCTCGTTGTCGCGGTACTCCTCGCGCTTCTCGTGCTGGTGGTTGTAGACGTGCTCGTAGGGCGGGCCGTAGATGCCGTAGGCGCTCGAGAGCGTCGCCGCGAGCACGAAGCGCGCGATGTGGGTCGGCCGGCCGCCGTCGCGGAGTTCGTCGGTGAGGATGTCCGGCGTGTTGGGCCAGAAGTTGGGGCGGTAGTACTCGCCGACCTCGGTCTGGAAGAGCTCGCGGCAGTACTCCTGGAGGCTATGCTTGTCGCTGCGCCAGGAGAAGTAGGTGTACGAGTTGTTGTAGCCCAGCTTGGCGAGCGTGTACATCACCTTCGGGCGGCTGAAGGCCTCGGCGAGGTAGATCGTCTCCGGGAAGCGGTCGCGGAGGTCGGCCAGGCACCACGCCCAGAAAGCGAACGGCTTCGTGTGTGGGTTGTCCACCCGGAAGACCGTCACGCCGCGCTCGATCCAGAACTCGAAGACGCTCTTGAGCTCGTTCCAGAGCGCGGGCGCGTCGTCGGTCTCGAAGTCGAGCGGGTAGACGTCTTGGTACTTCTTCGGCGGGTTCTCGGCGTAGCGGATCGTGCCGTCGGCGCGGTGCTGGAACCACGCCGGGTGGTCCTCGACGTAGGGGTGGTCCGGCGACGTCTGGAACGCCACGTCGAGCGCGACCTTCAGCCCGACCTCGTCGGCCTTGTCGACGAACCGGTGGAACGCGGCCATGCCGCCGAGCTCGGGATGCACGGCTTTGTGGCCGCCTTTGGTGCCATCCCCATTGTCGCCACCGATGGCCCACGGGCTGCCCGGCTCGCCGTAGGCCGCGACGGGGTTGTTGTCCTTGCCCTTGCGGAACTCGACGCCGATGGGGTGGATGGGCGGGAGGTAGACGATGTCGTAGCCCATCTCCTTGATGCGCGGCAGGCGCTCGGCCGCGTCGTCGAGGGTGGTGTGGTGGTTGGGGTCGTTGCCCGCCGAGCGGGGGAAGAACTCGTACCACGCGCCGAAGCGCTCCAGCACCGGCCCGACGCGCACCTGCAGCCACGCTGACGCCACGAGGCCCTCGCGGGGGTCATTCTCGTAGGCGAGGCGCGCCGTCTCCGCGCTGAGCGCCGCGTCGAGGTCGCCGTCGGCGAGGGCGCCCGCGAGCGCGGTGAGCGTCTTCTTGTCGGCGCCCTTCGCCTTCTTGGCGGCCTTCTTCAGGATCGTGCTTCCGTCGAGGAGCTCCATCTCGACCTCCTGCCGCGGCGCGCCGCCCCCCACGCGGCGGCGGAACTGGTCTTGCCACGTCGCGAAGCGGTCCATCCACGCGACGACGCGGTAGCGCCACCGGCCGAGGCGGTCGCAGGTAAACGATCCGTAGAAGTCGTCGTTGTGCTTGCCGTTGGGGAAGGTCTCCAGCACCATCGGCGTCGCTTGGGCCTTGCCACTAACGGGGCCGTACTGCAGCTCGACGCCGAGCTTGTCGTGGCCGTCGGTGATGACGCCGGCGTGGACGTTGACCGCCTCGCCCTCGGCGCGCTGGATCGGCCAGCGCCCGCCGTCGATCTCGGGCGACACCGACACAATCACGGCGCGGCTCCAGCGTTTGGGGAGGGGGAGGAGGTCCTTAGCAGCGCCGTTGGTGGAACTTGAAGGAGACGCTGCGGTCGAAGGGGTGGTTGCGGGCATGGACGAATTGAACGTTTGTTGAGCAGGGGAAGACAACGCGAAAGAAACCCATGCTGTAGCTAAATAGAACGCCGGGTTGTCCAAAAAAGACGACCCTCGCCTATTCAGACGCGCGGGCAGACGCCGATATCAGCAAAGAACCGAGGGTTAAATGGCCCGCGCTGCGTAAGGGTTCGCGTGATGCGACACCAAAGACGCAACGCCAAACCGCGGCGCACACGCCACCCCTCCGCTAAGCATAGCACCCGAGGACGGTCCCCCGCCGTCCTGTTTCCGTGACTCCTTCCCCAAACGCCGCGAAGCTCCTCACTCCCGCGCGGTATCCCCACCAGCCCACCCATGTCGTTCTTCTCCCCCCCCGCGGTGCGGCCGCCCCAGGCGACCGGCACGGTGCTCAAAGTCAAGCGCGGCGAGCCCTACCCCATGGGTGCAACGTGGGACGGCCTCGGCGTCAACTTCGCGCTCTACAGCCAGCACGCCGAGCGCGTCGAGCTGCTGCTCTTCGACGACCCCAACGACGCGGAGCCCGCCGTGGTGAAAGACCTCCCGGAGAAGACGGGACCCATCTGGCACGGCTACATCCAGAACCTCCGCCCGGGCCAGCTCTACGGCTACCGCGTCTACGGCCCCTACCACCCGCAGGACGGCCACCGCTTCAACCCCAACAAGGTCCTCCTCGACCCCTACGCCAAGGCCATCGGCCGGCCGCTGCGCTGGGACGACAGCCTCTTCGGCTACACCGTCGGTCACCCCGACTCCGACCTCTCCTACGACGAGCGCGATAGCGCGCTCTACGCGCCGCTCGGCGCCGTCATTGAGGAGCGCTTCGAGTGGGGCCGCGACCGCTCGCCGCACATCCCCTGGGAGGACACCATCATCTACGAGGCGCACGTCAAGGGCATCTCGATGCGGCACCCCGAGGTGCCCGAGGCGCTGCGCGGCACCTACCTCGGCCTCGCCTCCGACCCCGTCCTCGACCACCTGAAGAAGCTCGGCGTCACCTCGATCCAGCTGCTGCCCGTCCACTCCATCGTGCAGGACCGGCGGCTGGTCGACCTCAACCTGCGCAACTACTGGGGCTACAACACCCTCAACTTCTTCGCCCCCGACCCCGGCTACTCGACCAACGGCCCCATCACGGCCGTGCGCGACTTCAAGATGATGGTCCGCGCCCTCCACGACGCCGGCTTCGAGGTGCTCCTCGACGTCGTCTACAACCACACCGGCGAGGGCAGCCGCCTCGGGCCAACCCTCTCGTTCCGCGGCGTCGACAACCGCGCCTACTACAAGGAGCATCCGGACGACCGCCGCTACTTGATGGAC
>JBCCLD010000197.1:0-8778 GCA_039027055.1 Bacteroidota bacterium
CCCGGCGAACGCCACGAACGCACTCACGGCGTAGCACAGCACGAAGAAGGTCCACACGCTCGGGTGCGGACCGATCCTACCCGTGACGCGCGCTCCGTCGGGGTGCTTCGTCACGTCGGCGTCCAGAAAGGGCGACCATGTATGGCGCTGGTCCTCTCTGATGAACAGCTGAAGGTGCCGCCCCTCGATCCGGCCCTGGCAGGCGCTCTGGGGGTCGGCGAGGTTGAAGCGTAGCTGGGCGAGGACGTCGGCGGGCGGGCGCGGGAGCACCACGTCGAGCCGGGGGCGCATGCGTGCAGCCATCGGCCTGGGTCGTTGGTTGGAGCCGGGGCGCGGTCCCGCAACCGCGTGCGTCCAAGGTAGGGCGCGGCGTGCGTCTCGGCAATCCGGGGACGCTCTGAGACGTAGCTTCCGGTTTTCCGCTCACCAGCTTTCCTCCCAATGCCGTCCGCTCCGCTTGTTGGTATCGCCATGGGTAGCCAGTCTGACTGGCCGACCATGGACGCCGCCGCCGAGGTCCTGGCTGACTTTGGCGTACCGTTCGAGGCACGCGTGCTCTCGGCGCACCGCACGCCCGGTGCCATGGCAGCCTACGCACGGGAGGCACACGGGCGCGGCCTTCGCGTGCTCATCGCGGGGGCAGGCGGCGCTGCGCACCTCCCTGGCATGATCGCGGCGGAGACGACGCTCCCCGTCATCGGCGTGCCCGTGCCGACCCGGCACCTGAAAGGCCTGGACTCGCTCCTGTCGATCGTGCAGATGCCCGGCGGCGTGCCGGTGGCGACGGTGGCCATCGGCCAGGCGAAGAACGCGGCCCTCCTCGCCGTGCAGATCCTCGCCACCACAGACGCCTCGCTGCATGGCCAACTCGTCGCCTACAAGCAATCGCTCCGGGACCTCGTGGCCGAGATGGACACGGCGGTAGGGGAGGCGGCCGCACAGCACCGCAACGGGTGACGACGGGCGGCGCCTCCAGGGATGCGCCTACTCCAGGAACAGGTCGCGGTCGGTCTCGACGGTCTCGCCGGTGACGGTGTCGCGCACGCGCAGCGCGAGCGTGTAGAGGCCCGCCTCCTGCTCGCTCGCGTCGAGGATCACGTACTGCCCGTCGTCGGCCTCGTTGATCGATACGGGGAACTGCACCGCGACGCCCTGCTCGCTGCCGCCGAAGATGCTCTTGAAGAGCCGCGCGATGCCTCGCGAGGTGTCCTTCGGCCCCAGTGCGGCTTCGACCTCGTAGCGAGCTTGCCCGTCCTCCTGAGCGAGGTTGTAGACCTCGAAATAGAGATAGATCGGCTGGTCGGTCCGGAAGACGGCCCAGGGGGCTGGGTCGATCACGAGGTCCCGGCGGACGATCTCGCCGGAGCGGGCCCGGATGCCCGGGTCGGTTTCCTCGATGCGGTAGGCGAGGAGCAGGTCGGAGAGGGCGAGGTCGGCGCCTGCGTAGTTGGGCACGGTGAGCGGACGGCGCTGCACCGCCGAGGCCCCACCCGCAGCCGTCTCGAACTCGATCGAGATCTCGTGCTCGCCGGGGTCGGCCACCATCGACTGGGTATCGGCCCAGAGGGTGACGCCCTCGAACGAGCGGACCTGTGTGGTCTTGAGGCCGTAGAGCGTGCGGCGCCGCTCGTGGACCACGTCATAGGCGTCGTCCACCAGGAAAGCCCCAGTGCGGATGGTGAGGTCGACGACGTCGGCGCTCTCGTCGGGGGCAGCGGCGAGCGGGATGCCGTAGTGGAGGTAGACGTCGCTGCGGCCGTCCTCGCCTCGGAAGCTGTTGACGAGGAACGGAAGCTCGACCTGGCGGCCGGGCGGCTCGTAGGTGTAGCGCTCGGGGGTTTCACGAATTGTGTTTCGCGCCTGTATCACAAAATCTAATTGGTCGATAGAGTCTGTTCCTCGGCTTGAAAATACATCGGCGGGTGGAGAGTAAAGCCTAAATTCTCCTTTGCGATTGGGGTCCTCGAATACAAAGCGAAAGTCTCCGTAATCCCAAATGTTGAGCCTGTTCGCTTTGTCTTCCATCCGGAGCCCCTGGATTCTTTGTCGATTGGTAGCGTTAGTGCCGAAGTTCGTCAGTGCTTCTGTGAAATCGCCGCTGACAACGACGTCTAATTGGGGGAGCCCATATCGAACGTGAATCTGTCCTCGTTCTGTCTGCCAACCTCGAAGACTAAGGTCATCTGAACGGTAGAGAAGATCGGAGTAAGTAAGACGGCTGTAATGTTCTAGCTTTCGCTCGTTGTAGGCGGTTAAGAGACGAGGGTTTTGACTCGTCCAGAATCGGCGCGCAAAGGCCTCTGGATCCGTCTGGTAGGCTGAAACCTCCCCTGGAGGTAGGATAAGGGAGAGGTCTTCATAGGCGGCGCGCTCGGTGTCGCTCATCAGGCCGAACGCGCGGTCAAAGCACCGCGCTGCCGCGTCAAAGCGCTGTAGGCGGTGGTTAGCCATGCCGAGGAAGAGCCACATTCTAGTGTCGTCGGGGAACTGGACATACATCTCAGTCAACTCAGCAATCGCCGTCTCGTAATCCTGGGCGAGAGCATAGAGACTCATCAACTGCTCATAGATCGAGTATCGGCGAGGATCGTATCTAAGGGACGTATTCAGATGCACAATGGCCCGTGCGTAGGCCCGGTCAGCCCGACCGCTGAGGTCAACTATGGCTTGACCTTGTCGCTCGATATTCTCGATGTCAAAGCGGTCAAGGAGGTCAAGGCGGTCTGCATCTGGGAATACAGCGCCAAGCCCCAGATCTCCTGCAACTTCCTCGACGCTGAATTCATTGTTTTCTGAGCTTAGAAATACGTCGTCCGGAATGGCGAAATCGCGTGCCAATTCTTCGAAGGTCTCATCCTCAGCGTCATCAGCAAGCAAGCTGCGACGAAATGAGATCCCAGGTGTTTCGATCGCATTGCGGTAGACGAAGTAGTCGCGGATGTACTGGGTGCCGAGTTCCTCGTGGGCGATGGAGTTGGTCGAGTCGGCCTGGAGGATCTTCTGGGCGAGGCTGAGTCGCTTCTGGGCGTTGACGAACTCAGAGAGGAAGTTCCACGAGTCCTCGCGCATGAGCTGGAGCTCGGCGGCCATGTAGTCCACGTTGTCCGGGTCGAGGTCGCGCGCGCGGTCGATGGCTTTGTTGGCCTCGCCGAGATCGCGGAGGGGCGTCTCGTAGTAGATGCGGGAGAGGAGGTAGTAGGCCTCGGCGTAGTCCCTGTCCTGGGCTGTGGCGCGCAGGAGGAGGCGCTGCGCCCCCGCATAGTCTTCGGCTTCGAGGGCCACCTCCGCGTCAGCGACGAGGTCCTGTTGGGCCTGGGTGGGCGCGGCGGCCAGGAGCAGCCCGGCCAGGAGGAGCGAGAGGGAGAGGCGCATGGGAGAGCAGCGAACGTGCGAAGGTGTGGGAGCGCTAGCGCGCAGTGGCGGCTTCAAGGAAGAGGTCGCGGGCCGACTCGGCCTCGGCCCCCGTATGGCGATCCGTGACGCGAAAGAAGAGCCGATACGCGCCCGGGGAGAGCGTCTGGGTGTCGAGCACGAGGTACTGCGCCTCGTCTGTGGAGGTCCCGCTCACCTCGAAACGTACGGCGACGCTCTCCGGCGGGTCGCTACCGACGAACAGGCGAGCCAGGCGGGAGAGCGTCCCCGCATCGTCGCGGCGCACGAGCAGCGCCTCGATGGCGTAGCTCGACTGGCGCTGGCCGCCCGCGAAGGGCGTCGTGAGGCCGTACGCCTCGACGTAGAGGTAGACCGAGCGCCCGGCTTCGAAGACGCCCCACGGCGCAGCGGCAATCTCGTGACCACGTCGTTCGATGGTGCCGGGCGCCGCGTCGAGGCCAGGGTCAAGCTCCTCGACGCGGTAGGCAAGCAGCAAGTCCGACAGGGCGAGCCCCGGCGCTTGGAAGTCGGGCACCGTGACCTGATCGCGGCGATAGCCTACGGCCTGCGCTCCGGGGGCGCGGCCGCGCTGCTCGAACTCGACGGCAAGGTCGTACGTCCCTGCGCTGGCATCCAGGCGGAGATGGTCGGTGAGCATCACGCCGTCGCTCGTCGTCCGTCGGGGCGCGCTCGCCGAGACGGCTGCTCGGGTCTCGGCGCGGATCGCGTAGTCGTCGTCGATGAGGAAGGCCCCAGCCATGACGGTGGCGGCGCCGTCGCGCTCCACGGGGAGGCCAAAGCTGATGAGGACGTCGGCTGTGCTGCCGTCGCCCTTGAACGCGCTCGCGAGGTACGGGAAGCCCACGCGGCGCTCGGGTGCGTACGTCGTCCGCGAAGGCGCGCGGTTGTGGAGGCTGCGCGCGAACGTCGCGTCGTCGGGGCCCTCGGCAGAACTGGCGTACTCGAAGTCGCCGTTGCGGAAGAGGTCTTCGAAGAGCAAGTCGAAGTCGTCGTAGACCCAGCGCTGGTAGCGGCTGAAGTCTTTGGCGAGCACGTCGTTGGCGCTCCACGCGATGCGCTGGCTGGGGAGGCCGTAGCGCACAAGCGTCTCGCCGCGCATGGAGCGCCAGCCGCGCCGGTCGTCCTTGGCATCGCGGAAGAGGAGGTCGGCGAGGGCGAGGCGGGCGTGGTGCTCCACCTGCCGCTCATTCTGCGGCGTGAGGAGGCGGGGGTCCTGACTCCGCCAGTAGCGCGCGGCATAGGCCGCGGCGAGGCCGTCGGCCTGGGCGGCCTCCCAGCGCTCGCGCTCGTCTACGTCTAGGAGCCAGTCGATCGTCTCGAAGGCGATGCGGTCCGGCGCGTCAAGGTCGCCGAGCGCGGCGTCGAAGTGGCGTTCGGCGGCAGCGAGATCGCGCTGGTAATAGGCAGCGAGGCCCTGGTAGAGCGGCACGTCGGCGTCGGCCGGTCGGGCCCGGCGGAAGCGGTCGGCGGCCGCGGCGAGCGTAGCGTAGTCTCCGGCCTCGGCGTAGAGGCGCATCAGCCGGAGGTGCGCCGAGCGACGTGCGGGCTCGGCCGCGAGCGCATCGCGGAGGAACTGCTCGGCCTCGCGCCAGTGGCGGTTCGCCCGGCCCGCCATGCCGCGGGTGGCGCCGGGCGTCCACGTCGCGCCGGAGCGCTGGTGCCGGTCGCGCCACCACTCGAAGTTGAGCGTCTCGGCGGTGCCGCGCTCCTCCAACGCGATGGCGCTTGCGGGGTTGAGGCGCAGGATGTCGCGGGCGAGGCGCGGGCGACGCGTGTCGGCGACGCTGGCGGCCTTGCTCTCGCTCAGCTCGCGCTGCAGCTGCGCGAGGCGTACTTCCAGGTAGCGCACGTTGTCCGGGTCGAGCGCGATGGCCTCCTCGATGGCACGACGGGCGGCGCGCGGGTTGGCCTCATCCAGCGCGAGCGCGCGGTGGTAGAGCCGGTCGGCATTGACGCGCCCGTCGTCCTGTGCCTGCGCGGTCGTGCCCACTGCCAGCAGTAGCGGCAGGCAGACGAGCAAAACGAAGAGCAGCGCGCGCATGGGGCGAGGGTGATGACAAGGACGACGGCGATTTCACGATACAACGCAGCATACATCGGGGCTCGTCTCCCACGGCGAACCGTCGCTCGCGCCAGATAGGGCGTTTTCACAGGGGCTGAACGGTACGCTATGGCTGTGCCGTGGCAAACCGGGCGGGTTCGTCACGGCACGTATTCCGTGTTGCACAGGCCGTGTTGCGTGTCGGAGTGAGGCCAACGCATGACACGCATGTGGTGACGGCTAGCCCGATGCCGCCTCGCGTAGACGTTGCGCTATGTCGCCGGTGACCTCCCAGCTCAGGCAGCGCACGCTGCCGCCCATCTGGCCAACCTCACCCACGGGCACGGGCACGACGGCGCGGTCGGTGTGCTGCTCTATGGTGGCTAGCGCAGCCTCGTCCGTCTCCAGGTCGAAGACGGGCACATACAGCGCCGAGGGCGTCGCGAGCATGTTGACGTAGATCCCCGAGGCGTCGGAGAAGCCGCGCCACTGCTCCTCCGACGGCGCATGCGGCATCGCGACGATCTCTACTTCAGGAAGCGCCCGTTCCAGGCGCTGCCGCACGGCAGTCCGAAGCGACGGCTCCAGATCGGCGATGGCGAGACACGTAGGCGACAGCCAGGCCACCATCCCGTCGGCGTGGCCCGTCGTGTCACCCGGCTCCTCGGGGATCAGGCAGACCCGATCCAGGCCGAGGCGGTCGTTGAGCATCGCCTCGATCTCGGCCCGGGTGAGGTGCGCATTCTCCACCAGCACCCGCTCGGTCAGCACGGCGCTATCCGTACTGTTGTAGCAGACATTGCCGCCGTCCACCACCAAATCAACCGCCTCGGTGCGCACGCCCACGGTGTCCAGCCAGCCTTCAAACGCCTCCTCGATGTGGCGCGCATCGCGGCGTGGGAGGTACGACGGCACGTAGCGGAATTTGAAGAGGCCCGCGCGGGTCTGGACCGGCGCAAAGTCGCGTGCCCAGATGTCGGGCACGTCGGCCGTGAGGACCCGGCGCTCCGGAATTCGGCGACGAAGGCGCGACGCCGTAGGTCGGTCGGCCAGGATCAGGAACGTGTCCGACGCCGCGCGCCGCTCGAAGAAGCCAGTGTAGAACGCAACCAATTGATCGAAAAACGGCGCGTAGTACCGGCTCCGCACCGACGGGGCCGAGAACACCACGACGGCGCCGTCAGCCTCCGTCCTTCGGGCGAACGCAGAAGGCCTCATCACCATCCCCGCGACGGCGCAACTGGATTGGGCGAGGAATCGCCTGCGAGACAGCGAACGGGGCATAGCATGAGAACGGCAAGAGCCTGGAGCAAGACAGCGGCTCAAATCATACGCGTTTCGCTTGCATCGATCTCAACCGGTTCCAGCGGAAAGCTCAGTTCGATCCTCTGGCAAAGTCGTTTCGCGCGCGTGCGAGTGCCTTGTGCACGGTCTCGCGGTTGCGCCTTGCTCGCAATCGGCCAGGCAGCCGCTCGAACACGCTCTGGCCGTCTCCGACCGACGCCGCGGGCCCGCTTGAGAAGGGTCCCTCGATCATGCTTGACGGTAGCGTCCTGCGCGAGAAGAACGCGTGGTAGCGGTCCAACTCGTCGAGCGAGAAGAAGCCGAACGTGAAGCTGCACACGCGCACGCAGTAGATCCACCGCGTGTGCGCGTCACCGAGCACCGCACGCCCCTCGAAGTCGTGGATGCCGAGCGCCTGGGCCGCTTCGAGCGTGTAGGGCTCTTTCCAGTGCTTCGCCAAGACTGCTTCAGCTGCTGTGGAGATATCGGATACGGCGTCGCCGGTGCCGTGCCCGTGGCTAGGACGGCGCGTCAATCGCTACCGCGGTCCCGGTGACGACGACGCCTCCTTCAGCGGGTACGTGCACGTCGAGGCGGCTCGGGCGGCCCATTGCTTCGCCTTGGCGCACGACGAACGTGGCCGGGGGGGACAGCAAGCCTGCATCGCGCAGGTAGCCTCCGAGGGCTGCGGCCGCGGCTCCTGTCGCCGGGTCCTCTACCACGCCGCCCACCGGAAACGGGTTGCGCGCGTGAAACACGGCGTCGCCTTCGCGCCAGACGAGTTGGAGCGTGACGACCTCCTCGCGGAGCATGAACGCCTTGAGTGCCTTGAAGTCATAGTCGAGGTCAGCAAGGCGACGCGCGTCGGCCACAGCGAGCACGAGGTGCCAGGCTCCGGCGTAGGCCCGTACAGGCGGAATCGTGGCGGCGAGACAGTCCGGCTCCCAGCCGAGCGCCGCCAGCGCCTCCTGGACCAGCGCGTCCGATACCGCTTCGTGCTCAGGTTCCACCGACGTCAACGACGCCTCCCATCGCTCGCCTCGCTTCTCGACGACGACGGGCACGACGCCTGCCTGGGTCGCAAGGTGGTAGGCGCCCACGCCGTTCGTGACGCCGAGCGCTACGCCCGTGGCAATCGTCGCGTGTCCGCAGAACGGGACTTCTACTTCGGGGCTGAAGTAGCGCACGGTGCGGTCGAAGCCTGTTGCTGGGGCAACGAAGGCGGTCTCTGAGTAGCCGACCTCCTGGGCGATCCGCTGCATTTCCTCCGCGCTGGGCAGGATGTCACCTATCCAGACGCCCGCAGGATTGCCTCCATCTGGCTTCGTGGTGAATGCAGCGTAGCGATGGACAGACGATAGGGTCATGGCAAGACAGGCCTCCCGATGGTGTTGGACCGGCTTCTCTTCTGCGTTCCTATGTGAAGGTCCACCGGCATAGCCAACCGTTGCTAGAGTCTGCTCGAAGCCAGCGTCAGTTCGAAGGCCAGCGTCATGCCATTTCCGAGAAATAGCAGTGCAAACGCACCTCGGCGTCATTCCCGCGAACGCGGGACTCCATTCGGTGCATTGTATAGATCCCGAATCAAGTCCGGGGTGACAAAGGTGGGAGAAGTAGGTAGTACCGAATCCGGCTGCAAACTTTCGACCTGGTCGTGCTGAACTCGATTCAGCATCTCAGCGATGCCTCGAAACGCCGCAATCGTCAGAGATCCCGGATCACGTGCGGTATGACACGATCGCAACTCATTATAGCAGAATGCATAGACCTTGATAGCTCCCCTCCTGGACAGGAGGGGCTGGGGGTGGTCGATCATCGAGCTTTGGCCGGCAACCCCCTCTGGCTCTCCCTGACCAGGGGGAGAACTCCGTCGACGGCCTCTCAACGCCACTGAATACCGCTGTAAGCGGACTTGGTATGATCAATGGTCCGTGCAGTTTAGGGAGGGCCTGGCTCAGCAACACAGCCTACACCACGCGTTTTCAGCTGCGCCAGGGCTACTCCGGGCTTTTCTCCAACGGGGCTCGTGGGCTCAGTTGGAAGAAACTCGGCGCCCTTTC
>JBCCLD010000198.1:0-8644 GCA_039027055.1 Bacteroidota bacterium
AGGATCACGACGCCGATGAAGCTGAAGAGCCACACCATCCGCTCGTTGCCCTGCGTCCCGATGTCGAAGTTGACGTTCGCGCGGAGGTGCACGTCGGCGAAGGCTTGCACCTCGTATTGGTTGCGCTCCGCCTGGGGGGTATCCGGCGAGTTCCATTCGTTCGAGCCGTCGTAGAGGTAGCGCGACAGCAAGGCGGGCATCTGCGCGTCCAGCGTGGCAGGATCAGTCCCCTCGGCGAGCGTGAAAAAGGTCTGCCACGAGTTGTTATTCCAGCGCTCCAGGTCGGCCGTGAAGTTGCGCTGGGAAAGGATGCTGGCCAGGAAGGTGTACTGCACCGTGCTCGCCTCCGGCGGCGGGGCGGCGATGCCCGTGACGGTGAAGTCGGTCTCGCCTTCGAGGCGCACGGTCTGGCCCAGCACGCTCTGATCCGACAGGGCGGCGTCGCCGAAGAGCTTGGCGGCAACGTCTTCCGTGAGCACGACCGACGCCGGCTCGGCGAGCACCGTCGCGGGATCGCCTTGCAGGAGCGTGAAGCCCTCGAAGACGGCGAAGAAGTCGACGCTGGCCCAGAGTCCGCGCTCGTAAGTGTGCGTCTCGCCGATGCTCAGCAGCGCACGGTAGTTGGTGAAGGTCGTCGCGTGGGTGACCTCGGGGTAGTCGGTGACGAGCGCGCCTGCGAGCGGCGCGGGCGTCACGGCGAAGCGGTCCGAGCCCATGAACATGTTGTTCGGCTGCTGCTGCACCACCCGGTGGATGCGGTCGAGGTTGGGGTGCACCTGGTCGTAGCTGACTTCGTGCTGCACGAAGGCCGCGATGAGCAGGAAGCACGCGAGCCCGAACGCGAGCCCGAGCACGTTGATGGCGGCGTAGCTCTTCTGCCGCCGGAGCGTCCGCAGCGCGATGAGGAGGTAGTTCTTGATCATGAGGTCGAGGATCTGGGGGCGTAGGTCGCAGGTCAGGGGGAGACGGAGGCACGACCTGCGCCCGTCAACCTGCGAGGTCCTGTCCTCACACAAGGGATGCACCAACTGACCCTGCGTCGCACCAGGCACGACAAGGCCTACCCAACTGTGCGGTTTCGCACAGCCGATGCGCGCTCATAGACCCACGAGCTGCGACCCACGCTACTCCCTCGGCAGTCTACTCGTACCGGAGCGCCTTCACGGGGTCCGTCGTGGCAGCGCGGAGCGCGTGGCCGCCGACGGTCAGCAGGGCGATGGCGAAGGCCAGGCCGCCCGCGGTGAGGAAGACCCCCACGCCGATGTCGATGCGGTAGGCGAAGGCGTCGAGCCAGCGGTCCATCGCCAGGTAGGCGAGCGGGGCGGCCACTACGGTCCCGATGAGCACGAGGCGCACGAAGTCGCGGGCGAGCAAGCCCACCAGGCCCGGCACGCCCGCGCCGAGCACCTTGCGCACGCCGATCTCCTTCGTGCGCTGCTGCGCGGCGTAGGCGGCGAGCCCGAAGAGCCCGAGGCACGCCACGATGATGGCCAGCGCGGCGAAGGTGCCGAAGAGCACGCCGAAGCGCTCCTCGGCGCGGTACTGCGCGTCGAAGGCGTCGTCGAGGAAGCGGTAGAGGAACGGCCGGTGCGGGGCGATCGTGGCCCACGCGGCCTCGACCAGCGCGACGGCCTCCTCCGCATGGGCAGCGTCGACCTGAAGCACGAACTGGCCCACCCACGGCGAGACGCGGAACGAGAGCGGACGCACCTCGTGGTGCAGCGACTCGTGGTGGAAGTCCTGGACGATCCCAACCACGGTCCCAGTACGGCCCCACTGGTCGAACGGCTTGCCGACGGCCTCGGCGGGGTCCGCGTAGCCGAGTGCGCGCGTCGCCGCCTCGTTCAGGATCAAGGCCTCCTCGGCGTCTGTCTCGAAGTCAGGACTAAAGAGCCGCCCGGCGGCCACCCCCACGCCGAGCTGTGTCAGGAAGGTGGCGTCGACCTCGTACAGGCCGAAGTCCATCCCCCTCATAGTCCCGAGCGGGTCTTCAACGCTGGTCCCGGCGTCCGGGAAGAAGTCACCGGGAACGCTGCGCGTGGCCGACACCTGCTCCACCACAGGCAGCGCGGCGAGGGCCTGCTTGACCGCGTCCATGTTCTCCGTGACTAGGTCGTCGTGCCCAAAGTCAACGATGAGTTGCTGGTCGTCGAAGCCGAGGGCCTCGCTCTGGAGGTAGCGCAGCTGCTGCCCGACCACGAGCGTGCCCACAATCAGCACGATGGCGATGGTGAACTGGCCCACCACCAAGCCCTTGCGCAGCGCCTGCCCTCGGCGCGACGTCGCGAAGGCACCTTTGAGCACCGCGGCGGGTCGGAACGCCGACAGCACCGCGGCGGGGTAGCTGCCCGCGAGCAGCCCCACGAGGATCGTACCCAGCATGAGTGCCCCGGCCACCGGGGGGCTCGTCAGGACACCGCCGGCGATCTCCTTGCCCGCCAACTCCTGGAAGAACGGCAGCAGGCTCTCGGCCAGCACAACGCCCAGGATGGCCGCGGCGGTAGCGAGGAACAGGGCCTCGGCCAGAAATTGCCGGACGAGACTGCTGCGGTTGGCCCCCACGCTCTTGCGCACGCCTACCTCCTTCGCCCGCTTCGTCGCACGCGCCGTAGCCAGGTTCATGAAGTTGACGCAGGCGATTAGCAGGATGAACAGCCCGATGAATCCGAAGAGGTAGAGGTAGGTGCTGTTGCCACGTGGCCCCGCCGCGAAGCCGCCTGTGGGGCTGAAGTAGGCCTCGGTGATCGGCTCCCACCGGAGGGTGTACGACTGAGGCCACTCGCGCATCGCCTCCCCGTGGTGACGCTGGACAAACGCGGGCATCTTCGCCTGGAACGCCTCGCCGGATGCGTTCTCGTCGAGCAGGACGTAGGTGAAGAAGTCGACGTAGTTCCAGCTGTCGAAGACGAAACCGCGGTCGTTGGCACGCACCCCGTTTTCGAAGAGGCTCATCGAGAGCAGGATGTCGAAGTCGAGGTGCGAGGTCGCGGGCACGTCGGCCATAATGCCGGTCACCACGAGCGGGTCGACGTCGTCGCCGCTGCCAAGTTGAAGGGCCTGGCCGAGCACCTGGTTGGCGGCGAGCGCGTCGTCGCCGAAGTAGCGCCGCGCGGCGCTCTCGGCGAGCACGACGGAGGTCGGCTCCACGAGCGCCGTCGTCGGGTCGCCCTGGAGCAGCGGGAAGGTGAACACCTCGAAGAACTCCGGGTCCGCGAAGAAGTAGCGCTCCTCCTGGAACGCCTCCTCGCCGCGTGTGAAGAGCATCGTGTGACGCCCTGACAGGCGCACGGCGTGCTCGACTTCCGGAAACTCGGTCTCCAGCAGCGGCGCGATGGCGGCCGTACTCCACGCCTGGAACTCGTCGGGCGCGGCGGGAGGCAGGTCCTCGCCCTGGCGGTTCTCGTACGTCATTCGGTAGAGCCGGTCCGCGTGCTCGTGGAAGCGGTCGTGGCTCCACTCGTGGCGGACGTAGAACGCGATCAGCAGGCAGCAGGCGATCCCGAGGGCCAGGCCGCCGACGTTGAGCGCCGTGTAGCCCGGCTGCCGACGAAGACCGCGCAGGGCGACGAGGAGGTAGTTGCGCGTCCTGGGTCGAGGGTCCTGGGTCGAGGGTCATAGGTCGAGGGTCCTGGGTCGTTCGAGGTGGACACACGACCCGAGAGCCTCAGACCTCATTCGTAGCGCAGGGCGCGGACGGGGTTGAGGCGGGCGGCCCGCCAGGCGAGAGCCCCCGTGGCGAGGAGCGCGAGCAGGAGCGCGGCGAGGCCCGCGAGCAGGACCGTGCCCGCGCCCACTTCCGCGCGATAGGCAAAGCCGCCGAGCCACTGCTGGACGCCCCACCACGCCAGCGGGGCCGCGATCACGAACGCCACAACGACGAGCACGACGAAGTCGCGCGTGAGTAGGCGCAGGATGCTCGACACGGACGCGCCGAGCACCTTGCGCACGCCGATCTCCTTCGTCCGCCGCTGCGCCGTGAAGGCCGCCAGCCCGATGAGGCCGAGGCAGGCTACGCAGATGGCGAGCCCGGCGAAGACGCCGAGGATGCGGCCGAGGCGGACCTCCGACTGGTACATCTGCTCGTAGTAGGCGTCTACGAACGCTGCTTCGAACGCGACATCAGGGGCCAACGACTGCCAGAGGATTTCCAACTCGCCTATCGTGGTGAGGACCTCGTCGGTGTTGAGTTTGAGGAGCAGCCCGGTGTGCATGGGCCAGGTCACACGCGGGTTGGGGTCGTCCACGCGGATGCCCATCGGTTCGATGGCGGCGTGCATAGACCCGAAGTGAAAGTCTTCCACCACGCCCACGATCACCGACTCGGGTGAGACGAAGCTTAGCGTCTTGCCAAGCGCAGCAGCGGAGGCTGCGTCACCTTCCCCCCACCCATAGGCGCGGGCCGCCGTCTCGTTGATAACGACCGCGCGCGTCGCGTCGGACACGACGGCGTCGTCGAGAAAGCGTCCAGCTACGAGGGTGAGGTCGAGGACTTCGGCAAAGTCCGGATCCGCCATCACCACCCAGGTTGTCACAGGCGGGTGGTCATCGATAGCTGTGGGTTGGTGCTCAAAGTCAACAGCCTGAGAGCGCATCCATACTTGGCCGGGGGGAGCGTTCGTCGCACTGGCTACACGGACATCGGGGTGCTGTTCGAATGTTGCTTTCACAGCCGATGCTTGGGCCGCGAGCACGTCGAGTTGGACGTGAAGCACTTGGTCACCGTCGAAGCCCAGGTCTGCCGTCTGGATAAAGCGGAGTTGCTGCACGATGCCCGCCACACCAATGAGCAGCGTTACAGTCACAGCAAACTGACCGACGACAAGGCCTTTGCGCAGCCGCGCGGTACCGCTGTGCGGAGTCGCACGCGACCGTAGTACGTGCATCGGACGCTGCCACGCGAGTACGAGCGCGGGATAGATTCCTGCGAGGAGCCCGGCACCAAGTGCGCAGAGCAAGAGCACCGGGAGCGTCGCGCCTTCGAGAAGCAGGCTCGAGTTGAATGTGGTGCCGAAGAGTGCATTGAAGCCTGGGAAGGACACGGTCACGAGCACGAGCGCGAGGACAAAGGCGACAAGGCACAGGAGGACGGATTCGCACAGAAACTGGCTCATGAGTTGTCCACGCCCTGCGCCGATCGCCTTGCGAACGCCTACTTCGCGCGTCCGCTCAGCGGCCTGGGCCGTGGCAAGGTTGACGTAGTTCACGAGCGCGATGAGGAGGACCAGCAACGCGATTCCACCGAACAGCGTGAGGTACCGGGCATCGCCGCGCAAGCCCTCGATGCTGTAGTACTCAGAGAAGTAATAGTCGGCGAGGGGGACCGCTCGGAGTATCGTTTCTTGCTGCGTCCGCTCATAGACCACGTCGGTGGCGAAGCGATCCAGTGTCCGTTGAAACTGGGCTTTGGTCACCCCAGGCGCAAGCCGCACGAACGTTTCGCCATCGCTCGATACGGTATTCCAGGCGGTAGGGGAATCGAAGCGGGCCGCGTTGGTGGCGCTGGAGACGAGCAGGTCGAACGTGAATGAGGACGTGCGTGGGACGGCTACGACGGCCCTGATCGTCACCTCACGCGCCACGGGGGGCTGGTTGTGGAACACGGAGCCCTCAACTTGAATGGTGAGGGTCTGGCCGATAGGGTTTGCCAGGCCGAAATAGCGTTGCGCCGCCCTCGCCGAGAGAACGGCCTGGTCAGGCGCATCGAGTGCGGTGGCGAGGTCGCCTGCGACGTGCGGAAAGTCAAACACGTCGAAGAATCTGGGGTCGACGTAGTGACGAGTCTGGTCGTCGTATCGCTCGGCTCCGACATGGACAGAGATGGGCACCGGGCCAGAACGGGTAGAGGCCGCCACTTCGGGGAGGTGCTCCGCCAGCGCAGGAGCCGTGGGGACGGGGACGAGCGTGGTGTAGTGCGTGTCGCCGTCTATCTCCCACATGGTCCCTACCGCGTAGATCTGCTCTACATCGTTGTGGAAGCGGTCGAAGGTGAGTTCGTCGCGGACGTAGAGCCCGAGCAGGAAAAAGCACGCCAGCCCTACGGCCAACCCGAGCACGTTGAGCGCCGTGTAGCCCGGCTGCCGACGAAGACCGCGCAGGGCGACGAGGAGGTAGTTGCGCGTCATGGGTCGAGGGTCATGGTGTCGAGGGTCACAGGTCTTAGGTCACAGGCCGTGCGAGGTGGACCCTCGACACACGGCCCTGGACCCGAGCCCTCAGTCGTGGCGCAGGGCGTGGATCGGGTCGGCGGTGGCGGCGCGATAGGCCTGCACGCCCACGGTGAGCGCCGCGAGCAGCAGCGCACTGGCGCCCGCGATGAGGAAGGGCGTCAGGCCGAGTTCAGCCCGGTAGGCGAAGCCGTCGAGCCAGCGCTCCGCGCCGAGGTAGGCCAGCGGGAACGCCACCGCACAGGCGACTCCCACCAGCGCCACGAACTCGCGCGAGAGCAGCGCCACCACGTCGGGCACGCTCGCCCCAAGCACCTTGCGCACGCCGACCTCCTTGCGCCGGCGCTCGGCAGCATAGGCAGCCAGCCCGAAGAGCCCAAGGCCCGCCACGAACGCGGCCACCAAAGCAAAGAGGTTGGCGAGGGTCCCGATGCGCTGCTCAGACTCGTACATCCGCCCGAAGCGCTCGTCGAGGAAGGCGTAGTCGAAGGGGACGCCGGGGCTGAACTGGGCGAAGGTGCGCTCCAGGCCCGTGAGGGCTTCGGCGGTCTGGCCCGGCGCAACCCGTAGGGCGAGCATCCGGGTTTGAGCGATGTTCGCGTCAAGGTCTGTGTCGAGCAGCAGGATGGTGGGCTCGATGGGCGCGTAGAGCGAGGTCATGTGGAAGTCCTCGACCATGCCCACGATCTCACCGTCGCGCCCCCAGAAGGCCAGCCGCTCGCCCACAGGGTCGTCGGTCTCCATGAGGCGCGCCATCGCCTCGTTGACGACGAAGTTGGAGGTGTCGGCCCCGAAGGCGCGGGAGAACGCGCGGCCGGAGGCGACCTCCATGCGCATCGTCTCGACGAAGTCGTAGCTCGCCTGGATGATGTAGAAGTTGAGCTGGGCCTCGGGGTCCTTGCCGTCCCACGTGGGGTCGGAGGTCGAGTTGCCGACCGAGAGCGGGTTCTGGTTGGTCGTCGTCACCGTCTCGATGCCGGGCTGGGCGAGGAGCGCCTGCCGGAAGGCGTCGTACTGGGTGCGCGCGCCGCCTTCGAGCGTCATCATGACGACGTTCTCGCGGTCGAGGCCGAGGTTTTTCGTCTGGATGTAGTCGATCTGTCGGTAGACGACGAGCGTGCCTACGATGAGGAGGACGGACGCCGCGAACTGGCCGACGACGAGCACCTTGCGCAGCAGCCCGCCGCTCGCGACGCCGCCATTGCCGCGCAGCACGCCTGCGAGCTTGTAGTTCGAGAGCACGAAGGCTGGATAGCTCCCTGCGAGGAGGCCCGCCCCGATCGCCACGGCAACAAAGAGCGCCCACATGCCCGGTCCGAGGGCACCGAGCTCGAAGGGCTTGCCCGCCACCTCGCCGAAGACGGGCAGCAGCGACACAAGTGCCACCAAGGCGAGCACCGCCGCGCCGACGGCCACCAGCACGGCTTCGCCGAGGAACTGAGCGGCCAGCCCCGAGCGCGTCGCACCGAGCGTCTTGCGGACGCTGATCTCGCGCGCCCGCTGCGCCGCCCGCGCCGTGGCGAGGTTCATGAAGTTGATGCAGGCGATGAGCACAAGGAGGAACGCGACCACGCCGAACGCCTGGACGTACTCGATGCGCCCGCCCGCCTGCTCGCCGTCCTCGAAGGTGCCGTAGAGGTGGTAGTCCGCGAAGGGGTAGAGGAAGAGGTTCGTGCCTTCAACGTTGGCGTTGCGTGTGATCAGGTCGCGGACCTGGTCGTTGACCGTAGCGAGGTCGGCCCCCTCGGCGAGGCGAACATAGAGCCGCGCGCCGTTGTTGCCCCAGTGGTCTAGCCACGCGTTGCGCGCGTAGTACTCCTCGAACGGGAGCACCCAGTCGAACTGGAGCCGGGACTGCGAAGGGACGGTGGCCGCCACGCCGGTCACGCGGGCGTCGTGCCGGTCGTCGAAGCGCACCGTGCGCCCAAGCACGGACGCGACGTCGTCCGTCTGGAAGAGCGACTGCGCCAGCGTCTCCGAGATCACGAGGCCGTCGGGGGCGTCGAGCGCCGTCGCGGGGTCGCCGGCGACGAGCGGGAACGAAAACAGCTCGAAGAACGCCTCCTCGGCCCAGTAGCCTCGCTCGCGAAAGGCGCGGTCACCCTGGCTGAGGATCGCCTCGTTCGGGAAGGTCACCATCTCGGCGTGCTCGATCTCTGCATACGCCTCCTCCAGCGCCGCTGCCGCTGGGTACGTCACCGACCGCGTCGTCTCGACGGTGCCGTTGGTGTAGGTGAGGTGGCGCATCGCCATGAAGAGGTGGTCGCTGTCCTCGTGGAAGCGGTCCTGGCGTAGCTCGTCCTGCACCCAGAGAAGGATCAGGAACGCGCCGAGTAGGCCGACGGTCAGCCCGAGCACGTTGAGCAGCGTGTAGCCCCGTTGCCGCCGAAAGAAGCGCAGTGCCGTGAGGAGGTAGTTCTTGGTCATGGGTCGAGGAGCA
The DNA here is from genome assembly GCA_039027055.1 of Bacteroidota bacterium. Lineage (GTDB taxonomy): Bacteria > Bacteroidota > Rhodothermia > Rhodothermales > Rubricoccaceae > JBCBEX01. The sequence continues at coordinate 8,605 of JBCCLD010000198.1, forward strand.
TAGGCCATGGGTCAGGGGGCGTTCGAGGTGGACCCTCGAC
>JBCCLD010000199.1:0-8611 GCA_039027055.1 Bacteroidota bacterium
CCGGTCTTTTGCGATATCGCTGCTCGGGCAGGGAAGCCGCAAACGCAGTTCCCCTCCTGGATAGGAGGGGACAGGGGTGGTTGACCAACCTGGCAACCCCGTCACGTCCAGAGGTGATCGCGCAGTAGACCCCTTGCGCTCACACTAGGGCGACGCACGGACGAAGGTGAGCACGGGGTCCTCGCCTAGCAGGAAGTCGGCGAATCGAGGGACGAGCGTGCGGTCGGGCCGGATGGTCGTGGGGTCGCCGTTCATATAGCCGAAGAATGCCGTCGAGTGCGCGACGACCTGGCCGGAATACGGCAGGCGGAACACCTTGACCTCGCCGAAGTGGTTCGGCGCGCCGCCGGTGGGCGTGCCTACGAACTCAGCACCGGTCAGCAGCCGGAAGTCCATCGCGTTGATGACCGCCGAGGAGAACGTCTGCTCCGAGAGCGCCACCACGATGCGCCGCGGTCGCACGTCCTCCGGCAGCGCCGCGATACGCTGCGCCAGCAGCGTCCCCTGCGGCGAACTCCCCCCGCTGTTGGCCCGCAGATCGACAACGAGCGTCTCGACCTCGCCCGTGCGCAGCCGCTCCACGACGCGGTCCGCGAACGCCTCGAACGACGGGTAAGCCTCCGCCTCGGCCGCATCGCCGAAGCGCAGTTCCAGTTCGCGGCCCCAGCAGGAGCTGTACTGGAACACGTAAATCCCATCGTCGAACGCGAGATCGCGGAACGCCAGCGCCGGGTCCTCCTCGCCGTGGTTGATCCACGTCGGGTGCGCGATTTCTTCGGAGAGGTAGACGAGGCGCGCCACGTCGGCCTGTCCCGGAATCGGCTCGATGGTCACGGCCCTCGCCTGCCCATCCAGATCGACGAGGTCGAGCGTGACGCCGTCGTCCACGTCAGCCCCGAGGTAGCGGTGGAGTTCGGCAAACCGCAGGAAGACCGGGAACCGCTTCAGGGCAAACTGGGGACGACCGGCGGCCACGAACCGCGCGACCTGCGGCTGCAGCGCCTCGACGGTCTTGCCCTCGATGGCGACCAACCGCGCGCCCAAGAGCGCCCGGTATTCTGGGTACGCGCCCATAACGAAGACGCCCTCCTCGAACACGGCGAACTCGAACGGAAGCAGGTTCTCGAAGTCGAACGCGTCGAGGAAGGTCGCGTTGGTGTGCGGGTCGCCGAGTAGTGCGACGGCCGCGCGGAGCCGCACCGAAATGCCCATATCGGACAGCACGGCGAGGCTGTCGCGCACGGCGTCGAGCGCCGCCTCGAAGGTCTCGCGCGGGGTGACGGCGTAGAGGTCGGGGTGCCGCGCCTCCAACGTCTCCTGCAGGACGAGGAAATCGTTGAGGTGGGCCGCGATCCGGACGGAGTCTGGATCCGTGCTGATTTGATACGTGGCGGCGTCGCCCGTCAGGTGGCGCGCCTGGAGCGGGGCAGCGAGCAAGAGCGGCGTAGCGAGCAAGAGCGGCAGGAGCCCGAGGAGCAGGCGGATCGGCATAGCAACGAACGCGAAGGGGCTTCGGGAGTCAGCGGCGTGCCCGTACAGAACGAGCGGTCGAAGATCGAGACCACGGCGCTCTACTGCGAACCCAATTCCTGTGGCCTCGCTTAGGAGGCGAGGGCGAGCGCGTCGTCGGGTTGGCGGAGGTGCTCGCAGAGGAACTCGGCGAGGACGCGCGCGGCGTTGGAATCCGACTTCGTGCTCTGGTAGAGGCCGATCCGCGCGGCCCCGATCTCTGGGAAGCCCTCGGCAATCCCTAGGATGCGGAACTCGGGCAGCACGGCACTCTTCGGGAGCCAGCCGACGCCGAGCCCGGCGCGCACGGCCGACTGCACCGCCGCCAGACTGCCGCTGCTGAACACGACCTGCCACGGCCGTCCGAGCGCCTCCAGGTCGCGCAGCGAATGGTCGCGCAGCGAGCAGCCCGTCGTGAGCGGCTCCGTGACGATGGACACCGGGTCCGACGTCACGCCGTCGAAGAGCGGGCTGCACGCCCAGACGTAGGGCTCGTACCACAGCGTCTCAATCTCCTCGCTCGCGTAGCTCGCGTTGGCGACGGCCAGGCACAGCTCGCCCGTCTCGATCCGCTGGGCGAGGTCGGCGCTCGTGGAGACGACCAACTCCAGGTGGATCTTCGTGCAGAGCGCGCCGAACTTCGTGAGTAGGTCCACGAGCGGGCCGAGCGCGACCTCCTCGAAGATGCCAATGCGCACGTTGCCCTCGGCCTCGACGGCGGCAAACTTGCGGACGGCCCGCTCGTTGAGGTCGAGGATGCGCCGGGCATAGTCGTGCAGCAGCGCGCCCGCCTCGGTGAGCGTGGTCTGACGGCCCCGCCGGGTGAGCAGCGGCGTGCCGAGTTGCTCTTCGAGGCGCTTCATCTGCATGCTCACGGCTGGCTGCGTCCGGTGCAGCAGCGCAGCGGCCTTGGTGAAGCTCCCGCAGTCGGCGATGGTGACGAAGGTGCGGAGGTGCTCCGTGGGCAGATCGAAGGCCATAAGGATCGATGATGAGTACGATAAGAACAATCAATGGACCTTATCTCAAGACGTAGCATGTCACCCTTCGGTTTCACTTCACCCCCTCTTTTCTCCCACCTCCGAGGATCGTCATGTCGACCGCCCCACTCTCCACCGGCCGCTCGCACCCGGTCTACCGCACCATCGCTGCTTTCGCGGCGGTCTACCTCATCTGGGGCTCGACGTACATGGCCATCCGCGTCGCCATCGATTCGATCCCGCCGCTCCTGATGATCGGCTCGCGCTTTGCCGTGGCAGGGCTGGTGCTGCTCGCGTGGCTGAGGCTGCGGGGCGAGGCGCTACCGACCGCGCGACAGTGGTGGGCGGCGGCGGGCATCGGCTGCATGCTGCTCGGCGTCGGGACGGGCAGTGTGGCGTGGGCGGAGCAGTACGTCACCTCCGGCATGGCCGCGCTCCTCGTCACGACAGTGCCGCTCTTCATGGTCGCCCTCGACTGGCTCTGGAAGCGGTCCGTCCGCCCGACGTGGCGCACCGTGCTCGGCCTCGTGCTCGGTGGCATCGGCATCGTGCTGCTCGTCGATCCGAGCACGCTCTCCGACGCCGATCACCCCTTCGTCCCGATGCTCGTCATCCTCATGGGCGCGTTTTCGTGGTCGGTCGGCTCCGTGCACGCGCGGACGGCAGACCTGCCCAAGAACGTGTTCATGTCCACGGCGCTGCAGATGACAGGCGGCGGCCTCGGCCTCGTGCTCGTTGGGCTGCTCCTCGGCGAAGGGCGCGCGCTGGACATCGCAGCGGTCACGCAGGCGTCGTTCTTGGGGTGGGCCTACCTCGTCGTGTTCGGTTCGTTTGTGGGCTTCGGCGCTTACGTGTGGCTACTACAAAACGCGACCCCGGCAAAGGTGGCGACCTATGCCTACGTCAATCCTGTCGTGGCCGTCGTGCTGGGCTGGGCACTCTTGGGGGAGCCTGTGGGTGCCCTCATGCTCGTCGCGATCCTGGTGCTGGTCGCAGCAGTCGTGCTCATCACGCTACCTGCTGCGAAGCCCGTGCCGCTCAGCTCTCGCGTAGCCGAACCGTCGCCGTCGTGACCGACTCTAGCTCGGAGTTCATCGACCCCATACTTGTGTGGACGACGTTGTTGGCGACGCTCCGCGTCACGCGGTTGGCTCCGACTAGACGGCCCTCTTCAGCGGCGAAGAAGTAGGTTCCCTCGTGCGTATCGCGCTTGTCCAGGTCGACCTCCCCGGTAGCCCCAAAGGGACCTTGCATCAACGTCGTGCCTGCCATCGTGATCACGGCCACGCTGAACCCTGCCACGGAAGAGTCGCCAACGACGGTGAACGTGATCGTGTCGGTGCGGACGCCACCGGTGTCGTTCGTGACGCTGTCTTCGTACGTCCAGGTCGTGCCCGCCGTGAGCGCCTCGTCCGGCAAGTGGGGAAAGAAGAACTCCAGCGCATTGAGCGCCCCACCGATCAAGGGTGCCCGGGTCAATTCGGGCTCAACGAGGACGTCGCCCATGCCGTCGGCTTCCAGCGTGAACCGATGTGCCCCGTCGATAGCGCCGATCAGGTTGTGGGTCTGCAGGCGACCTGGATCGCCGGAGTCGACCGTGAATGCTTCGTAGACGGCCTCCACCGTGTCGGCCTCGCCGAAGGTGAATGCCACGGCGACCTCACGCTCGTAGCGCCGCTCGACTGACGAGAAGGTCGAGGTGCTCGTGATGTCCGCGGATTCGGTAAGGTGGTAGCGGAGCACGTCGCCGGGCGTGCGGGCGTAGGTTGGGGCCTGTGCCAGGCCTGGGATCGTCGTCAGCAGGGTCAAGGCGAGGAGTAGCACGTAGCGGTGAGCCATAGGATTCTGGAGGGTGGGATGGAACGGGCCTACCGGCAGCGTGTGAGGCTGCAGCAGAGATAGCTACGCCGCACGCAAGCGCGGGGCGATGCGCGTTGAACCAGCCTCGCCTCACTTCTCGTGTACGCTCGCCCCGAATGCCCATCGCTTTGCAGGATGTGACAATTCTTGCCCGAGGCTCGACGGACGACGCTTCCCTGTGTCGGGCCGCGCGTCGATATTGGGGCGCTGTGTTTTGGCGTCTCGCTACCGGTTTGCTCACTTCGTCGTCCTCCCCACCCCGTCGCGTGGCTCGACTCGCCAGCGTCGTGCTCCAGCTTGGTGTCGTAGCGGTGATCGTCATCGCCACGACCACGCGCTCGTTTGACCTCGACCGGTTCTTCGTCCCCAAGGAGTTGGTGCTCCACGTGACGGCCGCACTAGCAGGGCTTCTGGTGCTCGCGCGCGCGCGGCACGTACGCGTCACGCCGATCGACCTCGCGCTGTTCGGGTTTGTGCTCGCGAGCGCCCTCGCGGCTGCGTTGGCGACCAACCCCTGGGCGGCTACCCGTGCGCTGGCGTTGACCGTCTCGGGGGCGGCGGTCTTCTGGGTCGCCCGCGTGCTACGCGACGACGGCCTCGCTCCGGCTTTGACCCGCGCAGCCGCCCTCGCCGTGGTGGTCGCGTCGGTGCTAGCCCTGGCGCAGGCTTACGGCTTCGAGAGCACCTACTTCTCGACGAACCGCGTCCCTGGTGGCACGCTGGGCAACCGCAACTTCGTCGGGCACCTCGCGGCGTTTGGGCTACCGCTGCTGGTCCTCCCGGCGCTTCGGTCGAAGCGGTGGAGCGCCGTACTGGTGAGCGTTGTTGGGCTGCTGTTGGTGGTCGGCATCCTCGTGCTGACGCGCTCGCGGGCGGCGTGGCTCGGTGCCGTGGCCGTGACGTTGGTGCTGACGTTGGGCTTCGTCCTGGCGCCCGCGCTCCGCCGCTGGAGGGTGGTACTGCGGCTCGCCCTCGTGCTGGCAGTGGTCGTCGGCAGCGGCGTCCTCGCGACCACCCTACCGAACACCCTCGACTGGCGCAGCGACGCGCCCTACCTGGAGACGGCCCAGGGCGTGCTGAACTACCAAGAAGGCAGCGGGCAGGGCCGCCTCGTGCAGTACCGGCGGAGCCTCACCCTCGTGCAGCAGCGTCCGCTCTGGGGCATCGGCCCCGGCAACTGGCCGGTGGCGTACCCCAGCATCGCCCCGCCGGGTGACCCGTCGATGTCGGGCAGCCGCGCCGGGATGACGTCGAACCCCTGGCCCAGTAGCGACGCGGTGGCACTCCTATCGGAGCGTGGTCTGCTCGGCGCTACGCTGTGGGCGCTCTTCGTGGTCGGCCTCGTCGTGGCGTGCTGGCGGTCGCTGCGGCGCGAGGCGGACGCCGACCAGGCAGCGGGGACCGTGATGCTCATGGCGGTAGGCGCGGGCGTCGCCGTCACGGGCGCGTTCGATGCGGTGCTGCTGCTGGCGTGGCCCGTGCTGTTCGTGGCGATGGTCGCCGGGGTGCTCCTCCCTGCGGAGCGGGCCGTCGAGGTGTCGGTGCCACGGTGGCTGCGCGTCGCCGTGTTGGCGGTGTTTGTGGTGGGAGCAACGGCTGGGGCCGTGCGGAGCGCAAGTCAGTGGACCGCGATGGCGCTCTACCAGGCTGACACTACCCGGACTGCACTGGAACGGGCGGCGTCGCTAGACCCCGGCAACTACCGCGTGCACCTACGGCTCGCCCAGCGCACGCGGGGCTCCGCGCGCTGCCCGCATGCCTTGGCTGCCACCGTGCTCTTTCCCCACGCTGAGACGGCCCGAAGACTCGCTCGACGCTGCGAGTAGGGTGTGCCCAAACCCGTCCCCACCTCCCCTGTCGTGCACTTCGACCGCTACAGGTTCACGGCTTCGACGCGGAAGCTGCCGGAGACTTCGTCGATGAAGCCCGCGGGCGCGTCCGTCGAGTGGTAGAGCAGCGCGAGGTGGCCGCCCTCCGCTGCCTCCTGGGCGAGGCGCGTGCGCCAGGCTTGCGAGGCTGCGCCGTCATGGTCGTACTTCGCCTGGAAGCGGCGCGTTACCTGGCCGGGCGTCGGGAGCACGTCGCCGCCGAAGAGCACGACGCGCCCGGCGGTGTGCAAGCGAAAGAGTTGGTGGTCGCGCGAATGCCCGCCGGTGTGCACGTATTCGATCTCGTCGCTCAGTGAGCCATCGCCTTTCACGAGCAGGAGTTGCCCCTCGCGGTCGAGCGCCGTCACGATGCGGTCGCGAGCCGCGTCAGAGAGGTCGCCATACGGGGCCGACAGCTCGCCCTCCTGGACGACATACTCGGCGTTGGGGAACGTCGGCGTCGCCTCGTTCATGACCGTCGCCACGCAGCCGCCCGCGTGGTCGAAGTGGAGGTGCGAGAGCAGCACCTTGGTCACGGCCTCGCGGGTGACGCCGTGGCGAGCGAGGCCGTCGAGCAGGAAGTCGGTGCCGCGGCCGGTCGCGTACTCGCCGAGGCCCGTGTCGAGGAGCAGCACGTCGCTCGGCGTGCGCACGAGGAACGGCGAGATGGCGACGAAGAGCGTGCCTGGGCGCGGCGGATCGCCGTCGGCGTATGGGACAAAGACCTTGTCCGCGCCAACCGTGAACCGCCCCTCCGGCAGCGCATGGATCTCGAACTCTCCGTAGTCCATTTTCGATCTTGGATGTGTGATTTTCGATTTGAAGAACAACGTCTCGATAGAGTCCATCGGAGATCGTTAATCAAAAATCATCCATCACTAGAATCTCGTTCGTAGGCGTCGATGATGTCCTTGACGAGCTTGTGGCGAACCACATCGCCCTTGTCGAACTGCAGAAAGCCGATGCCCTCCACGCCGCGCAGGATGCGGGTGGCCTCGATGAGCCCGGAGTCGCCGCGGCGGGGGAGGTCGGTCTGCGTGGCGTCGCCCGTGACGATGGCGCGGCTGCCGACCCCGAGCCGCGTGAGAAACATCTTCATCTGGCTCGTGGTCGCGTTCTGCGCTTCATCGAGGATGACGAACGCGTTCGAGAGCGTGCGGCCGCGCATGTAGGCCAGCGGCACGATCTCGACGGTGTTCTGGTCGGTGTGCGCGCGCAGCTTGTCGCGGGGAATCATCTCCTCGAGGGCGTCATAGAGCGGGCGGAGGTAGGGGTCGATCTTGTCGCGGAAGTCGCCGGGGAGGAAGCCGAGGCTCTCGCCGGCCTCGACGGCCGGGCGGCTGAGCACGATGCGCTTGACCTGCCGCGACCGGAGCGCCGAGACGGCGAGCGCGACGGCGGTGTAGGTCTTGCCCGTGCCGGCGGGGCCCACGGCAAACACGATGTCGTGCGAGCGCGCCAGATTGACGAGCTTCGCCTGGTTGGGCGTCTTCGCCTTCACGACGCCGCCGGCGGCCGTGTAGAGGATGACGTCGGAGTGGTCGGCGCGCTGGACGCCCTGGCCGAGCGTGCTCAGGTCGAGGACCGTTTCCACGTCGCGCTCGGTGAGCGTGCCGTTGCGGTTGAGCACCATCGTGAGCTCGCCGATGACGCGCTCGATGCGCTCGAGCACGCTGGCGTCGCCCTGGAGCATCACCTGGTTGCCGCGTGCCACGATGCGCGCGTCGCCGAAGGCGGCTTCGATCTTGCGGAGGTAGACGTCGTTGAAGCCGAAGAGCAGCAGCGGCTCGACGCCGTCGATGGAGAGGGTGCGGTCGGCCAAAAGGGAAGGCGAAGGAGGTCGATGGAATGGCGGGCAGTGAAGGTACGGGGACGTTGGCGCGGAGGTGCGTGAGAGTTTGTGAGAATGCGCCGTCAGAAGCCACGGCCACACGGGCCCACCGCTGCACGGAGAAACGCCGAGTTCCACGCGTTGACTTGACCCGTCACAAAAGCGCAGACACCTTTTCGACCCTCGACCCTCGACCCTCGCCATGCCCAACCTCGTCGTCCCCTTCACCAAGATGAGCGGCGCGGGCAACGACTTCGTCGTGCTCGACAACCGGTTTCTCTTCTTTTCGGACGACGAGCTCGTCGCGCTAGCGCAGCGGTATTGCCCGCGACGCGCGGGCGTGGGGGCTGATGGCCTGCTCGCGCTCAACGCGCCCGAGACGGACGGGGCCGACTTCCGCATGCGCTACGTCAACGCCGACGGCTCCTGGGCCCGCATGTGCGGCAACGGCGCGCGGTGCCTCGCCCGCTTCGCCCGCCACGCTGGCATCGGTGAGGGCGAAGGCACCGCCACGCTCACCTTCGACTCCGACGCCGGGCGCTACACGGCCGCCGTCCCCGAGC
>JBCCLD010000200.1:0-8611 GCA_039027055.1 Bacteroidota bacterium
AGAGCCTGCCCTCGCGGACGCGGGGGATCTTGTTCGTATCTCTCTGACAAGGTGGGGCTAGGGTGCTGGCCCATAGATCCTTCGACTCGCTGCGCTCGCTCAGGATGACATCGTTTTGCGAAAACCTACCCCTGTCAGCGCCTGCGCGGGGATGACTCTGAAGTAGGTATGCACGTTCTTTTTCCGTAAACGGTATAACACTTGACACGGGTCAGAGCGCTGAGACCCCGCACTCCCTACCCCCACAAACCACAGCGAGCAACGCGAGCGTCCCACAGGCGGCGCAGCCGCCGTCCCACCAGGGCGTGTGGACAATCAGGGGGTCAGGCGGTCACGAGACACCGTTTGCGGGCTCGCAAGGCGTGTGATGAGCGCGATCCCGGAGGATCGGGCGACGAGCAGCCCCCATGTCGATGTGGGCCGACGAGCGCCAAATGGGGGCCGTGAGCGCCGATCAGATCGAATGTCCACACGCCCTAGGGAGCGCAGCGACCGAACCACAGGCCAAAGGCCGTCCTACAGATCCAAATACCGCATGAACTGTTCGACGCGGTACTGTAGCTCCTCGTCGCGCTGGTCTTCGCCGAAGGTGGCGACGACGCGGTAGCCGCGTTGCTCCAGGACGGCGCGGATGCGGCTGCTGTCCGACACGTTGAGCTTCAGCGTCACGCGGGCGATCCCGCTCGGCTCGTGCTCGCTCGCCACGCTGAGCACCTTGGCGCCGTTCTGCTCGACGGCGTAGATCATTTGCCCGAGCGCATAGTCCCGTTCTGGCATCTCCAGCACGACGATTGTTCCGGCATCGCCCACGGAGAGCATCCGGGAGAGCGTGTCGAAGAGCGTAGTCCGGCGCACCACGCCGAGAAGGACCTCGTCGGCGTCCACGACGGGTAGGACGTCGAGGTGGTGGCGCATCATCTGGAGCGCGGCCTCGAAGCTGTGCGTGTCGGGACGGACACGCACGGGTGCGCCCGCAGGCAGGTCGCCGATGGGCGTCATCGCACCGGCGTGCTCCATGAGTTGCGTCTCCGAGACGAGCGCGACCAGGCGGCCCTGCGCATCCACGACGGGGAACTGATCGACCTCGGCTTCCACCGCATCGGTGAGCGCGTCAAAGACGGCATCGTCCGCGTGGAGCGGTTCGAGCGTCAGGTCGAGGAGGTCTTGGACAGTCATGGTAGTCAGACGGCACCCAAGGGCGTGTGTTGCGCTACCCCTGAGAGCAGGTCAATACTCATGCCAAGCGATCAACGGCGCGCCAGGCGTGAGCGTGGGTGGTGGTACGGGTAAGAACTACGACTGGAGGCGGCGAAGCTGCAAGGTCTTTCGCCCCCACATTAGTCGGACTACGCCGAGCGCGCGATGTTGCTCACGAGCGCGTCCGGGATCGCCGTCGCTTGGCCGTCGCCGCTCAGCAGGGCGTCGGGGCCGAGCGTCGAGACGACGCGGAGGTCGGCGAAGCGCGTGAGCATCCGGTCGAGGTCGTCGGCGTTCTTCGGCGCGACGCGGTAGCGGATCACGAGCGCGGGGATTGCGGTCGAGTCGTCAGCCGCGTCCTTCGAGAGCGCGGTCACGGGCACTTCGGCGTGCACCTCGGCGACCTTGTGCAGGTACGAGCGCTCCTTGCCCGCACGGACGGGCAGCACGACGGCCTGCTCGCGGTAGTCCGCTTCGATCACGTCGAGCAGCTGCACGCGGAGTTGGTCGAGGCCGATGCCGCGTAGCGCCGAGACGAACGCGGCGTTCTCGTACGACGCCCGCAGGCTTGCCAGCAGGCCGCGCTCCTCCAGCACGTCGAGCTTGTTGAACACCATCAGCGTCGGCTTGTCGAGCGCGCCGAGGTCCTTGAGTGTCTGGTTCACGACGCGGATGTGGTCCTCGAAGTACGGGTGGCTCGCGTCGACCACGTGCATGAGCACGTCCGCCTCGCGCGTCTCGTCGAGGGTGCTCTTGAAGCTCTCGATGAGCTTGTGCGGGAGCTTGCGGATGAAGCCGACCGTGTCCGAGAGCAGCACGGGCTTGTTGGGCGCGAGGAAAGCCTTGCGCGTCGTCGCGTCGAGCGTGGCGAAGAGCCGGTCCTCGGCGTGCACCTTGGCGTCCTCGGCAAGGGCGTTCATCAGCGTCGACTTGCCCGCGTTGGTGTAGCCCACGAGCGCGACGCGCGTCTGGTCGGCGCGGCCCTTGCGCTGCGTCGTCCGCTGCCGGTCGATGCGCTCCAGCTTGTCCTTCAGGACGGCGATGCGGCGGCCGATGAGGCGGCGGTCCGTTTCGATCTGCGTCTCGCCCGGCCCGCGCATCCCGATGCCGCCCTTCTGGCGGGAGAGGTGCGTCCACTGCCGCGTGAGGCGCGTCACGAGGTAGTCGAGCTGCGCGAGCTCGACCTGCGTTTTGGCCGTGGCCGTCTTCGCGCGTCCGGCGAAGATGTCGAGGATGAGCCCCGAGCGGTCCACGAGCTTGCATTCGAGCTCGCGCTCCAGGTTGCGCGCCTGCACCGGCGAGAGGTCGTCGTCGAAGATGACGAGGTCGGCCTTGCGCTTCTCGACGAGCGCTTTGAGTTCCTGCACCTTGCCCTTGCCGATGTACGTCGCGACAGCGGGCGTGGTCATGTTTTGCGTGAGGCGGTCGGTCACGTCCGCCCCAGCCGTGTCGGCTAGGAGTTCGAGTTCATCGAGGCTCTCGTCGAGGTGGTAGCGGATGAGGTCGGGCGTCAGGACGCCCACGAGGATCGCGGATTCGCGGGTGGTCTTCGGCTGCAAACGGAAGCGGGTCAGTGGATGAACGGAGGGCGTCTCCAGGGACGTCGCACACAAGGTGCACCCTGGAAAGCGGGGCCTTCAACATGGTGTGGCACCTTGGGTTGCGGTTTGGCCACAACGCCACGGTTTCTTTGCGTAGGGCGGTGCCATCGCTCCCCCCGTCTTGCGTCGCCTCCGCGCTGCGCGCTCCGCTCCTCAGACTGTCCCCCTCAAGCCTGAGGGGGACAGTTTTTGGTGACGTAGGAGCGTAGCGACTGTCGTCAAAAACGGGGGGAGCCGCACTGAGCTCGAAGCAGCTACGCTGCCACACTCTCGCTCCGCCACCGCATCGCCACGAGCATCTCGGCGACGAGGAACGCGAGCGCGAGCCAGAGGAACGTCTTCCACAGTTCGATGCCAGCGCGTTCGGTCTGCAACTGCTCAGCAGCACGCAGGCCAGCGCCCCCGGCGGCGTCGAGGAGGCGCACGGGGCGGCCCGTGGCCTCGGCGAGCGCGTCGCGGGCGTCGGTGGCATCGAGGCGGGTCAGGTCCGACTCGCGGGCGTCGAGGTTGGCGGCAACGCGGCGCAGTAGCGCGTCGCCCTGGCGCACGTCGTAGACGCCGGGGTCAGGAACGGCCTCGGGCGGGACCTCCACGAGGAGCGCGCCGGGCAACGCGCGCTGCTCCGGCACCGTCTCCGCACCCACGTCCTCCGGCGCGACGAGGCGTACCGGCGTGCCTTCGCGGACGCCGCCGAGGCGAAGCGTCGCCGGTTCGCCGACGGTCAGTCGCGTGGCTTCACCGTCCTCGTTCTGGGCGAGGTAGAACGCCGAGCGGTAGAGCAGCGGCACGAACAGCCCGCGCACGGCGAAGTCGCTCCACGCCGGGTCAGGCGCGACGGCGTAGACGAGCGCGGTGCCTTGCCCGTGGCGGACCTCCTGCAGGAACGGTCGTCCGCCCGGCAGCGCGATCAGCGTTTGTTCGGTACCGCCGCCTGGCGCATACGTCGCGGCGAGGAACACGTCGGGCTGTTCGAGGCGGCGCTCCGAATCGTCGGCGCTGAAGATGCCGTCGAAGAGCGGGTGCTCGGTGTCGACGCGGTCGAAGGAGCCGATGGGCGGACCGCCCTCCTGCCCCACCGTGCCTGCGAAGCGGCCGCCGCCGAGCGCGTCGAGGAGCGTCGAGAGGTCGCCGATGTCGTCGCCGGGGAAGACGAGCAGGCCGCCGCCCGCCTCGGCGTAGCGCGCGAGCGCCGCCGTCTCGCCACTGGAGAGCGTCGCCGGGCCGACGAGCACCACACCGTCATAGGCGTCGAGGCTGGCCGCCGGGAGCGACGCCTCGGGGATCGTCGTCACGTCGAAGGCTGTGCGTTCATCCGCGACGGTGAGGGCGAGCGTCACGAGGTCGGCGCGCTGGCCGTCGCCCTGGACGAGGAGCAGGCGGCGCGTGGCAGGTACGTGCAGCGCGAAGTGCCGCACGTCGTCCGCCTCGAAGGCGTCGGCCTCGATCTCAACGGTGCCCGCGAGCCAGCCGCGCGTCGGAGGAGTCGCGTTGAGCGGAACGGTCGTCGGGACGCCCGGCGGGAGGCTCGCCGCAGTCTCGGCCACGGCCTGCCCATCGAGGAGCACGCGCACGGCCACGTCGTCGAGCGGGGCGTCGGAGTAGTTCACCAGCGTCGCTGACAGGCGCACGGGCTGCCCCGCCTCCACGATGCGGCTCTCGACGCGCGCGTCGGTCACGGCCACGTTCGCCGAGCGGCCTGCGCCGACCGGCAAGAGCGTCACCGCCAAGTCGTCGGGGATCCCGATGCCTGTGGAGTCAACAAGCGTCGCCTGCTGGGCATCGGTCACGACCACGATCTCGCGGTTGAGGTTGGCCGCGTCCTCCAGCAGGCTCGCCGCCTGCGCGATGGCGTCGGTGAGGGTCCGCGCGCCGGGAGCTGGTTCGAGCTGTTCGATGGCGTCGAGGGCAGGCTCCGCCGTCGAGAACGTCGCCGGTTGCACCGCTTCTGTCGGCGCGGTCGGGACGAGGACGAACTCGTCGCCCGGCTCCAGGCTCTCGGCGAGCGCGGCGGCGAGGTCGCGCGCCTGCCCGAGGTAGTCGCCCTGCGCGTCGCGCTGCGTCATCGACAAGGAGTTGTCGACCACGATCGCCATCGAGGTCGGGACGCGTCCGCCGAACAGCCCGGCCCACGCGCCCTCGACGGCGGGCCGCGCGAACGCGAGCACGAGGCAAAGGATCGCGAGTGTCCGCAGCGCGAGGAGCAGCCACTGCTTGACGCGCACGCGCCGCATCGTCGAGCGCTGGAGCTCCTTGACGAACGCGAGCGTCGAGAAGTCGACCTGCCGCGGCTTGCGGAAGTTGAAGAGGTGGATCAGCAGCGGGATCGCCGCCGCCGCGAGGCCGAGCAGAACGAGGGGGTTGAGGAAGGTCATGCCGGAGGGAACGCGGCAGCGTGGGGGTTTCGTGAGAGCGTCCGGGAGGGTGAGGGGGTGTGGGTATGAGAGAACGGTTGGGAGGTTCGCGAGGCATCCACTCCGAGATCCGTAGACACCCATACCCACACACTCCGAAGCGGGAAGATCGAGCAAGAACGCCCGTGCTGCCTTGACGAACAAAGGGGCTACCTCCACCTTCCCGAACCGACCGAAGGCTCCGCAGGAAGCTCTCCCCCTAGACAGGGGGCGTCCGCGAAGCGGGAGGGGGTAGACCAAAGGAGCGAGATGAGACGTCTTGCTTTGGCGATCGACCACCCCCAGCCCCTCCTGTCCAGGAGGGGAGCTGTTCGAGGTTCCACCCTTCTGACTCGACCTGGCCGCCCGTTGGACTACGACCCCATCAAAGACCGCCTCGGCGACCTCGCCGAGAAAAGCCCGGCACTCACGAAGGGCTTCTACCGTACGCTCGACCTCGTCTTCCTGCGCGCGTGGTATGTCCACCGCCGCCTCCGTGCGCTCATCGCCCGGCTCCCGCAGGACCGCCCCATCGACGTGTTGGACGCGGGGACGGGCTTCGGGCAGTATGCCTACTTCCTCCTCCGCGCGTTTCCCAACGTCCGCGTCCACGCCGTCGACATCAAGCAGGACTACCTCGACCGCGCCGCGCGGTTTTTCAAGCAGACGCCCTACCTCGACCGCGTCTCGTTCGAGTGGCGCGACCTCACCGCGCCGCAGCCCGAGACCGATGCCTACGACCTCGTCCTGTCCGTGGACGTGATGGAGCACATCGAAGACGACCGCGGCGTGTTTCGCAACTTCAAGCAGATGCTGCGGCCGGGCGGCTACGTCCTCGTCAACACGCCGAGCGACCTCGGTGGCTCGGGCATCACGGAGGAAGGCCAGGAGAGCTTCATCGGCGAGCACGTCCGCGACGGCTACAACGTCGGCGAGCTCTACGAGAAGCTCGACACCGCCGGGCTGACGCCGGTGCTGCACGAATACACCTACGGGCGCTACGGCTCGGCGGCGTGGCGACTGCTCGTGAAGTGGCCGATCCAGGCGCTCAACGCCTCGTGGCTGACCGCGCCGCTCGTGGGCGCCTACTACCTCGGCGCGCTCCCGGCTGGCCTCGCGCTCAACCGCGCCGATCTTCAAAAGCCGAATCCCGAAGGCACGGGCTTGCTGGTCGTCGCGCAGAAGCCTGAGGTCTAGCTCGCTTCACGCAGCAAAGCCCTGAATCCAGCTTGTTCGAAGTGGTGGTCGAACGCGAGTGCTTCGGTGAGCCCGCGCTGGCGCATGACTACAAACGAGAGGCAGTCAGTCAGGCTCCACGGCTTGTCCTCGTGCGTGGCATAGAACGCAAGGGCCATGCTTCGGAGGACGTCTGTCAGGGGGACTACCTCTACATCCGGGGCTTCGATAAAGTGGCTGATGAGTTCGACGGACGCCGTACGAAACCCATAAGCGAGTGCGCTGCCCAACTCGAAGAGGACCGCGTCGGTGGTAATCAACGTTCTTGCAGCATAGCGTGTGGCCAACCGCCGTGCGGCCTCGTGGTGTTGATCGCGCCGGTTGATCAGGGCGATGGCATAGCCCGTGTCGACAAAGAGAGGCGGTTGCATCGTCTACTCCGTGTCAGCAGGCGGCTCCCGGAGATAGTCGTCGACCCGTGATGCGAAGTCAGGTGGTCCGTCGATGCGAATCCGTTGTAGCCGTTCTAGAAGCCCTTCCTGTTCGGAAGAGGTATTCAGGAGGTGTCGGATCGAGGCGAGCACCATCTCCAATTCCTGCTCGCTCATGCGGTCAAGTTCGGCGACAATCTGGTCTCGTGTGCTCATGGCGACGGCAAACAGCTGGAGGGAGAATAGGTTGTATCAACGATGTCCAGAGCCGCAGGTTCAACGCCACACGATGTGCAGGTCTGTGCGTGACCGCGCCAGACACAGACCTCACTCAGCGCGCGCGTAGGCGATCACCCAGCGATCTGTCCAGGTCGCGCCGTCGTCGGTCGAGCTTTGCCAGCGCCACGTCAGCGCGTCGCCGGACACGTCGGTCCAGACCATGCGGTTGATCTGAGATTGCCCCTGCGGGTTTGCGAACGGAGCCGTACGGACCTCCATCGGCTCCGCGTCGGGCGCGCCGGTGAAGAGCAGGTAGCCGCCCGCGTTGTCCACCCACGTTTGCTTCCACAGCCCGGAGCGCGCATCGAAAACGGAGACGCTCTGGCCTGCGAAGCCGGTGCCGTCGGGCGTCGTGTCCTGGAAGTCCTCGTGGACGACGCAGCCGCCGAGCGTCTTCGAGATCGTGTTGGTCCCTTGTCCGTCTGAACCGTCAGCGTTGGTCCAGGCGAGATCCCACGTGCCGACCCAGAAGTCGAGCGCGGCGGCTTCGGGTTGCGTGCACGGCGCGGGTTGCTGGGCCGTGGCCACGGGGACGAACAGCAAGAGCAGACGTAGGTGGAGAAGAGAGCGCATCAGCAGGAGCATGCGGGCGATCAGAAATCGAGTGAAGAAAACATCCCCTGTTCTCGCCCCGCCCGGACAGCCCCCTCGCCATCGAGAGGAACAGCCAAGCGACCTACCACGGGGAGCGAGGCAGGGGCTGCCGCTAGCGAACTAGCGTGAGGCGCTTGGTTGTGGTGCCGCTGCCGGTTTCGAGGCGGTAGAGATAGACGCCCGCGCCGAGGCGCTGCCCAGCGGCGTCCGTGCCGTCCCAGGTGACCGTGTGGGTGCCAGCGGATGTCGGCGCATCGACGAGCTTGGCGACCTGGCGGCCGAGGAGGTCGTAGACCACCAACGTCACGGCGCCCGGCTTGGGGAGGACGTAGCGGATCGACACCGAGGCGGCCGACGGGTTCGGGTAGGCGTCGTCCAGCGTGAGCCGGTTCGACGTGCTGGGCGGCGTGACTGGCTCGCTCGTGACGGGCGTGAGACTGCCGCCCTCCTCCGCAATCACGAAGCGGTTCGGCGCGACGTTCTCGAACACGTCCTCCAGGCCCGACGGCCACGCGATGGTGAGCCGGTCGATCTGCGCCGCGTCGCCGAGGCCGAAGTGGACGACGAGGCTGCTGTGCCCGTTGAACGTGTTCTGCGCCGACACCTCGCGGGTGAGCGTCTGCGCGACGCCGCCGATGGTGACCTCGGCGCGGAGGACGGCCCCGAGGCCCGCGCGGTTGGAGGCGGTGCCTTCGAGCTTAAGCTTGAGCCAGCCACCGGGCGCGTCGGCTTCGCTGGCGTTGTTGCGGTAAAGCTTGTTGGCGAACGCCGCGCCGAACGTGAGCGGCAGCACCGGCACCGCGATCAGGTCGAGGTCGCCGTCGTTGTCATAGTCGCCAGCTGCGGCGCCGTAGATGCCCATCGTCAGATCCGAGAACGTGCCGGTCTCGGTGAAGGTGAAATTCGGTGCGCCGTTGTTCCGGTAGTAGCGCGCAGGCTGCCC
>JBCCLD010000201.1:0-8572 GCA_039027055.1 Bacteroidota bacterium
CCGAGGCGATCTACTCCTACGAGGGCACGCACGAAATCAACACCCTCATCGTCGGCCGCGCCATCACCGGCATCGGCGCGTTCGTCTGACCCTGTCTCATGCTGTACGGGCGCAACATGCTGCGCCCCTACCCATAATCCAACACCCAAACCATGGAAACGCTAACCCAGACCACGACCAACGGGCAGCGCACTCCCGTCGCCGCGCCCCGGCCTTTCCGCACCGCCGCCGTGCTCGGCGCGGGCGTGATGGGGTCGCAGATTGCCGCCCACCTCGCCAACGCCGGTCTCCAGGTGCTGCTGCTCGATGTCACCCCGGAGTCGATCGGCAAGGAGGGCACGCCTAACAGCCTCGTCGAGGGGGCCTTCAAGGCGGCGACGAAGATGAACCCCGCGCCGTTCTTCACGCCTGCCGTCCAGAAGCGGGTGACGCTCGGCAACTTCGACGACGACTTCGACAAAATCAGCAGCGTCGATTGGGTGATCGAGGTCGTGGTCGAGCGGATGGACATCAAGCAGTCGGTCATAGCGCGGATCGAGGAGCACGCGAGCGAGGCGGCCGTGATCTCGACCAACACCTCGGGCCTGCCGATTGGCGAGATCGCTGGCGGCCGGAGCGACGACTTTAAGCGCCGCTTCCTCGGGACCCACTTTTTCAACCCGCCGCGCTACCTCAAGCTCTTCGAGATGATCCCGACGCCGGACACCGACCCGGCTGTCACCGAGCGCGTGGCGCACTTCGCGCGCGTCCACCTCGGCAAGGGCATCGTCGTCGCCAAGGACACGCCGAACTTCATCGGCAACCGCATCGGCGTCTACGGCATCATGGGCGCGATCGACCAGTTCGAGTCGGACGATTTCACCATCGAGGAGATCGACCAACTCACGGGCACGCTCATCGGCCACCCCCGGAGCGCGACGTTCCGCACCGCCGACGTGGTCGGCCTCGACGTGCTCGGCCACGTCACGGAGAACCTCTACGACAATGTCCCCGAGGACGAGTCGCGCGAGATGTTCCGCAGCCGCGACGTGCTCGCGAAGCTCGTGGAAGCCAAGCTGACCGGCCAGAAGGCGGGCGGCGGCTTTTATAAGAAGACGAAGCAGGGCATCCTCTCCATCAACCCGGCGTCGATGGAGTACGAGCCCGCGACGGACTCGGACCTCGACATCAAATCGTTTAAGAAGGCAGGCGACCTCCAGGCGCGGCTCGTGGCGCTCTACGAGGACGACGGCCGTGCGGGCCAATTCTTCCGCACAACGACGCTCGATCTCCTGGCGTATAGCGCCCGCCGCATCCCCGAGATCGCCGACACGCCGAAGGACATCGACAACGCGATGCGCTGGGGCTTCGGTTGGGAAGCCGGGCCGTTCGAGATCTGGGACATGCTCGGCGTGGACCGCGTCCGCGACGGCCTGGCCGAGCACGGCTTCGCGGTGCCCGACTGGGTCGCCGACGTCCCGAGCGACGGCTTCTATGGCAACGCTGATGGCACGCGCCAGGTCTGGACGCCCGTCGCCCACGCCTCGGGGGACGGCGCTCCGGGCGGTGGCTACGTCGCCGCGCCGACGCCCGCCGACGAAATCAGCCTCTCAGCCATCCGCGCGACCGAAGGCGCGGAGCTGTGGAAGAACAGCGAGGCCGCGCTCCTCGACATGGGCGAGGGCGTGGCGCTCTTCGAGTTCCGCAGCAAGGCCAACAGCCTCGGCCAGGAGGTCATGACCGGCCTCCGCGACGCCATCGAAAAGGTCGAGAACGACCCCGACCTGCGCGGCATCGTGATCGCCAACGACGGCAAGAACTTCTCCGTGGGGGCCAACCTCGGTGAGATGGCAATGGCCGTCGCGATGGGGCAGATGGACCAGGTCGAGGGCTACATCGCCGCCTTCCAGGACACGATCCAGCGCGTGCGCTACGCCGCCAAGCCGATCGTGGTCGCACCGCACCAGCGCGTGCTCGGCGGCGGCTGCGAGATGACGATGGCGAGCGTCCAGCCCGTCCTCGCGGCGGAGACCTACATCGGGCTCGTCGAGCTCGGCGTCGGCCTCATCCCCGCAGGCACCGGCACGATGCGCATGACGGCGTGGGCCGCCGAGAAGGCCGCCAACCGCGACCGCCCGAGCGAGCTCCAGCCGTTCGTGCGCCAGGCCTTCGAGCACATCGCCATGGCCGACGTCGCCACGAGCGGCAAGATGGCCATCGAGTATGGCTACGTGCCCGGCCACACCATCGTCGTGATGAACGACGACCGGCGCTTCCACGTCGCCAAGCAGCAGGTGCTCGCGCTCTCGAACAGCGGCTACCTCCCGCCCGCGGTGATGAACAGCATCCCCGTGCTCGGCGCGCCCGGCCGCGCGCAGTTCGACATCGCGCTCTTCCAGTACGTCGACGGCGGCTACATCTCGGAGTACGACCGCTTCCTCGCGTCGCGCCTCGCCTACGTGATGACCGGCGGCGCGCTCACCGGTCCGGCCGAGGTCCACGAGGACTACCTCATCGAGCTCGAGCGCGAGGTCTTCATGTCGCTCCTCGGCGAGGAGAAGACGCAGGCCCGCGTGATGCACATCCTCCAGCACAACAAGCCGCTTCGGAATTAGGGTCGTAGGTCGCAGGTCGTGGGTCGAAGGTCTTTCGGCTCCGACGCTGCGGCTACGCTCCCCTGGCACATAGGTCGCGCAACGATCCCGACCTGTGACCTTAGACCTACGACCTTAGACCCAACCAACAATGCAACTCAACGAAACCTATCTCGTCTCGGCGGTCCGCACGGCCGTCGGGAAGTCGGGGCGCGGGACGCTCCAGCAGGCCCGCCCCGAATACATGGGCGCGGAAGTCGTCAAGGCCGCCATCGCGCGCGCCGGGGCCAACCCCGAGCGCATCGACGACGTCATCATCGGCTGCGCCTTCCCCGAGGGGCCGCAGGGCATGAACATGGGCCGCGCCATCGCCATCAAGGCGGGGCTGCCCGAGACCGTGCCCGGCCTCACCGTCAACCGCTTCTGCTCGTCGGGCCTCCAGACGATCGCGCAGGGCTTCAACCGCATCACGCTCGGCCAGGCCGACTGCATCGTCGCGGGCGGCTCCGAGTCGATGAGCCACGTCCCCATGGGCGGATTCTACTTTGCGCCCGACCCAGCATTGGCACAGGACACGCCCGACTTCTACGCCTCGATGGGCATCACGGCGGAGAACGTGGCCGACCAGTACGGCGTCAGCCGCGAGGACCAGGACGCCTTCGCCTACCGCAGCCACCAGCGCGCGCTCGACGCCATCGACAGCGGGCGCTTCGCCGACGAGATCCTTCCGCTCAGCGTGGAGGGCGTCGTCTACCACGACGGCTCGACCGTCGAGATGAAGACCGTCTTTGACACCGACGAGGGCCCGCGTCGCGACACATCCATCGAGGCGCTCGCGCGGCTGCGGCCCGTCTTCAAGAAGGGCGGCAGCGTCACGGCCGGCAACTCGTCGCAGACCAGCGATGGGGCCGCGGCGGCCGTGCTGATGTCGAAGCGCATGGTCGAGGAGACCGGCGCGGAGCCGATGGCGCGCATGCTCGGCTTCGGCGTGGCGGGCGTCCCGGCTCGCATCATGGGCATCGGCCCCGTCGAGGCGATCCCGAAGGCCGTCGCGCAGGCGGGCCTCAAGCTCAGCGACATCGGCCTGATCGAGCTCAACGAGGCGTTCGCTGCGCAGGCGCTCGCCGTCGTCCGCGAACTCGGCCTCAACGAAGACATCGTGAACGTCAACGGCGGGGCCATCGCGCTCGGCCACCCGCTCGGCTGCACGGGCGCGAAGCTCACCGCGACGCTCCTCTACGAGATGCAGCGGCGCGGCGTTCGCTACGGCCTCTGCACGATGTGCATCGGCGGCGGCATGGGCGCAGCGGCCGTGTTCGAGAACCTAAAGATGTGAGAGTGAAGCGGTGTCGCGGTGACGCAGTGTGGCGGTGCGTCCGCCACGAGTCACCGCAACGCCGCCGCACCGCGACACTCAGCCTACGGGGCGGCTCGGAGCGATCCGGGCCGTCTTTTTTCATGGCCGGGCTTAAGCCGGGATCGTGGTGGCCGAGACCAGTCGAGCTAACGGAATTCGTTCACGCCAGCTCTCCGACCCATGCGCGTAGTCTTCGCGGCCGCCTTGCTCCTCTTCGTCACAGGCTGCGCCGATCCCGATCCGGATCTAACGGCGCTGGCGCAGTCGATGCCGACGCCGCCCTACCCGTTGGAGAGCGCCTCCGTGGAGGACATGCGGGCTTGGCTCCAGTGGGAGGGCGAACTCCAGGACGAGGTCACGCCCGATGGGGTGGACGCGGTCGAAGCCGAGGCGAACGAGGCGCTGTCGTGGAGTACGTTTCACCGTGAGCGTGGGGACGAGGAGGTCGCCGACGCCTACCTCCGTGTCGCCTACCTCCTCGGGAGTCCACGCGCCGAATTGGCCTACGTCCGCCGTCTGCTCTCCGGTGCACACGGGGACGTACCTGCCGAGGCACGTCAAGCACGGCTGCGCACCGAGCACGCGGGGGCCAGCGTCAAACTCGACAGGGCGACGGTGGTGGAGGTAGTGAGCGACCGAACCGTGCGCGTGTCGATCCAAGACGCGGAACTGGTCGTCGTCCTCGCGGCGTCGGGCGGGGCCGTGGCTCCTGGCGATGGGCTGACCTTGGTCGCCTCGATCGTGCCGACATCGTGGGCACCGGACCTCACTGAACTGACGCTGAGCGCGGACGAACGCAGCGCCATCGGCGACGCGGAGGTCTTCCTCCACGCGCGCCCAGACGGGCTGTCGGTCCCTCAATCTGGATTTAGCAGCATCGCGCTTGGCTAAACCGTCTAGCCTTGCCTTCCACCTATCGAGTCTGGCCCATGCGCGTATTCCTTGCCGCCGCCTTGCTCGTCCTCGTCACCGGGTGCGCCGAGACCGAGCCGCCTGAGTTCTGGCTCACGATGGACGAGACGCTGACGCTCGACGCCATCGACGCGCACGTGGAGCGCAGCAAGGCCGAAGGGTGGGTGCGAGGCGACAGCCTGCTCGCCGAGGCCTACCGGGCGTCGCTCCAGGGGTGGCACTACAAGGCCGTCGCACAGGACACCATAGCGGCGCGGACGGCCTACGAAAAAGCACGGGCGCTCGGGTTTCCGACCGCTGCGTTCAGCCTGGCCCGCCTCGACCTTGGGGCGACCTGGCGGACCGACTTCTCCCACGAGGCCAGCCTAGCCTGGCTGCGCGCCATGCGCACCTACGCCGACGAGGGCGACTCCCTCACCGCAGCAGCCTACGCTGAGCGGCTGGCAGACCTCAAGGCCGAGCAGGCCGCAGGGAACGATGAGGCCAACACGCTGCTGGCGCTGTGGGAAGCAGAACTCCGCGACGTGTCGCGCCAGGAAGCGGTGGAGGCCTGAGACAGCGTGGTTCATAGCCCCACGCGGTTTGGACGGGGCGAGGTGATACGGTAGGTGAGGACGCGGTGAAGAGGCGGGGATAGTCGCCCCGAACGTCAAACAAGGGTGACGGGACGGCAAGGCCAATGGTGGACGGCATGCGGCTGGTGTGAGGGCTGGGCGGCAGAAAACGAGAATGCCGCGAAAACCCCCCAACTGCGTTGCCCTGCGGGGTTTCGTGCCTGATTATCTGACCAGCAACTCACTCCCTTCGTCCCTCCGCACACAACCTCCACACCCTCTACCATGAGCCAGACTACGGCTGCCCTCATCGCTCCGCACGGCGGCGACCTCTGCGACCTCGTCGCCGGCGTCGATGTCGCTGAAGCCACCCAGGCGAACGCGGACCTCCCCTCGATCACCCTCTCCGACCGCCAGCTCTGCGACATCGAGCTGATCCTCAACGGCGGCTTCAGCCCGCTCAAGGGCTTCCTCAACAAGGCCGACTACGACGGCGTCGTGAGCGACATGCGCCTCGCCGACGGCACGCTCTGGCCGATGCCGATCACGCTCGACGTGGACGCCGACACGGCCAAGCAGTACAGCGCCGGCGACCGCGTCGCGCTGCGCGACAAGACCGGCCTCATGCTCGCCGTCATCACGGTCGAGGACATCTGGGACGCCGACAAGCATGTCGAGGCCGAGCAGGTCTTCGGCACGACCGACACGGCGCACCCGGCCGTCGCCTACCTCATGGAGCAGGCCGGCACGCACTACATCGGCGGCCCGCTCGAAGGCGTGCAGCTGCCCAAGCACTACGACTTCGCCGACCTCCGCCGGACGCCCGCCGAGCTGCGTGCGCTCCTCGAAGACCTCGACGTCAACCAGGTCGTGGCCTTCCAGACGCGCAACCCGATGCACCGCGCGCACAAGGAACTCACCGACCTCGCGGCTGAGGAGATCGGCGGCAAGCTGCTCATCCACCCCGTGGTGGGCATGACCAAGCCGGGCGACGTGGACTACTTCACGCGCGTCCGCTGCTACAAGAAGCTGCTCGAGTACTACCCCGAGAACCGGGCGATGCTCAGCCTGCTGCCGCTCGCCATGCGCATGGCCGGGCCGCGCGAGGCCGTCTGGCACGGCATCATCCGCAAGAACTACGGCTGCACCCACCTCGTTGTGGGCCGCGACCACGCCGGGCCGGGCAACGGCTCCGACGGCGAGCCGATCTACGGCCCGTACGACGCCCAGGAGCTCTTCACCTCCGTCTCCGAGGAGATCGGCGTCACGATGGTGCCGTTCCGCCTCATGGTCTACGTCCCCGCCGACGACGCCTACGCGCCGATCGACGAGGTCCAGGCCGCGGGCAAGGAGTTCAGCATGATCTCCGGCACGCAGCTCCGCGAAAAGCTTCGCACCGGTGCTGAGATCCCGAACTGGTTCTCGTACGACGAAATCGTCGCGGAACTGCGCAAGAGCTACCCGCCGAAGGAGAAGCAGGGCTTCACGGTCTTCTTCACCGGCCTCTCGGGCTCGGGCAAGAGCACCGTCGCCAACGCCCTCGTCGTGCGCCTGCTGGAGTTCGGCGAGCGCGCCGTGACGCTCCTCGACGGCGACGTCGTGCGCACGCACCTCTCGAAGGGCCTCGGCTTCTCGCGCGAGGACCGCTCGACCAACGTGCAGCGCATCGGCTACGTGGCCAGCGAGGTCACCAAGCACGGCGGCATCGCCGTGTGCGCGCCCATCGCGCCGTACTTCGCCGACCGCAAGGCCAACCGCGACCTGATCTCGTCGGTCGGCAACTACATCGAGGTCTTCATCTCGACGCCGCTCGAGGTCTGCGAGGCCCGCGACGTGAAGGGCCTCTACAAGATGGCCCGCGAAGGCAAGATCAAGGAGTTCACGGGGATCTCGGATCCCTACGAGGCCCCCGAGAACGCCGAGATCGACATCCCGTCGCACACCATGCCGGTCCAGGAGGCGGTCGACACGATCATCGCCTACCTGCAGAACGAGGGGCTGCTCCCCGCGTAAGCGGCGGCCTCCCGTCCTAGACGGAATACGTCCCACGAGGGCGCAGCGCAAGGCACCATCCTTGCAGGCCGCGCCCTCGTACCTTTTCCGCCACTCCGACCGCACCAAACGACCCATGAAAGGCATCATCCTCGCCGGCGGCTCCGGCACGCGGCTGCACCCGCTGACGCTCGCGTTCAGCAAGCAGCTCATGCCGGTCTACGACAAGCCGATGATCTACTACCCGCTCACCACGCTCATGCTGGCGGGCATCCGGGAGATCCTGATCATCTCGACGCCGCACGACCTGCCGCACTTCCAGCGCCTTCTCGGCGACGGCCACGCGTGGGGCCTCGACCTCCAGTACGCCGTGCAGGACGCCCCCAACGGCATCGCCGAAGCGTTCGTGATCGGTGAGGCGTTCCTCGGCGGCGAGCCGGCGAGCCTCATCCTGGGCGACAACATCTTCTACGGCCAGGGCCTCACCAACACGCTCCGCCGCGCCCGCACCCGCGTCGAGGAGCAGGGCGGCGCGACCGTCTTCGGCTACTACGTCGGCGACCCCGAGCGCTACGGCGTCGTCCACTTCGATTCGGATGGCCGTGCCCTCGACATCGAGGAGAAGCCCGCCAAGCCGAAGTCGAACTACGCCGTCGTGGGGCTCTACTTCTACGACGGGGCCGTGACCGACATCGCGCGCAACCTGGAGCCATCCGCGCGGGGCGAACTGGAGATCACGGACGTGAACAAGACGTACCTCAAGCGTGGCATGCTGGACGTGGAGGTGCTCGGGCGCGGGACCGCCTGGCTCGACACCGGCACGCATCAGTCGCTCCACGAAGCCGCGACCTTCGTCGAGGTCGTCGAGGCGCGGCAAGGGCTCAAGATTGCCTGCCCCGAGGAAGTGGCCTACCGGATGGGCTACATCGACGCCGACGCACTGCGCGCGCTCGCCACGCCGCTGGCGAAGAGCACCTACGGGCAGTACCTCCTGCGCATGCTCGACCAGGCCGCCGCCCAGCGCCACCCTTCGGATTTGGTGATCTAGGGCGTGTGGACAATCGGTCTGATCGGTGCTCACGGCCTCCGTTCGGCCTCCGCCCACCTCTACAGAATGGGGGGTCCACTCGTCACTCGATCCTACGGGATCGCGCTCCTCGTGCGCCTTTCGGAGACGCAAACGG
>JBCCLD010000202.1:0-8569 GCA_039027055.1 Bacteroidota bacterium
CGCTCATCAAGCGCCGCGAGAAGCATATGTACGTCGCGCTGTGGTTCTACATCGCCACCATCGTGACCGTGGCCGTGCTGCACATCGGCAACTCGCTGGCCGTCCCGGCGGGGCTGTTCAAGAGCTACCCGATCTACAAGGGCGTGCAGGACGCGCTCGTGCAGTGGTGGTATGGCCACAACGCCGTCGCCTTCTTCCTGACGACGCCCTTCCTCGGGCTGATGTACTACTTCCTCCCGAAGGCGGCCGAGCGGCCGGTGTTCTCCTACCGGCTCTCCATCGTCCACTTCTGGAGCCTGGTGTTCATCTACATCTGGGCCGGCCCGCACCACCTCAACTACACGGCGGTCCCGGAGTGGGCGGCGACGCTCGGCGTCGTCTTCTCGATCATGCTCTGGATGCCGTCGTGGGGCGGCATGATCAACGGCCTCTTTACGCTGCGCGGCGCGTGGCACAAGCTCCGCGAGAGCGTGGTGCTGAAGATGTTCGTGGTCGGCATCACCTTCTACGGCATGGCCACCTTCGAAGGCCCGATGCTCTCGCTCAAGAGCGTCAACGCGCTGAGCCACTACACCGACTGGACCATCGGCCACGTGCACTCGGGCGCGCTCGGCTGGAACGGCTTCATGACCTTCGGGATGATCTACTGGCTGCTGCCGCGCCTCTGGCGGACCGAGCTGTGGAGCAAGGCCCTCGCCACGACGCACTTCTGGATCGGGACGATCGGCATCCTGATGTACGTGCTGGCGATGTACGTCTCCGGCATCACGCAGGGCTTGATGTGGCGCGCGTTTGACGACGCCGGCCGCCTGATGTACCCCGACTTCATGGAGACCGTGATCCAGGTCGTGCCGATGTACTGGGTGCGCCTGATCGGCGGCTCGATGTACCTCGCAGGCGTGGTGCTGCTGATGGTGAACGCCTACATGACCATTCGGAGCGCGCCCAAGAACCTGCCCGACCCGGCTGTGGCCGTCCCGCGCGTCTCGAACACGCCCGCGCAGCAGTTGACGAAGGCCTGATGCCCTCTTTTGTCATCCTGAGCGAAGCCCGCAGGGCGACGTCGAAGGATCTCAGTACCAGCGAGGTGCCTCGCGCTTGGCTCCGGTGCTGGCCCGCAGATCCTTCGGCTCGCTCCGCTCGCTCAGGACGACCCCACTTGGATTCAGACTCGCCTCACCCCGATGAAACGCTTCATCCAAGCCCACGGCTTCCACCGCAAGCTCGAAGGGTGGCCCATCATCTTCACGGTGCTCACCGTGCTCGCCATCCTCGTGGGGACGGTGATCGAACTGACGCCGATCCTGCTCGTGCCTGCCGAGGTGGAGCACCTGGAGGACTTCCAGCCGCCGACGCCGCTCGAACTCGCCGGGCGCGACCTCTACATCGCCGAGGGCTGCAACAACTGCCACAGCCAGATGGTGCGGCCCTTCCGCCAGGAGGTCGAGCGCTACGGGCCCTACTCCCGCGCCGAGGAGACGATCTACGAGACGCCCTTCCTCTGGGGCTCGAAGCGGACCGGGCCCGACCTGGCGCGCGTCGGCGGGAAGTACCCGCACCTGTGGCACGTCCGCCACATGGAAAACCCGCGCTCGACGAGCCCCAACTCGATCATGCCGCCCTACGATCACATGATGCGCAAGCCGCTCCGCGTCGGCAACCTCCCGGCGAAGCTGAGCGCGCTGCGCGCCGTGGGCCTGCCCTACACCGACGAGCAGATCGCCAACGCCGTCGCGGACGCCGAGGCGCAGGCCGCCGAGATCGCGGCCGAGGTGGCCAGCCAGGGCGGCCCGCAGGGCATCGAGGACAACCAGATCGTCGCGATGGTGGCCTACCTCCAGAGCCTCGGCGTCGCCGCGAAAGCCACCTTCGACGACAGCCCGCCCTCAGCGTCTGCCACGACCGCCGCGCTCGCGGAGTGACGCAGCGTGACCCTTGACCCACGACCCTAGACCTGCGACCGCTATGATGAAAGAAGCCGTGCGTGCCCTGGAAGTGGGTGCGCTCTCCGAGATCGGCCTGATCGCCTTCGTGGTGGCTTTCGTGTGCGGGTGCGCCATCGCCTTCTTTGCCTTCTCGAAGAGCGAGCGAGCCACCTTCAAGAACCTCCCGCTGGACGACGACCACGTCCTCACCCCGACCGAGTAGCCGTCACCCCCTGTTTCGCTCCCCTTGACGGGTCGAGAATCTGTCCCCCTCATCTCTGCGGGGGCCAGATCGAGCGCAGCGAGATCAGGGGGTGTGGTGACGAGCATCGCCCCCAACCTGCCCTGCCATGAGCCACGTGCCTCCCAACCCCAACGCGCCGAAACACATCCCGGAGCGGGACACGAACCTGGGGTCACTCCTCTACGGCGGCGGCAACGACGACCACGTCATCCAGGGCCACAAGTACGACGGCATCCGGGAGTACGACAACCCCATGCCGGGCTGGTGGGTGTGGCTCTTCGTGCTGTGCGTCGTCTTCGCGCCGGCCTACGTCCTCGGGATCTACGTCTTCGACTGGATGCCCACCTACGAGGAACACCTCGCGGCCTCCCAAGCCGACTTAACCGAGACGCGGCGCTCCTACGCGCAGGCCAACCCGGGCTTTCAGACCGACCCCCGCGCTCTCGACGGCTACCTCGGCGACGTCACGCTGATCGCGGTCGGGCAGGAACTGTTCACGGCCCACTGCGCCGCCTGCCACGGCCAGCGGGGCGAAGGCCTCATCGGCCCGAACCTCACCGACACCTATGCCATCCACGGCGGCGCGCCGGCGGCCATCTTCCGCGTCATCACGGAAGGTGTCATCGAGAAGGGCATGACGCCGTGGGGCGCGATCCTCAGCGACGAGGAGCGCGCCGGCGTGATGGCCTACGTGAAGTCGATCGAGGGTACCGACATGCCTGGCGGCAAGGAGCCGCAGGGCGACCCGGTGAACTGAGCTCCACGGCGCAGGGGCGGGCTAGGCAGCGGCTGACTGTGGTGGGGCAGCTGCTGCCTACGCCTCGTGCCTGCGCCCTGTATTGCCTGAGCGGCGTCTACTCCACGTAGCGCCCCATGAACTCGCGGATGCGGAGCAGGCGGTCGAGGCGCTGGTCGGGGTCGCCCGTGCGCGAGAGGTCGTGGCCCGCGTTGGGGTAGCGGACGTACTCCACGGGGCGCTCCAGCACCTTGAGGCTGCGGTAGAGCATCTCCGACTGCGAGACGCCGGTCCGCAGGTCTTGGCTCGCGTGCAGAATGAGCAGCGGCGTGCGGATGTCGGTCACGAACGTGAGCGGCGAGTTGAGCGCAAGCGCGACGCCGGCCTCCTCGTCCCACGGGTAGCCGCCGAAGTGCGACTCCACGAGCCGCCAGGCGTTGCCCTCGCCGAAGAACGTGTCGAGGTCGTAGACGCCGCGCTGGGCGACGGCGGCCTGGAAGCGGTCCGTCTGCGAGACGATCCACGCCGTCAGATAGCCCGCGTAGGAGCCGCCCGTGACCACCTGGCGCTGCGGGTCCACCCACGGGAGCGCAGCTGCGAGGTCGGCGGCCTTGAGCACGTCGTCGGTTGGGCCCGCGCCCCAGTCCTGGTAGTTGGCGCGGCGGAACGCGGTGCCGTAGCCGCCCGAGCCGCGCGGGTTCGTGAACACGATGCCGTAGCCCTGCGCGGCGAGGTACTGGAACTCGTGCCACATCGTCGCTTCGCCGGGGCCCCACATGGCCATCGGGCCGCCGTGGATCTGCACTAGGAGCGGGGCGCGCTGGCCGCTCCGCAGCCCGGGCGGGCGCAGCACCCACACGTCGAGCGACGTGGCGATGGTGTCGAGCACCACCTCGTCGGGGGCGAAGCCGAGGCCGGGCGTCACACCGACGGTGTCCGCGATGAACTGGGCGGCGGAGTAGGGCTCGTAGGTCGCCAGTTGCTTGCCCGCGAGCCACTCGGCGTTGTGGCGGGTGAGGCGGCGGACGCGCTGGCCGCTGAGGCTCGTCGCGACCAACTCATACGGGTTTTGCGGCGTCGTCTCCACGTAGGTGATGGTGGCGGGGCCCGCGTCGAAGCTGCGGACGCCGGTGGTGGGTGACGTGAGGCGCTGGATGGCCGTGAGCGCAAGGCTGTCGGCGCGGAACGTCGAGTCGGCGGCGGCGCGGGCGAGGCTGTCGGCGCGCGCCCGTTCCTCGGCGTCGATCTCGAGGACTTCAAACTCGCCTTCGAGGCCCGTCGTCTCGCCGTCGTCGAAGGGCGAGTCTGGCAGCTCACCGATGGCGCGGAGCGAGTCGGCGACGGCGGCGCTGTCGGCGGCGGCCTGGTACTCGTCGCCCGTGAACTGGCGCTCGGGGAGCGGCGCGTAGCCCGTCGGGGCGCGGAAGAGCGGGAAGCCGCCCCGGTCGGGCGCGGTGAAGTAGAGGAACCATCCGTTGGCCGACCACGCAACGCTGGACACGCTGCGGTCAAAGTCGTCGGTGAGCCACTCCGGCGCGGAGCCGTCGAGGCGCAGCACGCCCGCTTCGGCTTGCGCATAGCCTGCGTCGGCGAGGCGCTGGCCGAGGAAGGCGACGGAGAAGCCATCGGGCGAGGGGAGGGGCTGCCCGAGCCGCCACCCGTCGAGTTCGAGGATGGTGCGGTAGCGCGTGTCCGTGAGGCGGCGCATGTAGAGCGCACGGGTGCGGTCGCGGTCGGGGTGGACGTCCTCGCGCAGGCTCGTCGCGACCAGGATGTGCTGGCCGTCGCGCATCCAGACGCCGCCCGAGTGCGAGCGGAAGCCCGTCGTGGCAGCCTCGGCCGCGGCGATTTGCCCATCGGCGCGGACGGGCACCACGAAGTAGTGCGTGTAGCTCAGCGCAGGATCGAGGCCGCGCTCGCCCTGGAAGTCGAGGCGGCTCGTCACCTCGGCGATGCGAGGCCCTTCCGACGTGAGCGTCTGCACGGCGGTGCGGTCGAGGTGAGCGCGAACGGCAGCGAGCGAGCCGTCGGGATCGGCGCTGGCACTGGGCGTGCCGCCACGGCCGGGGCGCTCGGTCGGCCACGCCGGCACGCCGCTCACAAGCGAGTCGACGGCGTGGTGCGGGAGCGTTGAGGCCACGAGGAGCCGCGTGCCGTCGGGCGACCACTGCGGGGCACGCGCGCCGTAGGGGAGGGCGGTGGCTTGGCGCGCCTCGCCGCCGGTGAGCGGCAGCACAAACGCCTGCGGCCGCCCGTCGACCCGCCGGACGAACGCGAGCGAGGCCTCGTCTGGGGCCCATGCGGGCTGCGACGCGCTTGCCTCGCCCGACGTCAGGGCACGCGGGGCGCGTCCGTCCTCGGTGTCGGCCAGCCAGAGGTGCGTGCGGTAGGTGTGGTCGCCCGCGGCCGTTTCTACGATGGAGGTGACCGTGTAGACGGCGAAGCGGCCCGAGGGCGAGAGCGTCACGTCGCCGAGCTGGCGCAGCTGGAAGAGGTCCGTCGCCTGGATGCGGTCCGACTGGCCGAGCGAGGTGGGGGTGACGAGCAGGAGCAGCAGTCCCGTGACGAGGGCCTGGAGGGAGGCGCGGTGGCGCATGAGAGAAGGGCGTAGGGAGAGGGAGACGGTGACCGAAAAGATACCGGCAGGAGAAAACATCGGGGTCGGAAACGCCCTCGCGCTGGGGAGAGGCAATGTGGCAGGCCCTAGCATTAAATGCCCTCAGGGGGGGGAGAAAGGTGGCGCTGATACCCCTTGAAGCTTCTTGATGAGACGTGCTGTGAGGAAAACGTCCACATCTGCAGTGGGTGGCATGCGCTTTGTCAGCGCAGCCAGTGTCTCCCAACCCCTACACCCCAACCCCCTCTACTTCATGGGCCAGCAACAACTCCTCCTCCTCGTGCTCGGCATCGTGATCGTCGGCCTCGCGGTCGTGGTCGGCATTCAGAGCTTCACGGAGAACCAGCAGAAATCGCAGATTGACACCTACACGCAGATGGGCGTGGAGATGGGCGCTGAGATCATCGCGTGGTACAAGAAGCCCACGGCCATGGGCGGCGGCGGCGAAGTCGCATCCAGCCTCGCGTCGATTGGCGTGCAGGACCTCGGCTATGACGAAGGCCGCTCTGACTCCGGCACGTGGGGCTCCCGCACGGGCACGCTCAACAGCGGCGTCTACCGCTTCGTCTACCCGAGCAGCACCGCGCCCTACCTCCACATCCACGAAGACCCGATTGCCACGGGCTCCGTGCGCGTGGAAGTGCACGTCTTCGGCCCCCACCCGGAGTGCATGGTCACGCGCACCGACTACTACGCCGAGTCGACGACCTGGAGCGACGGCAAGGCCAGCAGCGCATTGCCGGACAACCCCAACGGCACGCTCTGCACCTGGTAGTTGCGTCCCTACCTGGTAGTTGCGTCCCTACCCGGACGGCACCTGCGTCCCGGCGGCTCTAGCTGTCGGGGCGCTTGCGCGTCTGGGGCAGCGTGACCGGGGCACGGCTGTGTACTTCTTACCCGACAGGGTGCCGTAGCGAAGGCGGCGCTGGGGTACGCAGCGCGATGGTGCTGTCGCGTGACGGTGTCAATGTGCTCGTTCTGTTGGCAAGAGCAGGCAGGGCCGGCAGTGCTGTCCGTTGGGTGGCACGTGCTTTGTCTGGGCTGTCCAGTGTCTCCACCCCCCTACACCCGAATTCGTTCTGACTCATGGGCCAACAACAGCTCCTCCTCCTTGTGCTCGGCATCGTGATCGTCGGCATCGCTGTGGTCACGGGCATCGAGAGCTTCGAGGAGAACCAGGCGAAGTCTGAGTTCGAC
The DNA here is from genome assembly GCA_039027055.1 of Bacteroidota bacterium. Lineage (GTDB taxonomy): Bacteria > Bacteroidota > Rhodothermia > Rhodothermales > Rubricoccaceae > JBCBEX01. The sequence continues at coordinate 6,720 of JBCCLD010000202.1, forward strand.
CGCTACGCCCAGATGGGCGTCGAGCTAGCGGCCGAGATCATCGCGTGGTACCAGAAGCCGGCCGCGCTGGGTGGGGCTGGCGAGGACCCATCCAAGTTGGCGACGATTACCATTTCCGACCTGGGCTATCCCCTCGACGCCGCAAACACCCACGCTGGAAAGTCGCGCACGGCCACGACGGCCAACGGCGTCCGGCGTCACGTCGTCCAGAACGGGACGGTGCCCTACATCCACATCCACGAGATTCCCACACAGGCAGGCATGACGCGGGTGGAGGTCTTCGTCTTCGGGCCGCGCCCTGGTTGCCTCGTGCTGCGGAGCGACTTCTGGCAGGAGTCCGACACCTGGACCGACGGCAACAGCGACGACAGCTCGACGCCCCCGAACCCTGACGCGACGCAATGCACCTGGTAACGGAGTTGCCGAGTGACGGAAGCGCCTGGTGCTATGCCAAGTGGGAAGGAAGAGCAAACGTCTGACTGCGTTGGCTATACCTGTCACGTTTAGCTTGGCGCGTGGCAGGGGTGTGAGCACTAGGTACCAGCGCCAACGGTCTCGCTGCCCACAGCTTCGGCGAGGGTGCCGAAGCCGTCGCGGTCGAGGAAGCGGATGAGGTCGCGGTTGATGCGCCCCACCAGGGCCGGGCCTTCGTAGACAAGCCCCGTGTAGAGCTCGACCAGCGAGGCCCCGGCGCGGATCTTCTCGTAGGCGGCGGCGCCCGAGTCCACGCCGCCGACGCCGATGATCGGGGCCGCGCCATCGGTGAGACGGTAGAGGTGCCGCACGAGGGCGGTTGAGCGTGCCTGGAGCGGCGCCCCGCTGAGGCCGCCGCGCCCGATCCGGTCGAGCGCGGCGGCGTCGGCGGTGAGCCCCGAGCGATCCGAGGCCGTGTTGGTAGCGATGAAGCCATCGACGTCGTGCTCGAGGCACAGCGCAACCAACTCGTCTATGCCACCGAAGTCGGGCTGGCCGTCCACGAGCATGGGCGGGGAGAACTTGACGAGCACGGGTGGGCGAGCGCCGAGGTCGTCGAGGACGGCCTGCACGCGGGTGAGCAGGCCATCGAGCGCCGCAGGCTCTTCGAAGGTCTTCCCCTCAGCCGTGTTGGGGCACGACACGTTGAGCGCGAGGTAGCCCGCGTGCCGCGCGACGTGCCGCACGGACGTGGCAAAGTCGTCCAGTGCTGCGTCTCCGAGGATGTCTGCGCTGTGGGTCTTGGCGACGTTCACGCCCAGCACAAAGCCCTCCGGTGCGGGCGTCGAGGCGAGGCGCTCGGCCACGGCTGCGGCGCCGTCGTTGTTGAGGCCCATCCGGTTGACGAGCGCGCTGTCGTCGGGCAGCCGGAAGGCGCGCGGTGTCGGGTTGCCCGTGCTCGGGAGCGCCGTCACCGAGCCGACCTCGGCGAAGCCGAAGCCGAGGGCGTCCCAGAACGGCACCCGCGCCGCGTTCTTGTCGAAGCCCGCCGCGAGGCCTACGGGGTTGCGAAAGCGCAGACCGCCCCGGTCGGGCCAGAGCGTCTGCGCGAGCCGCGCGCCCGTGGGCTGCTCCTCGAAGGCAAACAGGCGACGGACCACGCCGGGCACCTGCTGTCCCACGCCTGCGGCAGCCATGCCCGCGTGGTGCGCCTGCTCCGCGTCGAGCCAGAAGAGGAAGGGGCGGAGGCGGCGGTACATGGCAGGCAGGGTTGGAGGTGAGAAGGGGGAAGGTAGAAGAGGTGGCGCGTGTCGCGGCACACGAGGGCGTCCCCATCGGTGAAGCGGGGCACCTTCGACCTTCGACCTTCGACCTTCGACCTTCGACCTTCGACCTTCGACCTTCGACCTACCAGCCCGGCAAGAAGCTCAAGCCCC
>JBCCLD010000203.1:0-8552 GCA_039027055.1 Bacteroidota bacterium
CCCTCACGGTCTTCAGGGTGGCGTGCAAGCAGGGGGTGAGCGCCGGGCCTCGCCGAGGGGATGTGCCGCAGCACTTATGAACACCTACTTACCAGATCCGGCTACATACTTTCGGTCTTGTCATGCTGAACTTGATTCAGCATCTCAGCGATGCCTCGAAACACCACAGTCGCCAGAGATCCTGAACCGAGTTCAGGATGGCACCATCGCAACCCATCAAGCGGACTTGGCATGAGAGGTGAGACGGCTCAGCCCTCTGTAATCCCCATCATCTGGCCAATGGCGGCCATGTAGGTGGCGTCGTCCGCAGCCTTCCGGAGGTCGATGATCTGCCGGGCATCCTCGCCCGCCACATACCGCATCCGGTCCGAGTCGTCGGTCGCCGCCTCGTAGATGACCTCGGCGACCATCTCGGGCGTCGAGAGGTGCTCGCTGAACGCCGCAAACCCCGTCAGCAGGCGTTGCACAAGTGGCTGGTACTCGACCAGGGACTCGTCGTTGGAGAAGGCGAACGAGCGCCCCCCAAAGTCCGTGGCGATCCCGCCTGGCTCGACGAGCTTCGCCCGCACGCCGATCGCGGCGAGTTCCCAGCTGAGCGCCTCCGTGATGCCCTCGACGGCGAACTTGGTCCCATGGTAGAGGCTGCCCAGCGGGAAGGTGACTTTGCCGCCCATGGACGAGACGTTGATCACTGTCCCCGCTCCGTTGGCGCGGAAGTGGGACAGGACGGCCTGCGTCACCTCCATGAGCCCGATCACGTTCACGTCGAACTGCCGCCGTACCTCGCTGATCGGGGTCGCCTCCAGCACGCCATAGGCACCATACCCGGCGTTGTTGAGGAGCACGTCGATGCGACCGAAGCGCTTCATGCCAGCCTCGACGGCTGAGATGATGGACGCCGCGTCCTGTACGTCGAGCCGGGTGACCAGCACGCGGTCGAGTTGGTTCAACTCGGTTTCCTTCTCGGGGGAGCGCATCGTAGCGATGACGTTCCAGCCCTGGTCCTGAAAGTGCAGGGCGGTGGCGCGGCCGATCCCGCTGCTGGATCCGGTGATGAGAATGGTGCGGGTCATGGGCCTCTAGTCGTTTAGGGGGATACGCGTAGTTCAGTCGGGCTGAACCGATGCACCAAAGCTAGACGCGGGTGTGCTGGCACGCACTCGCAAAACACGCCGACGCTCTTGCATGATGCGCCAATCCGTGCGTTCGTCGGACGACTTGGTGCGTAGCACAGAGCTACAGCACTCGACTTGGCAGATGTAGGTCTGCACAGCGGTACCGGAGGCCGAGTTGCCTGCCTTCGCGCTCAGCTCTCGCAAGGACGCCCACATCGAGCCTGGTTCTCGAAGGTCATGCCGCCTCCCCTTCCACCTTCGCCCATCGTATTTCCGCCTTCGTATTCGGGTTCGGGGCTTTTGACCGACGCCGCCCTCTGGGTTCCTCGGTCTTCCGAATAGGCGGAAGCGCTTTGATGTGTGTTCTCCATGTAGGAAAGGCTTCCAGCAGTTGCTGGGCGCATCGGATGGCTGCGCGGCATCGTACTCGCGCTCAGAATCACCCCAATGCCGCTCGCCACCCTTTGTCCGGCCCTCATACCCGGACGGCGGCTCCCCAAACTTTCTAGCCATCGGCTATCTCATGTTGTTGACCGCCCTCATCCTCGCCGTCGTAGTGCTGCTCGTGCTCGTCACTGCCTTTGCCCGCGACCTCCGTCACGTGGACGACCTCCTGCAGGTTGTCGAGCCGGACGACGCGCCTCCGCCGGCCACCCCAGCCATCTAGTGTGAACACCCAGCTGCCTAGTTTGAACGCAAGGAGTCTTCTGCGCGATCACCTCTGGACGTGACGGGGTTGCCGGGGCGACCAACCACCCCTGGCCCCTCCCCCGCGTTCGCGAGGGCAGGCTCTGTCTAGGAGGGGAACACCGTATACGGCTTTCATACCCGAGCGGCGATAGCGCAACAGACTCGTTGAGTGTGCACTAGCACACATGCCTAGCCCGGCACCTCTGCCCAGTCAAGCCAGGCCGAGACGGTCCAGGACGCTAGCCCGAAGGCGCTTGCTCACAGGGATCTCTTGCCCTTCCACTACCACGGCGGTGCTCGTCACCCGTTCGATGTGCTCGACCGCCACCACGTACGACCGGTGCACGCGCACGAACGCGGCGTCGGGTAGCGTGCGCGCCACGTTGTAGAGCGGACCTTTCGTCAGCACGACGCGGCCCGGCAGGTGGAGGCGGACGTAGTTGCCCCACGCCTCGGCGTAGCGCAGGTCGTCCAGGTCGATGCGCTCGCTCCCCTCCTCAGTCGACACGAAGAGGGCCGCGTCTGGTTCGCTCGGCACGTCGTTTTCTATCACCGCGTTGTTTCCCAGTGGCGCCGTTCCCAGTGGCGCCGTTCCCAGTGGCGCCGTTCCCAGTGGCGCCGTGTTGGGCAACGCATGGGCGGAGGTCTGCGTCAGGCGCACGGGATTGGCCTGGCGGCGGGGGTCGTGTGCGTACCGTGCCGACTGCTCGATGAAGACGGCGATCGCACTCAGTATGGCACACAGGAGTGCGACGTGGAGCGCGTCATGCCACGCCCAGGGAATGTGTTCACCCACGCTCATTATATGAGTGAGTTCATCCCCATTGTTAACAAACATCCGGAGGATGATCAGTGCAACCACCGCTGCTGCATACTGGCCGTACTGCTTGCGCCGAGCCAGCGGGAAGGCAAAGACGAGGTGGATGTAGGCGACCAGGAGGTGGAAGCCATAGTCGAAGGAGAAGTATTTCAAATCCCTGACCAGGTGCTCCGAGCGTAGTTCGCCCATGAACACCCACAGGGCAAAGATCCCCCAGAACACGACGTGCCAGCGCCATGTCCCGTGGCTCTGCTCTTCATCTAGCGTGAGTGCATCGGTGGGCACCCAGGCCGCCCCGTCCGGTAGCCCCTCGATAGGAGGCGCGGGCCCCTCTTGCAGCTCGGAGATCGGTTCAGGCACAGAGGGCGACGGGAAGAAGGGTGTGATAGGACAACCGGGAGCACCCTCCCAGTTTAACACGACCTTGGGGTCAGGATGAAGATGTAGACGTATGCCTGTATGAACGTGTGGAGGGGATCGTCCCCAACCACCCTCCTGTACGTCTAGACCGTCACATCTCCGCCCGAGCGCAGTGGGGACTGCTAAGCTCAGCAACGCCTGCGCCGTCGTCAAGCCCGACGCCGCCCCGCCTTCGCCAAGACGCACGGGGGCTGCGACACAGCACGTGTAGCCTGTTCGGCGTCATAGCAGATGGTTCGTGTTGCGTATCAGATTGAGCTAGACAGTCCCGCCCAGCAGAGGGTGAACACGTAAAACGGAACCCATTCGAGCAAACTGGTCAGGCCTCTTGTGCGCCAACACAAGCCTCAGTTGCCCTAGCGGCGCCGCTTTGTTGGAACCGCCGTGACCGGCAGCACGCTGTAGCTCACGGGAAGGAGGTCGATGTCTAGGCGACCCAGCGCTTTGGGGGCACCGCGCGCTCGGCGTCCGTCATCGAAATCAGCGCGCTCGTTTGCGTGACATCCATCACCCGAGCGTCCCGCTCGCCATCCGGGCGACTCTGATCATCATCCAGGACGCTCTGATTGTCATCCAGGACGCCCGCTCGTCATCTGGGGATGGCGGCGGAGGCCGTAAACGACACACCTTCAGGGCAACGCGAGTCTGGCTCGCGTCGCAACACGCCCGCTTCCAAGACATCTACCACGTCGCGCCACCCGGCTGTCTTGTCTGCCCCTCGCACTCGTCCACGTCCCCCTCGCGTCTGACCCGCCTCTTGGGCGAGGTCTGGGATGCACTGTAGCACGTCAGGCGCGCTGAAGAGGGAGGGTTCCGTCGAGGCAACGGTCGGTGCAAACGGGAGGAGGCTTCTTTCCCGTCCTATCCAGCGTCCGACCCATGGCTCCGTTCGCCACCCTGCGTCCCGATTGCCCCTCCAGCCGCGTCCGTCCTTTTGGGCCGGCCCGACGGGTAGCCCAGCAGCGCCTCGGCTGGCTGCGCCGGGCGGCGGCGGCAGGCACGCTCACGCTCGCCATGCTCCACGGCACGCCCGAGGCGACGGCCCAAACGCCTACCTTTGTCGGCGGCGAGTTCCAAGTCAACACCTTCACCACGGCGAGACAGGAATCGGCGGCGGTGGCGATGGACGCCGACGGCGACTTCGTCGTCGTGTGGCAGAGCATCAACTACAATGGCGCGGACCAGGACGGCGACGGAGCCGGCATCTATGCCCAGCGCTATGACGCGAGCGGCAGCGCCGTCGGGAGCGAGTTCCAGGTCAACACGTTCACGACCGGCGACCAGGCCAACCCCTCCGTAGCGATGGACGCCGACGGCGACTTCGTCGTCGTGTGGCAGAGCTATGGCCAGGACGGCAGCTACGACGGCGTCTACGCGCGGCGCTACAACGCCGACGGCACCGCGCCGACCACCAACGGCGCGGAGTTCCGCGTCAACTCCTTTACCACGGGCACTCAAGCTGAACCTTCGGTGACGATGGACGCGAGCGGCGCCTTCGTCGTCGTATGGGAGAGCGACAATTTCTCCGGCGTCGGCCAAGACGGTAGCCTTGGCGGCGTCTACGCGCAGCGCTACGACGCGAGCGGCAATCCCGCAGGTGGCGAGTTTCGCGTCAACGCCACGACCGAGAACGACCAGGGGCAAGCCGTGGTAGCGATGGATGCCGACGGTGACTTCGTGGTCGCGTGGTCCAGCTACAACCAGGACGGGTCCTACGGCGGCGTCTACGTGCGGCGCTTTAACGCCGACGGGTCCGCTCCGAGCGTCAACGGGAGCGAGTTTGCTGTCAACACCTTCACGACGGGCAACCAAGGCTTCCCCTCGGTGGCGATGGACGCCGACGGCGACTTCGTCATCGCATGGCAGAGCGCAGGCCAGGACGAGCCCAGCTATCCCTCCTACGGCGGCGTGTACGCCCAGCGCTACGACGCGAGCGGCGTCGCTCAGGGCGCGGAGTTCCTCGTCAACACCTTTACGACGGACACCCAAGGCTTCCCCACGGTGGCGATGGATACCGAGGGCGACTTCGTCGTCGCGTGGGCCAGCTATGGCCAGGACGCGAGCGGCACCTATGGCATCTTCGCGCAGCGCTACACGAGCACCGGCGGGCTGGTCGGCGCTGAGTTCCAGGTGAACACCTTCACCACGGACACCCAGAACAGCCCCTCGGTGGCCATAGACGCCGTGGGGGACTTCGTCGTCGCATGGGAGAGCTCCAACCAGGATGGCAGTGACCGAGGGATCTACGCCCAGCGCTTCGATGCGGCCGCAGCCTCCTCGGGGAGCGAGTTCCTGGTCAACACCTTCACCACGGGCGGACAGGGCAGCCCCGCCGTGGCCTCCGACGCTGACGGCGATGTTGTCGTCGTGTGGACGAGCGATGGGCAGGAGGGGTCTGGGGCCAACCTCTACGCCCAGCGCTACGACGCGGGCGGCAACACCGTCGGCGCCGAGTTCCGCGTCAACTCCTTCACCACCAGCGATCCAGGGAGCGCCGCCGTGGCGATGGACGCCAACGGCGACTTCGTCGTCGTGTGGGACGCCGAGAGCGAAACGGGCGAAGACGCCGGGGGCGTCTTTGCGCAGCGCTTCAACGCCGACGGCTCTACGCCCACCGTCAACGGCGCCCAGTTCCGCGTTAACACCTTCACCACAGGCAACCAGGAAGGACCTTCGGTGGCGATGGACGATGCCGGCAACTTCGTCGTCGCGTGGAGCAGCTATGGCCAGGACGGAGAGTACGGAGGCATCTACGCCCAGCGCTACGACGCCAGCGGCAACACCGTCGGCGGCGAGTTCCTCGTCAACACCACCACGACCAATGGACAGCTTGGCCCCGCGGTGGCGATGGACGCCGACGGCGACTTCGTCGTCGCCTGGGAGAGCTACGGTCAGGACGACCCGGATGTCACGTATTATTCGGGCGTCTACGCGCGGCGCTACAACAGCGCAGGCACCGCTCAGGGCGGCGAGTTCCTCGTCAACACCTTCACGGCGAACAACCAGATCGATCCCGCGGTGGGCATGGACGCCGACGGCGACTTCGTCATCGCCTGGGAGAGTCTGGGCCAGGACGACCCCAGCGTCGCATACAACTCGGGGATCTACGCGCGGCGCTACAACAACGCTGGGGCGGCGCAGGGAGCGGAGTTCCTCGTCAACACCTTCACGACGAACAGCCAGTCCAGCCCCGCGGTGGGCATGGACGCCGACGGCGACTTCGTGGTCGTGTGGCAGAGCTTCGCCCAGGACGGTGACTACTACGGCGTCTTTGCGCAGCGCTACGCAAGCGCGGGCGCAGCCGTTGGTCCGGAGTTCCAAGTCAACACCGAGACGTCGGCCTCGCAGGACGAGCCGTCGGTGGCGATGGACGACAGCGGCGACTTCGTGGTGGCGTGGCAGAGCGAAGGCCAGGACGGCAGCGGGCGTGGTGTGTATGCGCAGCGCTACGACGCCGTGGCCCCGAGCACGCTCTCGGAGGTGCCCTCGGGCGACGAGTTCCAAGTCAACACCGAGACGTCGAGCGATCAGAGGGAGCCCGCCGTGGCCTCCAACGCGGACGGCGACTTCGTCGTCGCCTGGCAGAGTCGGGGCCAGGACGACCCCAGTGCATCCACCTACGAGGGCATCTACGCGCAGCGCTACAGCGCCCTCGGCGTGCCGCAGGGCGCGGAGTTCCGCGTCAACACCTTCACGTCGAGCAGACAACTCAGCCCCTCGGTGGCGATGGACGCCGACGGCGACTTCGTCGTCGTGTGGTCGAGCAACTTCCAGGATGACCCAGGCAGCCCCCTTTCGGGCGTCTACGCGCAGCGCTACGACGGGGCGGGCGTAGCCCAGGGCTCCGAGTTTCGCGTCAACACTACCACGACCAACAGTCAGCGCGACCCCGCAGTGGCGATGGACGCCGACGGCGACTTCGTCGTCGCGTGGGCAAGCTTCGCCCAGGACGGCAGCGACTACGGCGTCTACGCGCAGCGCTACGACGCGAGCGGCAATGCCGTCGGGAGCGAGTTCCTCGTCAACACCACCACGGCGAGCAGCCAGACGCTCCCCTCGGTGGCGATGGACGCCGACGGCGACTTCGTCGTCACCTGGGAGAGCTACGGCCAGGACGGGTCCTACGGAGGCATCTACGCGCGCCGCTACAACGCCGATGGCACCACACCGAGCGTGAACGGCGACGAATTCCGCGTCAACACCTTCACCACCGGCAACCAGAATGGCTCGTCGGTGGCGATGGACGCGAGCGGTGCCTTCGTCATCGTGTGGCAGAGTCGGGGCCAGGACGACCCCAGCGCCCCCTTTGATGGCGGCATCTACGCCCAGCGCTACACCGCCGCGGGCACGCCGCAGGGCCCCGAGTTCCTCGTCAACACCACCACGACCGACGGTCAGCGCAACGCCTCGGCGGCGATGGATGCCGACGGCGACTTCGTTGTCACCTGGGAGAGCGAAGACCAGGACGGTAGCGACTACGGCGTCTACGCGCAGCGCTTCGATGCACTCGGCACACCCCAAGGCACCGAGTTCCGCCTCAACATCGTCACTACCGACGATCAAGAACGCCCCGTCGTCGCGCTCGACGACGCGGGCGACTTCGTGATCGCGTGGCAGAGCGATTCGCAGGACGGCAGCGCGGATGGCGTCTTCGCCCAGCGCTACGCCCTCACCCAGCCCACCACTGGCACCGGCACCATCGCGCTCGACCTCCAGGGCGCCCCCGGCTGGCGCATGCTCGCCCAGCCCTCCGGCACCACCCTCACGACCCTCCTCGACCCCCTCTGGACCCAAGGCGTCCCCGGCGCCGACGCCGCCACCACCAACCCCGCCGTCGCCAACGTCCTCATCTACGACGAGACCGACGCCACCCCCAACGAGGACGTCGGCTTTGTCGCCCCCGCCACCCTCGAAGGCGCCACCCCCGGCCAGGGCGTCATCGTCTTCGTCTTCGCCGACGACAACTTCGACGGCACCCCGGACCCCTTCCCGAAGCTCCTCTCGGCACCCTACACCGCACCGGCGGGCACCATCGTGCCCCCGCTCACCTTCACCGACTCCGGCACCCCGGCAGCGGACGGCTGGCACCTCCTCGGCAACCCCTTTGCCGAGCCGCTCTCGTGGGACGCCGCGCTCGCCAACGTCGACGTCCAGAGCGTTGACGCGACCGTCTACGTGTGGGACCCGAAGCAGAACGCCTACCGCACCTGGAACGGCACGTCGGGCGACCTCCTCGGCGGCGAGATCTCGGGGCTGCAGGGCTTCTTCGTGAAGGCGACGGCGGCAAGTCCCGCGCCCGCGTTCTTGTTCTCGGCGGCCGACACGGGTACGCTCGATGGGCGGACGTACTCGTTCTACAGCCGGACGGGCACGCCGGTGAAGCTGGCCCTCACGCTGGAGACGGCGGTGGGCGAGGCGCGCGCGTTCGTGGAGGCAGGCTTCGGGGGCGAGATGGGGCCGGACCGGAAGGACGGCTACCTGCTCGCGCCGCTGGCTGGGACGTACGC
>JBCCLD010000204.1:0-8507 GCA_039027055.1 Bacteroidota bacterium
AGAGGCTTTGATAGCTCCCCTCCTGGACAGGAGGGGCTGGGGGTGGTCGATCATCGAGCTTCGGTCGGCAATCCCCTCTGGCTCCCCCTGACCAGGGGGAGAACTTCCTAGGTGGCCTCTCAACGCCACTGAATACCGCTACAGCCCGGACGCGCATCGGTTTCACAATCGTGTCATGCTGAACTTGGTTCAGCATCTCTACGATGTGAGGAAACACCATAGTCGTTAGAGATCCTGAATCAAGTTCAGGATGACAGCAATAGGGCTATGCGTCTGTAGCGCTCGCCTCCGTCACCCCGTCGAACGTGTAGCCGAAGGCCTCTAGGTCCACGGCGTAGAAGTCGGCGACGAGGTCGATGGTTGCGTCGTCGTAGTAGGTGCGGTAGTCGCGACGCTTCGATTTCTTAAGGTGCGGGAGCTGCACGTCCTTGCCGAGCCGCCGGGCGACCTCTTCGAAGCTCTGGTGCAGGTTCTCGAACCGCATCGCGTAGTCGACGAGGATCTGCCCCTCGCCGTCCGCGATCCAGTCGCGTTGGGGCATGAACATGCGCGGCTTGTCGTAGAACGCCGGGTCCTGGTCCTGGAGCGTCTGCCGCAGCCACGTCTGGAAGCCCATCTCGGTGTCCGCGAGGCCCGTCTGGTCCGTCATCTTGCGGTAGTGGAACAGCGACACCGCGCGGTCCCACGGGTTGCGTACGATGCAGAAGGTGAACTTCCGGTTCCACACGCCGCGCCCGAGCATCGTGATCTTTTCCTGCGCCGTCTTGTGCTCGAACCGCGCGCCAAGCGCCTTCTCGACGCTGCTGCCGCCCGTCTTGTTGATGTGGATGAAGACGAACGGCTGGAGGTGGCGCTCGCGGAAAATCGCGGCGCGGTACTTCAACGTTTGCTTCAGAGGAGGCATTTCGAAGAGAGAAGTATGAGGTAGGAAGTCAGAAGTTGAGAACTAGAGGGAACGAGAAGCAGAGCGATGGCCATGCCCCACCTCGGACTTCCTATGTCTCACTTCAAACGTTAAGCGTTGGCCAGCGCCATGCGCTCGAATTGCTCGTTGGCGGCGACGAGCTCGTCGAAGGTGCCGGAGGCGGTGAGCGTGCCCTTTTCGAGGAAGAAGAGCTGGTCGCAGGACTGGACGGTGCTCAGGCGGTGGGCGATCGTGATGAGCGTCCGCTCGCCGCGCAGCGCCTCGATGGCCTGCATGACGGCGCGCTCCGTCTCGTTGTCGAGGGCCGAGGTGGCCTCGTCGAACACAAGCACCTGCGGGTTGTGGTAGAGCGCCCGCGCGATGCCGATGCGCTGGCGCTGCCCGCCCGAGAGCCGGATGCCACGCTCGCCGACCATCGTGTCGTAGCCGTCGTCGAGGCCGTCCTCGATGAAGTCGTGGATGTTGGCAGCCTTCGCAGCGCGGACGACGGCGTCCATGTCCACGGTCGGCTCACCGAAGGCGATGTTGGCAGCGACCGAGTCGTCGATCAGGACGATGTTTTGGGGGACGTAGCCGCAGTGCTTCTGCCACGCCGGGAGCAGTTCGTCGGTGACCGATTGGCCGTCCACCACGAGCGCGCCGCCTTGCGGGCGGAGCAGGCCGAGCAGGAGGTCGACGACCGTCGTCTTGCCTGAGCCCGTGGGGCCAACGAAACCAACGGACTCGCCCTTGCGGATCGTCAAGGACAAGTCGCGGAAGAGCGGCGCGCTCTCGGGGTAGCCGAACGCCACGTTGCGCAGCTCGACCGCCGCGTCGAACGGGACGGCGTTATCGCGCACGACCTCCTTGCGGCGGCGGCGCTGGGTGTTGATCGCGTCGCCCTGGCCCTTCAGGTCGGTGTAGATGCGCTCCAGGGCTGCGTCGTTGAAGGAGATCTTCGCCAGTGAGATGTAGACCTCCTGGAGGTTGGGCTTGAGCCGGAGGATGGCGTAGGCGTAGACGCCGAGCAGCGGGATGATCTCGGCGACGTTCTTGTCAAGCGCGATGTAGTAGAGCACGATAAGGAGGATGCCGCCGAAGGCGAGCGTCTCCATCGCGTACTGCGGGATCTTGGCGATCACATTCTGGGTGACGAGCCGCTCCGCGAACGTCCGCGAGGGTTTGCTGAAGCGGTCGAGGAACGGCTCTTCGAGGTGCAGCAGTTTCACGTCCTTGACGGCCATGAACGCCTCGCTTGCGATCTTGAAGCGTTGCCCGTTGGCCGCCACGCGCTCCTTGCCCGTCCGGAGCAGCTTGCGCTTGACCGAGAGGTAGATCACGCTGTAGGCCCCGCCAAACACCACGAACGCGCCGACGGAGAGCAGCGGGTCCACCGCGATCAGGAGCGCGAAGATGAACACGCTCACCACGCCGCGGGCCACGAGCACCATGCACGGCTGGAGGATGCCATTGACGATCTCGTTGACCTCGTAGAGCAGGTTCTTGCCCAGTTCGGCCGAGTTCGTGCGGAGGTAGTAGAGGTAGGGCCGGTAGAGGTACGACTTCAGCAGCCGCATCGAGAGCGAGTGGCGGCGCATCTGCGTGAACCGCGCCATCGCCCACGCGACGATGGTGTTGAACACGTTGCCGAGCACGAGCAGCGTGAGCGTCACGCAGCCGAGCGCCATCAGAAAGCCCTCGGTGGTCGTGAAGCCGAACATGGTGTAGACCCGCGCGAGCCACGCGTTCGTTTCGACGGAGCTAGGGTCGGCGACGACCTGGAGGAACGGTGCCACGGAGCCGATGCCGGCGACTTGGAGCAGCGCCATCAGGATGATAGCCGGGACCAGGAGGTAGACGCGGCGGCGCTCACTGGGGGTGAGCACCTGGAAGAGCTTGCGGTACGTGCCCGTCGAGCGCATGGGAGGGGTGCGGAGGGATGGTGCGGCTGTGGAGCCGTGGCGGTGAGGTAGCGGAATATCCCCAAAGACGACATATAGTTGGGGGGTGCCCGAAAGCTTCACAGCCGCAGCTTCGGACTCCCATAGCCAAGAGGACGCCAGGCCCGGGCTGGGCCATTTAGCCACGCGTCGGGGAACGAGAAGGCGACAGCGCAGGCAGGTGGACGGCCACGGACCTTGCAAGGGGCCGCCGTGTTCAGTCTCGTATCCGATGCCGTCCAGTCACCGAATTTCCCCTAGACGATGAGCGCCAAGCAGGCCCACACCTTCCACATCGACGGCATGAGCTGCGACCACTGCGTCCGTACTGTGCAGACCGTGCTTGATCAGATCGACGAGGTCGAGGTCGAATCCGTCGTGCTCGGTCAGGCGACGGTGCGGTTCGACCCTGAGAAGGTTGCCTTCGTCGATCTAGCTTCGCTGATTGAAGAAGAAGGCTACGTGGTCAAGCCGTAGCACGCCCGGCATCGCTCCGGCACTGCGCCTCCGGTAGTCGTCGCAATCATATCCCCACGTAGGTTGAGCTTCGCGACGGCGACACTACGGGTACGAGAGCCCGAACCCTATCGGGAACAGCGGGTCGTAGTCTGCATCGCCCACGTTGATGGGCTGCTGGTCGATCGAGCGGGGCCATGTGAACGACAGTTTGCCGGTCGGTGCCGCGTCGCCGAAGAGCACGTCGACGATGCCGGCTCCTTCGGTACCGGGCAGCCACGCCGCTACGAAGGCGTCGCTTTGCTCCATGACCCCGTCCACATGAAGTGGCCGGCCAGACAAGAGCACCGTGACCACGGGCACGCCCGCCGCCGCCGCTTGTGCGACCACCTTTTGATCGTCGTCGCTCAGCGTCAGGTTGACGTCGTCCCCAAACATCTCCGAGTAAGGGCGCTCGCCGACCACGACTACGACAACGTCGGCGCCCTCAGCGCCCGTGCCGTCAGCGGAGGTAGTGACGTCGGCTTCGACGGCTTCTCGGATGCCCCCGAGGATCGTCGTGCCTTCGGTGATCGGACCCATGGCGCCCTGCCACTCGATGGTCCAGCCGCCGCTCTGCATCCCGATGTCGTCGGCGCCGGGGCCGGTGACGTGGATGCGGGCCACGTCTTTAGACAGGGGGAGCACCTCGCCTTCGTTCTTCAGCAAGACGAGCGACTCCCGCACAGCCTGCCGGGCGACCTCGCGGTGTGCTTCGGAGCCAAAAGACTCAGCGAGTGCAGGGTCAGCCCTGGGCGTCCAGTCGGCGTCGAAGAGGCCGGCAGCGAACTTCACCCGGAGGATGCGGCGCACCGCGTCGTCGATCCGCTCCATCGGCACGGTGCCCTCCTCGACCAACTCTTTGAGGGTGTTGAAGAACTCAGGGTAGCGCGCCGGGACCATCACCATGTCCATCCCGGCGTTGATCGAGATGGCGATGTCGCTCTTGTAGTCGCCGGGGATCTCGTCGATGGCGGCGAAGTCGGAGATGAGGAAACCCTCGAAGCCAAACTCCTCCTTGATGATCTCGGTGAGCAGCCGACGGCTGGCCGAGCATTTCTCGCCGTTCCAGCTGCTGTAGGAAGGCATGATGGTGCCGACCCCTGCCTCGATCGCGGCGGGGTAGCCGGCCATGTGGATGCGGCGGAGTTCCTCCTCGGTCATCGCCGTGTCGCCGCGGTCGAGCGGGAAGGTCTCGCCGTTGTCGAAGGTGAGGCCGGTACCGAAGGTCGTGCCGCCGTCGCCTACGAAGTGCTTGGCGCAGGCGACGACGCGCTCGCGGTCGTTGACGAGGTCACCCTGGAGGCCAATCACCGTCGCGGTGCCGAGCGCAGTCACGATCTCTGGGTCCTCGGCGTAGCCCTCGAACGTGCGGCCCCAGCGGTCGTCGCGGGGGACCGCCACCGACGGCGCGAAATTCCAGTTGATGCCCGTCGCACGCACTTCGAGCGCCGTGATGCGCGCGATCTCCTCGACCAACTCCGCATTCTGCGTGGCACCCAACCCAATGTTGTGCGGGAAGACGACCGCACCAATCACATTCGCATGGCCGTGGACCGCGTCCACGCCGTAGATCAAGGGGATGCCGAGGCGTGTCTCCGTGGCCTTCGTCTGGTACGATTCAATCAACGCGCGCCAGTCTTCGAAGGAGTTCGTCGCCGGATCCGAGCCGCCGCCGTTGAGAAGGCTCCCCAGCATGTAGGTGCGGATATGGTCTGGGTCTTCGAGGAATTCCTGGTCGGCCTGCGTCATCTGGCCGACCTTCTCGTCGAGGGTCATCTCGGCTAGCAGCGTATCGATCTGGGCATCGAATGTGAGGTAGATCTGCTGTCCACCTGCTGCTGAGGCGTCAGTGGGGGCGTTAGGGGTGGCACAGCCGACGAGGGCGAGGAGGACGACCGCGAGAGAGAGGCGCAGGGGGGAGAGCACAGCACGGGTTGTTGGTGAATGGATACGCGAAGGTAGTGGATCGGAGCCGTTCCGTTGTCACGCGCGTGGTCCTCTCAATCCGCACGATCCAGACGAAGACACACGCGTGGAAGTAGGCGCAGTTGTTCCCCCCACCGCTCCTGACCGGACAGTTCTGCCATGCTTCAGGCCCCTTTTCCACGCCCAGACTCGAGCAAAGCAGACGACGCAGCTTCGAAGCCATGCAAGGCCCCTTTGCGTGAGACCCAGCCCCATGAAGCCGTCGCCACGCTTTCTATCACGGGCATGACCTGCGCGGCGTGCTCCGGCCGTGTGGAGCGAGCGCTCAACAGGGTGCCGGGCGTCGAGGAAGCGACGGTCAACCTCGCGACCGAGCGGGCCTCGGTGCGCTATCGCTCGGACGAGGTCGCCCGACTCGATCTCGACCAGGTCGTTCGTGACGCGGGCTACGAGGTGATTGCGGTCGCCGAGCCAGCGAACGAGGCCCTGCCTTTGCGAGACGATGCCGAGCGGGATGCGCGAGTACAGGAGCGGCGCGCGCTCCAGCGCCGCCTCCGGATTGCGGCAGGCTTCACGCTACCCATCGTGCTCCTCGACATGGGTGCGATGCTAGTGCCACCCGTCCACGAGTCGCTGATGACGCTGCTGCCCGTGCAAGTCTGGCGCCTCATCTTCTTCGTGCTCGCCAGCGTGGTGCAGTTCGGCCCAGGCCTGCGCTTCTATCGCACCGGCTGGGCCGCCGTCCGCCACGGCGCGCCCGACATGAACACGCTCGTGGCGCTGGGCACGAGCGCCGCCTACGGGTATTCCGTCGTGGCCACCTTCGTCCCGTCGATCCTACCGCCGGGGGCCAACCACGTCTACTACGAAGCGTCTGCAACCGTCATCACGCTGATCCTGCTGGGAACCTACCTCGAAGCGCTCGCCAAAGGCCGCACCTCCGAGGCGATTCGTGCGCTGCTGCGCCTTCAGCCCGACACCGCGCACGTTGAACGCGCCGGGCACTTCGAGGAGATTAAAACGGCAGACGTTGTTGTCGGAGACCGAGTCCGGGTGCGGCCGGGCGAGCGGGTGCCCGTCGATGGCACCGTTGTGGAAGGCCGCTCCTACGTGGACGAGGCGATGCTGACGGGGGAGCCGGTGCCCGTCGAGAAGGCCGAAGGCGACGATGTGGTAGGTGGCACCGTGAACCAGGCAGGGAGCTTCACGCTGCGCGCAACGCAAGTGGGAGCGGACACCGTCTTGCAGCAGATCATTCGCCTGGTCGAGGCTGCGCAGGGCTCGAAGCCCGCCGTGCAGGCACTCGCCGACCGCGTCGTGGCGGTGTTCGTGCCCGTCGTGCTCGTCATTGCAGCAGCGACGTTCGCGGTGTGGCTCGCCGTCGGACCCGATCCGGCGCTCACGTATGCGCTCGTGGCGGCCGTGTCGGTGCTCATCATTGCGTGCCCGTGCGCGATGGGGCTCGCGACGCCGACCGCCGTGATGGTGGGGACCGGCAAGGCCGCGCAGCAGGGCGTGCTCTTCCGGCGCGGCGCGGCGCTGCAGACGCTCACCGAGGTGGAGGTCGTAGCGCTCGACAAGACGGGCACGCTCACCGAGGGCCGGCCCACGCTGACGGACGTGGCGATGGCGTCCGGCTTTGAGGAGCGCGAGGTGCTGCGGCTCGTGGCGGCCGTCGAAGCGCGCTCCGAGCATCCGATCGCCGAGGCGCTCGTGCGTGCGGCTGAGGCGCGTGGGCTGCGTTTGCCGCGCGTGGACGGGTTCACGGCATCGCCCGGCTTCGGCGTGAGCGGGACGGTGGACGGCCGCGCCGTTTCCGTGGGAGCCGACCGGTTCATGGCGGAGCAGAACCTCGATGTGAGTGCCTTTGCGGAGGAAGCTGGAACGTTGGCGAGCGCAGGAAAGACGCCGCTCTACGCCGCCATCGACGGGCGACTCGCGGCGATCCTAGCGGTGGCCGACCCCGTCAAGGAGCACGCGCCCGTGACGGTCCGCGCCTTGCACGATCTCGGGCTGAGTGTGGCGATGGTCACCGGCGACAACGAGGCCACGGCCAACGCCATCGCGGCGCGACTCGGCATCGACGACGTACGGGCGGAGGTGTTGCCTGCCGACAAGGGTATTGCGGTGAAGTCGCTCCAAGGAGCAGGGTACGTCGTCGCGTTCGTTGGGGACGGTATCAACGACGCGCCCGCCTTGGCGCAAGCCGATGTCGGCGTTGCCATCGGGACGGGCACCGACATCGCCATCGAGGCGGCGGACGTGGTGCTGATGGGCGGTGACCTGAGCGGCCTCGTCCGCGCGCGGTCGCTTGCCCAAGCCACGCTGCGCACGATCCGGCAGAATCTCTTCTGGGCGTTCGCCTACAACGTCGTGCTGATCCCCGTGGCGGCGGGTGTCCTCTACCCGTTCACGGGCACGCTGCTATCGCCCGTCTTCGCCGCCGCGGCCATGGGCCTGTCGAGCGTGTTCGTACTCGCCAACGCGCTCCGGCTGCTCCGTTGGTCACCCACCACCCAGCATCGTGTCTGACCCCGTCCTCGCGCGTCTCGAACAAACCGTGCCACTCCCGCCGCCCGAGAGCACGGGCGACGTCTTCCACGACCTCGTGAGTTGCCTCGTCGAGCAGCAGATCCACCACCGGAGCACGAAGCACGTATTCAAGTGTGCGCTGGAGCGAGCAGGTCTTGACCGCGTCACGCCTGAGACCTTCGACACGTTCGAAAAAGAGGGGCTCGCTGACGTACGGCTGTCACGCCAGAAGCGCGAAGCTCTAGCGGCCACCACGGCATTCTTCCACGAGCACCCGGACATCGATTGGGCGACGCTCTCCGATACTCAGGTCCGCGCGGCGCTGAAACAGATCCGGGGCGTCGGCATCTGGACCAGCGACATGGTGCTGCTCTTCACGCTGGAGCGCCCCGACATTTTTCCCGTTGATGACTACCACCTCAAGCAAATCATGGGCACGCTCTACGGCATCGAGCCTGGGAAGGGGCAGAAGCGGCGCATGAAAGCCGTCGCCGATGCGTGGCGCCCAGAACGCTCGCGTGCTGTGCGGCTTCTGCTTGCCTGGAAGGAGTGGCAACGCGAACTCGCCCGCTAGGTCGTGTGGACATTCGATCTGATCGGCGCTCACGGCCCCCGTTCGGCGCTTGCTGCGTTCTGCTCGTCGTCCGATTCTACGGAATCGCGCTCCCCGGATCGGGGTCCGGGGCAGGCTCTCACACGCCTTGCGA
>JBCCLD010000205.1:0-8487 GCA_039027055.1 Bacteroidota bacterium
CTTCGAGTACCACCCCCACCGCAAGGAATTCCCGACGCTCGGCATCCCCGGCAGCCTCCCGCTCCCCAACCAGGAGACGGACGGCGAACTCACCCTTGACCCCTTCGCCCGCGCCCACGGAGACCTTCCGCAAGATTAGTCCCTCGTCCTTTGTCATTGGTCCTTTGCAGACACCATTGACAAGTGACCAATGACCAGTGACCCCTATGGACACCGCTGTCGCCCCTGATGATGCTGGCCGAGCGAAGCTCGCAAGCTCCAGCAACCTCAGCAACGAAGTCTTCACCTTCTGGCCGAAGCACAACCGCGCGCTCTACGACCGGCTGGAGACGAAGCATTCCTACCTAGAGCGCGACGCCGATCCGCTCGAAGCGTCGATGACGCTCAACATCGGGCCGCAGCACCCGGCCACGCACGGTGTCCTCCGCGTCGTGGCCAAGCTCGACGGCGAGACCATCGAGAGCGCGCTCCTCGACCTGGGCTACCTCCACCGCGGCATCGAAAAGCTCGCCGAGGTGAAGACCTTCCAGGAGTTCATGCCCTACACGGACCGCATGGACTACCTCAGCCCCTACTCCAACAACGTCGCGTGGTGCCTCGCCGTCGAGAAGCTGGCCAACGTGGAAGTCCCGGAGCGCGCGCAGTGGATCCGCACGCTGCTCTGCGAACTGGCCCGCATCTCCAGCCACCTCCTCTGGATGGGCACGATGGTGATGGACGCGGGCGCGATGAGCGCCTTCCTCTGGACGTTCAAGTGGCGCGAGGAGATCTACACCATCTTCGACCACGTCGCGGGCGCGCGCTTCACGGTGAGCCACTGCCGCATCGGCGGCGTCACGACGGACCTCTCGTCCGACGCCATCGGCATGATCCGCACCTTCGTGGAGAACTTCGCGCCGGACATCGAGGAGTGGGACAAGCTCCTCGCGGGCAACCGCATCTGGGTCGAGCGCAATGCGGGCGTCGGCACGGTCACGAAGGAGGAGGCGATGGCGATCGGCCTCGCCGGTCCGAGCCTCCGCGCCTCGGGCGTGCCCTACGACCTCCGCCGCTTCGAGCCGTACCTCAAGTACGAGGACCTCGACTTCACCATCCCGCTCCGCACCGAGGGCGACTGCCTCGCGCGCTACCTCATCCGCCTCGACGAGATGCGCGAGTCGGTGAAGATCCTCCGCCAGTGCCTCGACCGACTCCCCGAGGGGCCGGTCCGCGTGGACAACGCCAAGCACGCGTACCCCTCCAAGAACGAGGTCTATTACTCGATGGAGGGCATGATCCACGACTTCATGATGACCGATGTGGGCGTCGCCCCGCCGAAGGGGGCCGAGGCCTACCACGCCATCGAGGCACCGAAGGGCGAGCTCGGCTTCTTCCTCGCCTCCGACGGCACCGGCAGCCCCTACCGCGTCGAGATGACCTCCCCCAGCTTCGCCAACCTCCAGGCGCTCGAGTACATGCTCGAAGGCGTCATGGTCGCCGACACGGTCGTGATGATCGGCTCGGTCGATCCGGTGATGGGCGAAGCGGACAAGTAGAAGTGAGAAGGATGAAGGGAGAAGTTAGAAGTGGGTGCCACGATCGCCGCCGGAGTCACAAACAGACTTGGGCTCTACGCTGGACTACCCCGCTTTTGGTGTTCTCTCATCCGACTCGGAGGCCTGTTTCTGCCTCCCACTTCTAACTTCAAACCTCCTACTTCCTACTTCCCAGATGGAGCGCCCTTCTGACGTCTCGCCCAAACCCGCCTACCTCCCGACGGAGATGCCCGAGCGGCATTTCTCCGACGAGGAACTGCAGTTCTCGGCCGAGGAGCAGGCGCAGATTCAGGACTACCTGGGCCGCTACCCGGAGACCGACGCGGCCGTGATGCGGGTGCTATGGCTGGCGCAAGACAAGTTCGGCTGGCTCCCGCCCGAGGTGATGAAGCTCGTCGCCACGTCCATCGGCATGCCGTACGCCAAGGTGGTCGGCGTGGCGACGTTCTACACGCAGTACTTCAAGAAGAAGCCGGGCCAGCACGTCCTCGAAGTGTGCACCTGCTTCTCGTGCCAGGTGATGGGCGGCTACGACATCCTGCACTACCTCGAAGACAAGCTCGGCGTCAAGAAAGGCGAGGTGTCGGCCGACGGGCAGTGGCAGATCCGCGAGGCCGAGTGCCTCGGCGCCTGCGGCTCCGCGCCGATGATGCAGGTCACCAACGGGCAGTACGTCCACAACCTCACGCCGGCCAAGTGCGACGCCGTGATCGCGACGCTCGAACAGGGCGACGCGCTGCCGTTCGAGTCGGTCACGCTGCCGCAGGACGAGGACGACCTTGGCGGCAACCGCCGCTCTGACGCCGAGGCCGTCACCTCCTACCAAACCGCCCCCATCGCCGAAACCACGAAGTAGCAGGAGCACAATGACACCGGCTGCCAAGCATGAGATAGTCCAAACTTATTTCTGAGTCATCCCCGCGAAAGCGGGGACCCATGCGATGCTCCGCATAGATCCCGGATCAAGTCCGGGATGACAGGCTTGGGGAATCGCAGCATACGGCTTGCTGCTCTGCCTTCAACAAGAACTGACTATTTACCCCTTCCAACGCCGACAGCCGATCACTGACAGCCCATAGCCTTCTACCTCGGCAGGAAAGTTGCCCGTCGTCTTGCGGAACTGCTTTCGTTCCCGGACCTTGCCGCTGCCTCCCTTCCCCTCCGCCGCCGCCTCTGATGGACATCCAGCACATCCACCGCGCAAAGGCCGCCGTGCTCCAGGAAATGGAGCCGCTCACGCCTGACGAAAAGCGCCACCTCCGCGAGACCGTGGACGGCCTGTTCATCGAGCGGCGGCTGTCCGACCTCGACAAGCGTGCGCGTGTCGCGATGGGAGCCGCCATCGTTGGCGCGACGCTCGCGACAAAGGGTGCCTTTGGCGTACTCGTCTGGCTCGCCTTCGACGGCGGCACAACCCTCGCGATGGGCGTCCTCGCAGGCATCGTCGTGGCCGGTGTTGTCGCGGCCGTCGGGGCGACGCGCTACCTCACGCTCTACCGCCGCATCGTCGCCTACCGGACGCTGCGCGGCTTCGTCGCCGCCCGCATCCCCGTCATCCGCCCCGACGTACCGCTCGTTGAGTAGCACGGGCTGCCGAAAAGCCCAGCGGCACATGTGCAAGGCTATGTGAGAATGGCTGCCCTGCGAAACGCAGCCCACCCTGCCGCATTCGACTCTGGACGTTTTGACCGAACCCGCGCTGACGCACGACCTCTGACCCCATGGAAGTCCCGACGCCCCAGACCAAGGCCCCCGAAACGAAAGCGGGCGACTGGCGCAACTACAAGCGCCTGCTCCTCCCGCCCATCCGGGACCTGCACCAGATCGCCGTCTACGAGAAGCACGGCGGCTACCAGACCATCGCGGCCATCCTCAAGGACGCGCGCGACCCGAAAGAAGTCGCGGCCAGCGTGAAATCGAGCGGGCTGCGCGGGCGCGGCGGCGCGGGCTTCTCGACGGGCCTCAAGTGGTCGTTCATGCCGCCCGTCGACCCCGACAAGCCCCGCTACCTCGGCGTCAACGGCGACGAGTCCGAGCCGGGCACCTTCAAGGACCGCCAGATCCTCGAATACAACCCGCACCGCGTCATCGAAGGCATCCTCATCGCCTGCTACGCGATGTCGCTCAAGGCCGCCTACGTCTACGTCCGCGGCGAGTACGACGCCTACATCACGCACTTCGAGAAGGCCCTCGCCGACGCCTACGCCAAGGGCTACGTCGGCGAAAACATCGTCGGCACCGACTTCTCGACCGACATCTACGTCCACAAGGGTGCGGGCGCGTACATCTGCGGCGAGGAGTCGAGCCTGATGAACAGCCTCGAAGGCAAGCGCGCCTACCCGCGCATCAAGCCGCCCTTCCCTGCCCAGAAGGGCCTCTGGGGCATGCCCACGACCATCAACAACGTCGATTCGCTGGCGCAGGCCGCGCTCGCGCTGGAGATCGGCCCCGAGGTCTACTCCAAGATTGGCGCCGAGCGGCATCCCGGCATCGCGCTCTACGGCATCTCGGGCCACGTCATCCGGCCCGGCGTCTATGAGTACCCGACCGGCATGCTCATGACCGACCTCATCTACGAGGTGTGCGGCGGCATCCGGGGCGGCAAGAAGCTCAAGGCCGTCGTGCCCGGCGGCTCGTCCACGCCCGTCCTGCGCGCCGACATGATCGAGGGCGTGACGATGGACGCCGAGAGCCTCCGCGACGCCGGCTCGATGATGGGCACCGGCGGCATGCTCGTCATGGACGAGGACACCGACATGGTGCGCTTCCTCCGCCGCATCACCCATTTCTACCACCACGAATCCTGCGGCCAGTGCACGCCCTGCCGCGAGGGCACCGGCTGGCTCGAAAAGCTCGTCACCCGCATCGACGACGGCGAGGGCAACCTCCGCGACCTCGACCTGCTCATCGAACTGTGCGGGCAGATGGAGGGCCGCACCGTCTGCGCGCTCGCCGACGCCGCCGCCTGGCCCGTGCGCCACACCATCACCCGCTTCCGCGACGAGTTTGAGGCGAAGTGCCGCCCCGCTGTCTTCGCCGGGGCCGACCTCGGCGGCGACGGCCACACCGGCGATGGCGCGACTGTTGCGGTCGAACCTGCGTAGAGGCGAACCCGCCTAGAGGGGGTGTGAAGGTTTGAACGTGTGGACGTGGGCTGCGCAACGCCGCCACGGGCACGGCATACTACCGGCATACGTCCATACCTTCACCCGTCCAAACGTCCACACTTTGCCATGAAGCACCTCTTCCTGATCGCACTCGTCTTCGCGCTCGCAGGTTGCCTGTCCGACATCGACGCAGCCCCCGATGCGGCGACCCCCGATGCGGCAACCACCGCCGAGCCGCCTGCGGCCACGCCCGAGTTCGTCACGTACGGGACGATGGCCGACACGGACGATGCGCCGGTGATCCTCGCTGCCAACGAGGTCATCGCCAACCCGCTGGACTACGACGAGGCCGCCGTCCGTGTTGAGGGCACCGTGTCTCAAGTCTGCCAGAAGAAAGGCTGCTGGGTCTCGTTCCAGGGCGAAGCGGCGGGTACCAACCTCCGCATCATGGTCCCGCGCGACGAGGCGGGCGAGTACGTCTACACCTTCCCGATGGACCTCGGTCCTGTCCGCATGATCGCTGAGGGTGTCGTCTCGGTGACAGAGATGGACCCAGAGACCGTTGCGCACTACGAAGCTGAGGGCGCCACCGTGCCGCCTGCGGGCGAGGACGGCATCGTCCGCCAGGTGATGCTCGTCGCCACGGGCGCGAGGGTCGAGGCCGCCGATCCGCCCCAAGGCTTCGTCGTCCCTGAGGCTACCAACCCCGACGAAGCGTAGGAGACGCTGGGCTGACGGCGCTTCGCGGTCGGCCCTCTTGTAGGCAGCCCCGCGCCGCGCATACACTGAACGCCCATCGCTGAACGCCGCTAGCTCCACCACCATGCCCACGGTCACGATCGACGGCCAGGAATTCGAGTTTGAGAAGGGCACCAAGGCCCTCCAGTTCCTGCTCGACGGAGGCGTCGAGATCCCGCACTTCTGCTACCACCCGGCGCTCTCGATTCCGGCCAACTGCCGCCAGTGCCTCGTGCGCGCAGGCACGCCGATGTTCGACCGCGCCACCCGCGAGCCCGTCCTCGACGAGAACGGGGTGCAGAAGATCAACTTCTTCCCGAAGCTGATGCCGTCGTGCTCGCTCGACCTCTCGGACGGGATGGTCATCGAGACGCAGTACGCCAACCCCAACGTGGAGGGCGCGCACGAGGACAACCTCGAACTGCTCCTCATCAATCACCCGCTCGACTGCCCGATCTGCGACCAGGCCGGTCAGTGCCCGCTCCAGATCCAGGCCTACAAGTATGGCCCTGAGGGCAGCCGCTTCGAGTTCGAGAAGGTCCACAAGCCCAAGCGCATCGACCTCGGGCCGAACGTGATCCTCGACGCGGAGCGCTGCATCAACTGCACGCGCTGCACGCGCTTTACCGAGGAGGTCAGCGAGTCCTACCAGCTCTCGATCGTCAACCGCGGCGACAAGAACTACCCGCTGCCCCCGCCCGGCGAGCCGTTCGACGACCCCTACTCGATGAACGTCGCCGACATCTGCCCCGTCGGCGCGCTCACGGAGAAGTACTTCCGCTTCAAGGCGCGGGTCTGGGAGATGTCCAGCACGCCCTCGGTGTCGGACTTCGGGAGCAAGGGGCTCAACGTCACCTACTGGGTGAAGGACAACCAGGTGCTGCGCGTCACCCCGCGCGGCAACGCGGACGTGAACGAGTTCTGGCTCCCCGACGCGGCTCGGCTGCGCTACAGCACCTACAACGAGAACCGCCCTGCTGGTCCGACTGTGACGTTCCGCGACGGCGGGCGCGGCGGCGTGAAGTGGGCGCAGGCCGTACAGGGCGCGGCGATGCTCCTGCAGCAGACCGCGCCGGAGCGCATCGTCTTCCTCGGCTCCGCACGCGCATCCGTCGAGGATAACTACCTGCTCGCGAAGCTCGCGGCGGCCCTGGGTGCCGACGCGCCGCAGTACCTCCCCCATGTCAGCCCGGGCGCGGGCGACGGCTGGCTCGTCACCGACGACCAGGCCCCGAACACGCAGGGCGTCGAGCGCCTCGGCTTCGCGCCGGTGGACGAGACGATGCTCCGCGCGCAGTTCGACGCGGGCGAGGTGGACCTGCTCTACGTCCTGGACGACGACCCGGTGGCGGCGGGCCTACTCGCGGAGCCGGACCTGTTCGGCGTGAAGGTGATCCTGCACCACACGCACGCGACGAACGCGACGCTGCCCTACGCCACGGTGGCGTTCCCTGCGCCCGTCGCGCCAGAGCAACTCGCCACCTACGTCAACGAGGACGGCCGCGCGCAGCTGCTCCGCCCGGCGAAGATGACGAGGACGTTCAACCGCGCGCTCCTCATGACGATGGGCACCGGCCAGAGCCGCCTCGACCGCGTCGGCACGCCGTTCGACAACTGGGTCGACGAAAAGCATATGGTCGACGCCAAGGCGCTGTGGGAGCTGGCTCCCTACCTCGCGTCGGCACTCGGCGCTGCCGTCCAGAGCGTGAGCTTCCCCGACGCCGACTCCTCCGCCGTGATGGACGACCTCGTCGCCATGAACCCCGCGTTCGCCGGGGCCACGCACGCCGCGATGAACCTGCAGGGCGTCGCGCTCGCCGACGTTGGCGAGGCGGTGTAGCTCCTCCCAGTCGCGCTGCTCGAACCCCGTCTCCCGTTTCGATGCCCCTCAGGTTAGCGTTCAAGAAGAGTGGCAAGCAGATCAAGGAGGCGATTGCAGGCCGGCTGGAAAAGCTTGGGGCTCGTCTCCAGAAGCGGAATGGTGAGTTGGACGCCTTCATGGACAACAGAGCAAAGCTGCGGTCCTATCTCGTCCGCCTCGGGGAGTCATCCTGGTCCCTCCACACCGCTCGGGCCAATGGCAAGCCGGCACCTCTCTACTCCAAGGAGGACATCTCGAGCGAAGAGAAAGAAGAAGTCAAGCAGCTGTGCCAGAGGATCTTTGAGATCGAGCAGGAAATGCGTAGGCTCGAACTCATTCGAACGCATCTGGAAGACGACAGGGAGTTTGAGCTTCCCTACGAGGACCTGGTGAGCTACGGCTTCGAATCTGAGATCACGCACGATTGACGAACATGCCCACACCTACGGACCCCCGAGTGGCTCGCGTCTGGAAGCTACTTCCTCTCCTGGCGTGCCTCGTCTTCCCATTCATCACCGCCACGACCGCGCAGGCCCAGTCGCCGGAGGCCCAGTCGCCGGAGGCGCAGGTGCAGCGCTTCTTCGACACCTACGCCGTCCAGGCTGAGGCGGCGGTGGACACGTTCTTTACGAACAACCCGTACATCGAAAGCAACCGCGAGGCGGTGGACGGGCTGACGGCGCAGCTGGGCGAGGTGCTCGGCCTCGTCGGGCCGTTCCGTGGCTACGAGGTGGTGGCGATCCGGCCGCTCGGCGAACGCCTCGTGAACTACCTCGTCGTGGTTGGGCACGACCGGCAGCCGCTGCGCTTCTCGTTCACGTTCTACCGCCCGCAGGAGACGTGGCAGGCGCAGAACTTCCGCTACACCGACGACTTCACGGGCGATTTTGAGCAGATCGGCGGCTACGCACCGTAGGTTGTCACGCTCGCCCTGCTCCAGCCCCCACCCAGCCCGTGCCTGAGATCGCCAACGTCGTTGCCAGCGTCTGGGAGGTCATCGACCTCCCGGTCTACCTCTTCCTCGTCCTCAACGGGCTGCTGCTGACGGCGTCGGCGCACGGCTATGCCGAGCGCCCGGGGGCGGGCATCATCCAGGAGCGCGTCGGGCCGAACCGCGTGGGGCCGCAGGGGTTGCTGCAGCCGTTCGCGGACGTGTTCAAGCTCATCTTCAAGGAGGACATCCGCCCGAGCGAGTCGAACCGCTTCCTGCACTCCGTCGCGCCGACGCTGATGGTGGTGATCGCGA
>JBCCLD010000206.1:0-8444 GCA_039027055.1 Bacteroidota bacterium
GCAGGCCCTCCGCGCTGCGACGGCCGACCCGGTGCGGAGCCTGCGCTACGAGTAGGCTCCTTTGGGGCGTCGCAGGTCGCGGGGCAGCATGCCCTCCTGCGACCCGCGACTTCATGCTCCCGACTCTGCCAACCGCTCTGCCGCCGCCATCAGCACGTCTCGGCGGCGGGCCGCCCAGGCGACCTCCGCGAGCGCGTCGATGGCGGACTGGAGGCGGCGGGCCGCCTCGTCGGAGGCGCCTAGCTCCAGATCGGCCCAGGCCTGCAAGCCAGCCGCGAACTGCGTGATGCCGTGCTCGGTGCCAAGCCGGGCGGTGAGCTCACGCACGGCCTGCGCGGCATACGGCTGTGCTGCGGCAGGCTCGCCTTCGTCCAGGTGCAGGTGGGCGAGCGTTAGGAGCGGGAAGCTGGCGATATGCCTCTCGGCGTCGCTCGATGCGAGATAGGCGGCCCTGGCGCGTTGGAGCATGGCCTGGGCAGCGGCCACCTGCCCCTCGTCCCTCAACGCGACCCCGAGGTTTTGGAGCACGCTGGGATGGTCTGCGTCCCCTTCTCCCTGGGATTCTCGGACGGCGAGAATGCGCCGGTGCAGGCGGACGGCCTCGGCTGGGTCGGCCGTGTTGACGGCGTGGTTGCTGAGGATCTGCAAGACGAGCTCGTGATCGTCGGGCAAGCCTGCGGCGGCGAACGCCTCGAGGGCCAGGCGGTTGAGCCGGGCGGTCTCTGCCTGATCGCCGCTGCTGCCCGCCACCGTGGCGGCGTTGGCGAGAGCGATGCCGTAGCTCGCGTGCGTCTCGCCGTAGAGTTCCCGGCTGAGTGCGATGGATTCGGCGATGGTCCTCGCCGCCTCGTCATGACGATCCAGCCCTGCGAGCACGGTCGCGTAGTGCATGAGCGATGTGGCAAGATTCTCGCGCTGGACGTCGCCGAGGGCCCGGTAGACCCCCACGGCCTGCGCGAAGTAGGCCTCGGCCTCGGCGGTGCGCGTGGGGTCTTTCTTGAGGAAGAACCCGTAGTCGCTCTGGAGGCTAGCCAGCCCCTCTGGATGCGTGGCCGCATGCGCGTCCCAGAGGTCGAGCGTCGCGCGGTAGATCGAGTCAGCGACCGTACGCGTCTCGTGGCCGCCAGCTACCCAGGCCCGCTCCGTCGCCGCCTGAGCCGCCTGCACGCTACCGAGGCCGAAGTCGGTGACGGCCCGGTCATAGAGGTCCTGCGCGTAGGCATACGCCGTGGTGTCGCCGAGCGACCGACGGGTGCGGCCGAGGACGCGCAGCAGGTCGAAGCGGTCGACGCCGTCGAGGTCGCGCGCGGCGCGCTCCGAGGCGAGCCGCAGCACATCGGCGAACGGCGCGTCGGGCGGTAGCGACTCGGCTTCGAGCGGATCGACCGTCGTGAACAGGTCGATCGTGTAGGCCGCCATGCGTTCGGCGCGGTCGCGCTCGGTGCGCAGCCGTTGTACGTGCCACGCACCGAACGCTAGGCCTGCAATGAGGAGCACGGCGGCAAGCGCGAGCCCTTCGCGGTGGCGTCGCACGTAGCGGGCGAAGCGGTACCCCACCGCGGCGGGCCGTGCCTCGACGGGGTGGCCGTCGAGATGGCGCTGCACGTCGCGGGCGAGCGCCTCGGGCGTGGCATAGCGGCGAGCGGGCGTCTTGCGGAGCGCCTTGAGGCAAATCTGGTCGAGGTCCCCCGCGAGACGGCGGCGGAGCGTCTGGGGCGGCACCGCGAGCGTCAGCGCGTCGGCACGCGTCACGGCGGTGCTCGGGCGCTCGGGCTCCTCCTCCACGATCACCCGAGCGACCTCGTGCAGCACCCGCTTCGGCAGATCGAAGGGGCGCGTCCCCGCGAGCAGTTCGTAGAGCAGCACCCCGAGCGCATAGACGTCGGTAGCCGTCGTGACGGCTTCGCCTTGCACCTGCTCGGGAGCGGCGTACTCCGGCGTGAGCAGCCGCTGCTCGGTGCGCGTGAGCGCGTCGCCATCGTCCAGTTCCAGCAGCCGCGCGATGCCGAAGTCGAGCAGCTTGACGCGCGGCGGCTGCCCTGGGCCGCCGGGCGTGACGAGCACGTTCGACGGCTTAAGGTCGCGGTGGACTACGAGGTTCTGGTGCGCGTGCTGGACCGCCGCGCACACGTCGCCGAAGAGCGCGAGCCGGTCGTCCACCGACAGGCGCTGCTGGGCCGCGTAGTCGGTGATCGGGAGGCCGTCGACGTATTCCATCACGAGGTAGGGTCGCCCCTCGACGGTGGCCCCGCCGTCCACGAGGCGGGCGATGCTGGGGTGGTCGAGGCGGGCGAGGATCTGCCGCTCCTGCGCAAACCGCGCGACCACGTCTGGCCGCATCGTGTCGAGGAGCTTCAGCGCCGCCCTCTGCTGCACGACGCCGTCGGCGCGCTCGGCGCGGTAGACCGTGCCCATACCCCCACGCCCCACCCGCTCCACGAGCCGCCAGCGTCCGATCTCGCTCTCCAGCGCAGGATCGCCCCCCAGTGCCTCGTCGACCAGGGCCTCGCCTAGGTTGGCGAAGAAGACCGTCGCCTCGGCGTCAGCGGCCAGCAGCGCCTCGACTTCGGCGCGGAGTTCGGCGTCCGGGGTAGCCTCGCGCAAGTACGCCGCCTGCTGCGAGGGCGGCAGCGCGGCCGCCTCGTCCAGTAGGCGCTCGATCTCGTTCCAGCGGGCTTCGTTCATAGGGGTCGTCGGGAGCTTCGAATCGTGTATACCGGAAGGCAGCCCGCGGCGGATCACGGACGCGGACGTGGCCTCACACCGAGCCGGCGCTGCCCAGGATGTCGGATTCTAGTCGGGTGTAGAGCCAGGCCCGCGCCGCGCGCCAGCCGCGCTTGACGGTCGGGGCTGAGACCCCCAGGGCCATCGCCGTCTCCTCTACGGACAGCCCTGCAAAGAAGCGGCACTCGACGATGCGGGCGGGGCGCTCGCCGACGGCCTCTTCCAGGCGGTCGAGGGCGGCGTGGAGGGCGAGGAGATCGTCGCTGCGGTCTTCGGAGGCGTTGCCAACTAGCGTGGGTGCCTCGTCGAGGCCCACGGCGCGCGCGTCGCCACCCCGCTTCTGGGCGCGCTGTTGCTCGGCGTAGCTCACGAGCACCTGCCGCATGGCGCGCGCCGCGATGGCGAGGAAGTGCGCGTGGTCGTTGGCCCGCGGCGGACTCGCGACGAGCTTGAGGTACGACTCGTGGACGAGCGCCGTCGTGTTGAGCGTGGCTCCGCCGAGGAGGGCACGGCGCTGGCGGGCGGCGCGGCGCCGGAGGTCCTCGTAGACCAGCGGAAAGAGGCGCTCGACGGCCTGGGCATCGCCCTCGGCAGCCGCGGCGAGGAGGTCGGGGATCGAGGCGTTGTCCATCGGGGGGGTGGTGGAACGCGGCAAACATACGGGCGCAGCCCGGTGGATGTGCAGCCCAGACGTGACCGCGTGATCCCTGCCGCCTCGGTTTCCCGTAGTGTTCTCCGTCCGGCCTTCACTACCGTCCTTCCTGTTCCCCATGCAAGCCTTCGCCCTCCTCCTCGCCGCGCTCCTCTTCGCAGGCCCCACCCTCGCTCAGGATGCGGGCATCCACGTCCGCGGCACCTGGACGCTCGCCGTCTACAACGCCGACGGCAGCCTCGACGAGTCAGTAGAGTTCACGAACGACTTGACCCGCAACGGGGCCAACCTGCTCATCAACCTGTTCACGAAGCTCAACCGGATCGCTGGTCTCTATCTTGAGGTACGGACGAACGCGCCCGGCGTGGAGGAGCCCTGCACGGATGCCTCCGGGACTCCGGTCGGCTGCTTCCTGATCGAGCCGGAGGACCCGTTCTTCGGGACCCCCGAGACGTTCCCGCTCACGGTCACCAAGCTGGATGAGTCTGACGGGAGCCCCATCGTCCTCGCGCGCTTCACGGGCACGGTCACGGCGGATCGGGACTCTGAGGTCAACCTCGTCTCTTCTCGGGTAGCCACCTGCCTCTATACCGTCTCGGAGCCATGCACGATCGAGACGCGCAGCACCGCCTCAGGTCTCGATAAGAGCATCTTCACGTTGCGGAGCCTGGACACGCCTCTGGCGGTGGCTGAGGGGCAGTCCGTGGACGTCCGCTTTGAGTTGTCGTTCGACTACTAGGCCATGCGATTCCTCTCCCTGCTTGCCGTCGTCGCACTCGGCTTAGCGCTGGGTGCGGCCCCGGCACACGGCCAGATCGAGACGACGGAGCAGAAGCTCACCCTTCCCGACGGCGACCGGAACGACGCCTTCGGCACGGCGCTCGCACTAGACGGCACAACGCTCGCGGTCGGCTCTGACAACGCGGCCGTCTACCTCTTCGACCGCGGCGCTGCGGCCACGAGCGCGTGGACGGAGGGCCAGCGCCTCCGCGCAGTAGACGTGGCCACCGCCGAGCAACGCGCCGAGCGTTTCGGGCGGGCCGTCGCGCTCGACGGCGACCGCCTCGTCGTGGGCGCCTCTGGAGCTACTACCGAGGCGTTCGTCTACGAACGCAGCGCAGGCGTCTGGTCGGTCAGCGCGGTGCTCATAGACGACCCGGAGAACGACGACGAGGAGTTCAACGATGCGTTCGGCGACGCGGTCGCTGTCGACGGCGACCGGATTGCGGTCGGGGCCCCTGGCGAAGGCGACTTCAACGAAGGGTCGGTCTACGTCTTCGAGCGCCAAGGTGGGGCCTGGGCGAGGGTTGCCCGTCTCACGGACCCTGACGGACGGACCGCTGACTTTTTCGGACGGCAGGTCGCGCTGGCGGGGGACCGCCTCGCCGTGGCGTCCAACGCGGTGGACCTTGACGGAGCCCGTGACGGCGGGGCGGTCTTCATCTACGACCGCGCGCCGGGCGGGACCTGGACGCGCGCAGCCAAGCTCACCGCCTCCGACGCTACCGAAGCGGACGGACTGGGCACGAGCATCGCCTTCAACGGCCCGGACGAGCTGCTCGTCGGAGCCGATGATGTGGACGGACCAGGCGGCTTCAACACTGGGGCGGTCTACGTCTTCCGCTTCGACGGCGCGACGTGGCGCGAGGACCAGAAGCTCACCAACCCGGACGCCGAGCGGTTTGAGAGCCTCGGTGCCAGCGTAGCCGCGCAGGACGACCGCGCGTGGGTCGGGGCACTCGGCATCGGCGGGCAAGGCGGTGCCGCCGAGTTCGTCCGGGAGCCTGGCGGCTGGGTACGCGCGCGGACGCTGCTCCCGACCGGAGGAAGTAGCACGGACCGCCTCGGCACGAGCCTCGCCTTCGACGGCGAGCGCCTCGTCATCGGGTCCCCAGGTGACGACGACCAGTCGAGCAACGCGGGGGCTGCCTATGCCTACACCGCCGACGCGCCGCCTCCGCCGACACTCTCGCTGCTCGTACAGGAGCGAATCGGGGTCACCGATACCCCGCGCTTACTCGCTGCGCTGCAACTCCTCGTGCAGGAACGCATCGGGGTCACTGACGCACCGCGCCTGCTCGGTGCGCTGCAGGTGCTCGTCCAGGAGCGACTCGCCGTGAGCGACAACACCGGGGCTGCCCGGGCTGACGGCTCCGCCGCTTCGACAGGTCAGCCCGTTCTCATCGACACGGACCTCGTCTCGTTCTTCGCGCCCACGGGCCTCGACGTGGCTTTCGAAAACGTCACGACGCCGGGCGGGCTGAGCGTCTTCTTCGCGAACGCCGCGCCGGAGAACACCGAGGGGCTGCCCGACGCGACGCTCGCACCCTACCGGTGGGTCATCTCGGCCACCGACGGCCTCGCCTTCGAGAGCGCCTCCGTCCGCTTCGACCCCGACGCCTTCGCCAGCCTCGCCGACCCGGAGCGCGTGACGATCTACCGCCGCGCCGACGCCGGCGCCGGCGCGTTCGAGGAGGTCACCACGAGCGTGGATCCCGGCGACGGCGCGCTCGTGGGCAGCGGCATCACCGCCTTCAGTGAGTTCGTGATCGCGGGCGACGGCGTGGTCGTGAGCAGCGAGGCCGACCTGCCGCTCGTCTTCGCGCTCGACGGCCCCTACCCCAACCCGGCAACCACCGAGACGACGCTGGAGCTGGCGCTCCCCGACGCCGGCCCGATCCGCGTGGAGGTCCTCGACCTGCTCGGGCGTCGCGTGGCGCTCCTGGCCGAGGGCGAGCAGCCCGCGGGCTACGTCACGCTACGGCTGCGCACCGACCGCCTTGCCGCCGGGGCCTACTTCATCCGCCTCAGCGCCGGGAACGAGGAGACGACGACCCGACTCACGGTCGTGCGGTAAGGCTGCTGAACCCACACCGAGGTCATCCCGAGCAACGTCCGCAGAGCGGACGAAGCCGCGGGATCTAGGCCCATCTAGGAGCTTGGGCCATCTAGGGGCTTGGGCCATCTAGGGGCTTGGGCCATAGCATCGAAGCCTGACCCAGAACCCTCAATCCGCCCCCACTCGCTTCGGATTGCTACGAGACCGAGCGGCTCACTCCGTACCGTCCTCCGTGAGCAGCATCGTCGAGGCGGTTCGCTCGGTCTGCAGCCGGGCCGCGACCGCTTCGGCCTCGCGCCACACCCGGAGCGCGTTCTCGCCGACGAGCTTGCGCAGGTCCTCGGCGGTCCAGCCACGCCGGGCCAACTCTTCGAGCAGCGCCGGGTACGTCGACACGTCCTCCAGTCCGACCGGGACGGTGCTGATGCCGTCGTAGTCGCCGCCGAGCCCCACGTGGTCGATGCCTGCGACGGCGCGCACGTGGTCGATGTGGTCCGCGACGTCGGCGAGCGTAGCGCTAGGCGCGGGGTTGGCTTCAGCCCAGGCGCTGAGGCGCGCGATGAGTTCGTCGGCTGAGACCGAGTCGGCACGAGCGGCGTCCATGAGGGCGGAGCGGGTGGCCCACCAGGCTTGCACCTCGCTGTTGACGAACGACGGAACGAACGTCACCATCACAACGCCGCCGTTCTCGGGCAGGCGCGCGAGCACGTCGTCGGGAACGTTTCGGACGTGATCGGTGACGCCGCGCGCCGACGAGTGCGAGAAGAGGACCGGGGCCTCGGCCACATCGAGCGCGTCGTGCATGGCGGCGGGCGAGACGTGCGACAGATCGACGAGCATCCCGAGGCGGTTCATCTCGCGGACGACCTCCTCGCCGAACACGCTCAGGCCGTCGTGCTGCGCCTCGTCGGTGGCCGAGTCGGCCCAGTCGATGGTACCGGAGTGGGTGAGCGTCATGTAGCGCACGCCGAGGTCGTAGAACATGCGCAGCGCGCCGAGCGAGTTTTCGATGGCGTGCCCGCCCTCCATGCCGAGCACCGAGGCGATCTTGCCGTCCTGCCACGCCGCCACGGCCTCGTCGGCGGTGGGCGTCTCGACGAACACGTCCGGGTAACGCGCGAAGACCCGCTTCGCGATGTCGATCTGTTCGAGCTGGGTCACGGCGGCCGTCCCCGCCTCGGCGGTCGAGAATGGGATGTAGACCGACCAGAACTGGATGCCTACGCGGCCTGCTTCGAGGCGAGCAAGATCGGTGTGGCCGGGGGTCGTCGCGCGGAGGTTGTAGGTCCCGACGTTGCCCGGCGCGTTGGGCCGAGCACAGCGCGCCGGGTCCTCGTCGCAAGGCCATGCGCGGCGGATCGCCCACGGGAGATCGTTGTGCCCGTCCACGAGCGGCACCGCGTCGAGCACCTCGGCCACGAGGGCTTCCGTGTCGGCCGTGGCTGTGGCGCTGGGGTCTACATCGTCTGGACGTGGTTGGGCCGTCGCACACGCGCTGAGGACCAGTGCGAAGAACACCACGGGGAGGCGGAAGGGGGCAGGCATCGGAGGAGCGTGAGGTGGGGTCGGGTCGAGGGCTACAACATAGCCACGCGGTGACGCGCCCCCACTCTTGTGTGCCACGGCTCTCGGCCTACTCCGCCGGGCGCCTCGTGACGAACGGTTGCGTGCGTCCTCCTAGCCCTTCCACCAGATGCGTTGCGTAGGACCGTCCTCGGTCCGCAAGCCACCCATTTCCTCGGTATGCCGCGATTCGTTGCACGACAGCAGGCCTGAAGACTCCTCGGACACGCCAGTTTGCGAGGTAAGCCGAACGCATGATCAGCGTGATGAAGCGGCCTGACTTCCGGTGACGACCAATTACGGTGACGGCTTCACCTTCCGTACCCCAATACGCGCGGATCACATAGACCTTTGCGCTCGGCTTGAAGTGCTTGGTCCCGTACACGACGTTCCCGTTGGGCTCTTCGGTCCGCTCCAGTATCACACTCGCGACCGCACACCATACCGACTCTGGAACGGGCAGCCTGTTTAGATCGAGCATGTTCCGACGCGTTTGGTTCAACCGGGCGTGGCACCACGGTACCGCTCTACCCCTCTCATACCAAATCCGGAAGCATCGTTGCGATGGGTCCCCAACTTCGAGGCCGGCTTTGGGTGTGAACGTATGCAGCGCGGATGCCCCATCCGCGCGTCCACGTGTGAAGGTGTCCACGTGTGAAGGTGTCC
>JBCCLD010000207.1:0-8391 GCA_039027055.1 Bacteroidota bacterium
CTCCGAAAGCCGCACGAGGAGCGCGATCCCGTAGGATCGAGTGACGAGTGGACCCCCCATTCTGTAGAGGTGGGCGGAGGCCGAACGGAGGCCGTGAGCACCGATCAGACCGATTGTCCACACGTCCTAGTTGCGCGGTTGCTCACATGGCAAGGCCGCCGTCCACATGCAAGACGTGGCCGGTGATATAGCGCGCCGCATCGGAGGCGAGGAAGACGGCGGCGGCGGCGATGTCGGCGGGGTCGCCGAGGCGCTTGAGCGGGAGGTTGGCCATCAGCGCGTCGCGGGCGGCGTCGCCGAGTTCCGAAGTCATGTCGGTCTGGATGTAGCCCGGGGCGATCACGTTGGCCGTCACGCCGCGCGCGCCGAGTTCCTTGGCGAGGCTCTTCGTGAAGCCGATGATGCCTGCCTTCGACGCGGCGTAGTTCGCCTGGCCCGGGTTGCCCATCACGCCTACCACGGACGACACGTTGAGGATGGTGCCACCGCGCTGCTTCATCATCGGGCGGTAGACCGCCTTCGAGAAGTTGAACACGCTCTTGAGGTTCGTCTCGATGACGGCGTCCCAGTCGTCTTCCTTCATGCGGATGAGGAGCGTGTCGCGCGTGATGCCCGCGTTGTTGACGAGCACGTCGAGCTGGCCCCAGGCACCGAGGACGCCCTTGACCGCCTCCTCCGCAGCGCTCATCTCGGCGGCGTCACCCTGGAACGCCATCGCCTCAACCCCGCGCGCGGTGAGGTCGGCAACAAGCGCATCGGCAGTCTCGGTGGACGAGCGGTAGGTGAACGCCACCTTCGCGCCCGCGTCGGCAAAGGCTTCCACGATGGCGCGGCCGATCCCGCGCGTCCCGCCCGTCACGAGCGCGGTCTTTGATTTGAGATGTTCCATGTATGAGTTGAGATTGTAAATGGGAGAGAGCGTGCGTGCTAGGAGGAGCAAAAGCGAGGAGGCACATCGTCTATCGAAAATCTCAACGCGTCAATCGACTGGCCTACGTCCTCAGACAAATTGAGTCTGATCGGTACCGTTTGTTGCACTGCGGCGAGAGGAGTACCTCTTCTGGATAGGAGGGGAGAGGGGTGGTTGACGAGGAAGGCACAGAGCCTATCAGAATGGGGTTGCCCAATGATTTGAGATCTATCCGTACAGTCGGCTTGACCAGCGAAGCCTGAGCGAACAGGCGATGGCCAAGGCGCGCGCAGCAGACGAGGCCCCCGGATCGGAGTCCGGGGCAGGCTCCGCGTCGGCGATGCAGCTCTGGCGCAGGCCAACGTGTGTGCAGCCAGGCCCCCATCTACAGACCCTGGCCGAGAGGGCATTTCGGATAGGTCCTAAATCAAAAATCATCAACCGTCCCAGCTTGGGCAGTATCTGTCCGTCGTCCGAGCGTGCGCTTGACCAGGCCTGAGAGCACCTTGCCCGCGCCCACCTCGACGTAGCGCGTGGCCCCGTCGGCCTGGATGCGGGCGAGCGACTGCGCCCAGCGGACTGGCGCGGTAAGCTGCTCCACAAGGCGGCGGCGGATCTCGTCGGGGTCGGTGGTGGGCGCGGCCGTCACGTTGAGTACGACAGGGCAGCGCGGGGTGCGGATGTCGAGCGCGTCGAGCGTGGCGGCGAATTCGGTCTGGGCATCGGCCATGAGCGGCGAGTGGAAGGCTCCGCTCACCGGGAGCGGCAGCACCCGCTTGGCTCCAGCCTCGCTAAACGCGTCCGTCGCTCGCTCCACCGCCGCCACATCGCCCGAGACGACGACCTGGCCCGGCGCATTGTAGTTGGCGGGCACCACCACACCCTCACCGGTCCCCGATACGTCGCTGCACACCTGCTCCACGACGGCGTCGTCGAGGCCGAGCACGGCGGCCATCGTGCCGGCACGGGCCCGCGCCATGAGCTCGCCGCGGCGGCGCACCACGCGCAGGCCATCTGCGAAGGTGAAGGCCCCTGCGGCAGCGAGAGCGCTGTATTCGCCTAGGCTGTGCCCTGCCGTCACGTCGGGCTGCGCGCCGCGCGCTTCGAGGATCGTGAACGCCGCGAAGCTGTGCGCGTAGAGCGCAGGCTGCGTGTTCTGCGTCTCCGTGAGCTGCGCCTCGGCGGCGTCGGCGCTGCCAAACATCACGTCGGTCAGCCTGAAGCCAAGGACCGCGTTGGCTTCGTCGAGGACAGCGTTGGCTTCGGAGAACGAGAGCGCGAGGTCCGCGCCCATCCCAACCGACTGGGAGCCTTGGCCAGGGAAGAGGTAGGCAAGCATGGGCAAGACGTGTTGCAGTGGTTCAGTGATGCCGTGTGGCCGAAGTCTCACAGCAACACGGCTGCACGGCTAAACGGAAGCACCGTCGTAGGCCCAGCGAACGTGGGCGGCGCCCCAGGTGAAGCCGCCGCCGAAGGCAGCCAGGACGAGGTTGTCGCCGCGGTTTAGCTGGTCCTCCCAGTCGTAGAGGCAGAGCGGGATCGTGGCGGCGGTCGTGTTGCCGTAGTGCTCGATGTTGATCATCGCCTGGGACGACGGGATGCCCATGCGGCGGGCCGTCGCGTCGATGATGCGGAGGTTGGCCTGGTGAGGGACGAGGTAGCGCACCTCGTCGCTGGTGAGCCCAGCCTTCTCCATTAGTTCGACGGCGGCGTCGGCCATCCCCTCGACGGCGCGCTTGAAGACCGAGCGGCCGTCCTGGTAGATGTAGTGCATCTTCTGGTCGACTGTGTCGTGGCTGGGAGGGTGGAGGCTGCCGCCGCCCTGCATGCGGAGGTAGTCGGCCCCCGAGCCATCCACGTACTCCACGGACTCCAGTACGCCCACCGGCTTGCCGTCGACAGCGTCGTCGGTGGCTTCGAGGAGAACGGCGCCTGCCGCGTCGCCGAAGAGGATGCAGGTGGTGCGGTCGGTAAAGTCCACGATCGAGCTCATCTTGTCCGCGCCGACTACGAGGACGCGCTCGTGCTTGCCCGCCTCGATGAATCGTGCGCCGGTCGAGAGGGCGAAGAGGAAGCCCGAGCACGCCGCGAGGATGTCGTAGCCCCAGGCCTTTGTCGCGCCGATATCGCGCTGGACGAGGCACGCGGTGGCCGGAAAGAGCATGTCTGGGGTCACCGTGGCCACGATGATGAGGTCCACGTCCTCAGCGGCGACGCCCGCCTTGTCCAGGGCTTCCTGACAGGCGCGCGAGGCCATGTAGGACGTCGCCTTGTCCTTGTCGCGTAGGATGCGGCGCTCGGAGATGCCGGTGCGGGTGCGGATCCACTCGTCGTTGGTGTCGACGAGGCGCTCGAGGTCGGCGTTGGTGAGGCGCTCCTCGGGGAGGAAGTGGCCGACGGCGGTGATGGCAGCGCGCGGCATAGGGGGTGGGGCGCAAGAGGTGAGGGAGACGGAAGAAGCTCGAAAAGGTACGGCCCGCCGACGGTTCCCCTGCGAAGGGAAGCGAAATCCGCAGCCGGCGCGGGGGAGAGGCCCTATCGAGGTAGCGCGCGTGTGTCGAGGATAGATCTTGGCAAGGGGTAACAAATCTCCCATCCTTGCGCGCCAAGCCTCTGGGACTGACGGGCTCGACCTGGCGTTTGAGATCACGGACCTGTCGGACGCCGTCGTGGCGCGCTTCGAAGGGACGACGCTGTTTGGAAACCACACCCTGAAGTGGGAGTCGGTCGATCAGCCCTCAGGGGTCTACGTCGTCCGGATGAAAGACCGGGATACGGTGCTGGACTCCCTCGCCGGCGCGCGGTGGGCGGTGCTGGCACCCGACGCTACAGAGGGCCCAGACGTGCGCGGCGAAACCGATGCAGGCGGTGCCTTCGAGACGCTCGACGTCACGCTTGCTCCCGCCTTCTACGGTCCGGAGGAGCTGGGGTATCGAGGTGAGAACAACGAGGATCTCGACACCTTCTCGCTTCCCGAGCGCGCGCGCATCACGCTCATCAACCCAGCGACGGGCGCGCAGCAGACCTACGGCCGCGCCATCGTCGACGGGCCGAACACGTTCGCGTTGACCTGGACGCAGTAGAGGCGAATCCAGTAGAACGTGGAGGAGGCCCAAACACGGCAAATCCGACGTGCATTCACGGGCGGGATTGAGCAGGCACCGTAGTTTGCTCCGCTCTACCCCCCGCCCGCCATGCGCCTGCTTTCCCTCGCAGTCCTGCTTGCCCTCGCCGTGCTCGGTGCCGCTCCCGGCTCCGCGCAGCCCGCCGAGGCCGCCACCAGTGCCCCCGCCGAGGCCAGCTTCGAGCGCGGCCTCGTGCGCTACGAATCGGGCGACTACGAGGCTGCCGCCACCTGGTTCTTGCAGGCCGCCACCGAATACGGCTACACCACGACGACCACCGCGGCCTACCTGATGGCGGGCAAGGCACACTACGCTGCAGGCCACTTTCCTGAGGCGATGGGCGTCTTCACCACGTTCGTCAACCAGTTCCCGCGCAGCCGCTACGCGCCCGAGGCGCAGCGCCTCCTCGAAGCGTCGGTGCGCGGTAACCGTACCGAGCCGAGCGGGCCGTTCCACCTGGGGATCATGCTGCCTGTGGGCGAGCGCGACCTCAACTTCAGCCAGGCGCTCTTCAACGGCATCCGCCTCGCCGTGGACGAGCACAACGCGGCGAACCCGGCGACGCCCGTGCGCATGGTGTTCCGCGATTCGCAGGGCAGCAGCGATGGGGCGCGCGTGGCGCTCGGGCTGCTCGCCAGCCAAGACGTGGGCGCCGTGATCGGGCCGCTCTACAGCGCCGAGGCGCTCGATGCTGCCGAGGCGGCGGAGCGCCGCCGGCTCCCGCTCCTGGCCCCGATGGCCACCGACGAGGCGGTCACCGAGGGCCGCCGCTACGCCTTCCAGTTCAACCCCACGCCCACCACCCGCGCCCGCACGATGGCGCGCTATGCCCTGGACGGCCTCGGCGCACGCACCCTCGGCGTGGTCGCCGAGCAGGACGGCACGGGCGGCCGCATGGCCCCCGTCTTCGACGCGACGGCCACCCGGCTCGGCGCGACGGTACCCGTCTACGACCTCCTCGGCGACCGCCGCGACTGGTTCTCCCTCACCCAGCGCCTCCCCGGGTCCGACCTCAGCAGCCTCGACGTGCTCTACGTCCCTCTCGACAGCCGCGACGCCGACCAGACCATGCGCAACGTCGTACGCAACCTCGATCAGGCCGGCGCGCTTGGCCGGGACGGCCCGGGCCTGCGCCTCCTCGGCAACGGCGTCTGGCACACGATGAACGAGATCGAGCGCGCCTCCCCGTATGGCCTCGCCTACACCCTCGACTTCGTCCCAGACTCTGCGCGGCCTGGCGGACGCGAATTCGCAGAGCGCTACCGCGTTCTCTCCGGCGGTGTCGATCCCGACCGGCTCGCCTACACCGGCTACGACACCGCCCGCTTCCTCCTCGCCCGGCTCGCTTCGCTCCCAAGCACCGAAGACGCCCCCCGCGACGCGCTCGCCAACGCCCTCCGCGGCGCCGGGCCCTACCAGGGACTTGGCATCCGCATCGACCTGGCCGGTGGGCAAAGCAACCAAGCCCTCTACCTCGTGGAAGTCCGCGACGGCCAGCGCCTCCTCGTCGAATAACGATCTCGTCGCCCAGCCATCTCGTCGCCCAGCCATCTCGTCGAAGAACACTCGACCTCGCCCTGACTGAATCCCGGCTGCCCCTGGCAATAAGGCCAGGGAGCCTCACGTTCTCCGCCGACCCGTTCGCCGACGCATCGGACCCGAACTCTAGCCCACCTCGCCGACCTATGACGCATCCCTCGCGTCTTCTTCTGCTCGCTCCCGTGCTGGCTGC
This sequence comes from Bacteroidota bacterium, assembly GCA_039027055.1. Classification (GTDB taxonomy): domain Bacteria; phylum Bacteroidota; class Rhodothermia; order Rhodothermales; family Rubricoccaceae; genus JBCBEX01. Next base: position 5,768 of record JBCCLD010000207.1, read on the forward strand.
CCTCGTCCTCTGGGCAGGGTGCAGCGCTGCCGGCCGCGTCTCCTCGGACACGCCTGAGGAAGCCTACAACAAAGGCCTCTCCGACTTCGAGCGGGGCAAGTGCGTCCGCGCCGTCGACCACTTCCGCAGCGTGTTCGATTTCGGCCGCACGCACGAGTGGGCGGACGATGCGCAGCTCTACCTCGCCAAGGCCTACCAGTGCAACCGCGAGTTTCTACTCGCGGGCAGCGAGTACACCCGCTTCATCGAGTTCTACCGCAACGACCCGCGCCAGGAAGAAGCCGAGCTGGGCCGCATCGAGAGCTACTACCGCCTCTCCCCCCCCTTCCAACTCGACCAGACTGAAACGCGCCGCGCCATCGGCTTCATCCGGGGCTACCTCCGACGCTTCCCCGAAGGCGACGGCTCCGACCAGGCCGTGCAGCGGCTTGAAGAGCTGAACCAGAAGCTCGCCCGCAAGCAGTACGAGGTAGGGGAGCTCTACATGCGTCGCGAACTCTACGAGGCGGCCTCGCTGGCCTACCTCGCGGTGCTCGACGCCTATCCCAGCTCGCCCTACACGGACGACGCCCTCCTCGGTGCGCTACGCGCACAGACGGCCTACGCCCAGAACAGCATCGCGAGCAGGCAGGCGGGACGGTTCCAGATCGCATTGGACACCTACGACCGCTTCGTCCAGATCTTCCCCGAGTCACCGCTCGTGCGGCAGGCCGAGTCCGTCTACGACGTGGCCCAGCGCGGACACGATACCGCTGCGGCGCGGGCGGGCGGGTAACCGCGCGGCCCGCGTACGGCCACGAGCAACCACGTGGACGAGGCAGACACCATGACCTCGACAGGACGTACGGCGCGCTGGGGCCTGTTTGGGGGGACGTTCAATCCCCCACACGTGGCACACCTGGCGATCGCTGAGGCGATGGGCCAGGCCCTAGACCTGGAGCGGGTGGTGTGGATGCCCGCCGCCACCTCCCCGTTCAAGCAGGGCAATGCCGACGCCGTGGCCCCCGAGCATCGGCTGGCGATGGTGAAGCTCGCCATCGCGGGCAATCCTCGCTTCGTGGTGTCCGACCTGGAGATTCGCCGCGCCGGTGTGTCCTACACCATCGACACGGTCGAGGCGATGCGCGCTGCACACCCGGAGCCGGCTCTGGTGCTGCTCATGGGGGGCGACAGCCTGGCGGGGTTTGAGCGGTGGCATCGGTGGCACGACCTCCTACGCCACGTGACCCTCGGAGTCTACCGACGCCCCGGCGATGGGCTTAGCGCGGACCTTCGCGAGCTGCCCGAGGACCTACGCGCTGCCGTGACGGTCGTGGACGCGCCGGACATGGACCTGTCGAGTACGCAGCTTCGGAAGCGCGTATCGGAAGGGCACACGATTCGGTATATGATCCCGGAAGCGCTTCGTAAATACCTAGACGAACACGGTCTATACAAAAACCGCGCACAGGCTTAATACTCAGTTGATTGAGGTGCCGGAAGAAACATCTTTATCTTTCAACGGACCGGGCAAACACGTCCGTTCACCCCTTCGACTACTTCCGGCCGCATCGGCCACTCCCTACCCCGAAACATCTCACTATGGCTACGAACACCCATCGCATCGGCGGCCTCGGCGGCCAGGAGCGTTCCACCGTCGCGGTGCCCACGGGTGCCACGATCGCAGGCGTCCACGTCTACGCGGGCCAGTACGTCCACGCGGTCGAACTCGTCGTTCGTGACTCTGAGGGCGACCTCCACACGCTCCCGCGCCTCGGCGCGCCGGGCGGCACCAAGCACACCGTAGAACTCGCTGAGGGCGAGCGCCTCGTCGGCTTCTCGGGCCGCGCGGACTGGTACCTCGACGCGCTTGCCATCCACACCGACAAGCGTGCCACCGACGCTTTCGGTGGCCCGGGCGGGGAGGGCTTTGGCCTCGACCTCAACGGCGACCAGGTCGTCGGCCTCGGCGGCCGCGCAGACTGGTACCTCGACGCCCTCGAAGTCGTGACCGCGCCGGCAGCCACGCCGGCTGCCAAGAAGGCTCCGGCGAAGAAGGCCCCGGCCAAGAAAGCCGCCCCGGCGGCCAAGAAGGCGGCGCCTGCCAAGAAGGCCGCCCCGGCCAAGAAAGCAGCACCGAAAGCTGCTGCCAAACCCGCCGCCAAGAAGGCCGCGCCCAAGAAGGCGGCCCCGGTTACCAAGACGGCCGCGCCCAAGACCAACGGCACCGCCAAGCCCGACGATCTGAAGAAGATCTATGGCTTGGGCAAAGTCTACGAGCGCGCCCTCGCTGCCGACGGCATCACGACGTTCGCGCAGGTCGCCAAGGCGAGCCTCGCGAGCCTCCGCAAGTCGATCGGCGACGGCAGCAAGGGCGGCGATGGCATCGCCAACGAGGAGACCTGGGCCAAGCAGGCCGGCTTCCTCGCCAAGGGCGACGCGAAGGGCTTCAAGGCCTACGTGGAGACCATCAAGCCTGCCAAGAAGGCGAAGAAGTAAGGCCCGCGTCCCTGCGCTAGCCCCACCCCTGGCGGGGGGCCGCCCCCCCCCCGCGGGGGGGCCCGCCCGCTGGGGCACCCCCCCACCGGGGGGCGGCCGGAGGGCCCGAAGCCGAGGAGGAAGGGCCCGCGGGGGTGGTGACACCC